>NZ_JAAAHS010000146.1 GCF_009908195.1 Streptomyces boluensis | reverse complement strand
CCACCCGCCCCACCTCCTCCGCCGACAACTGAACCTGCGGCACCGCCGTCGCCGGGCAGGTGATGATGCCTCGCAGGTGCAGCGCCGCCTTGAACGCGCCGAGGGCCGATGACGAGCCGCCCATGCGGGCCGGGTCGCCGGCGCGGGTCATCGCGAACAGGGCGCACAGGCGCTCCTGTTCGGCGCGGGCCAGGTCCCATTCGCCCGCGCGGCAGTGCCGGTACAGCCGCACGTACCCCTCCGGGTCGACGTTGCCGAGGCCGGGGACCACGCCGTCCGCGCCCATGGCCAGGGCCGAGTCGACGGTGAGTTCCGTGCCCGTCAGCACAGAGAATCCCGTCACGTCCGCGCGGGTGCGGGCGCCGAGCAGGACCTCGCGGAAGCCGCCCTCGTCGCCGCTGGAGTCCTTGACCCCGGCCAGTACGCCCTCGGCGGCGAGGGTGAGGAGAAGGTCGGCGTCGAGTTTCGTGTGCACCGAGACAGGCAGGTCGTACGCGAAGACCGGGACCGGGGAGGCCGCGGCCAGGGTACGGAAATGGGTGGCGATCTCCGCCGGGTGCGTGCGCGTGTAGAAGGGTGCCGTCACGACCACCGCGTCCGCGCCCGCCGCCGTCACGGCCGCCACATGGTCCCGTACGCGGAGGGTCGTCATGTCGATCGCCCCTGCCAGGACCGGGAGTTGACCGGCCACGTGCGCGACGACCGTCTCCACGACCGTACGGCGGTGGCGGTCGGGGAGGTACGCCGCCTCGGAGGACGAGCCGAGGACGAACAGCGCGTCCACGCCGCCGCCGACCAGATGGTCCACGAGACGGACCAGGGAGGGGACGTCCACCTCGTTGTCCGGTGTCAGGGGGGTGCAGACGGGCGGGACGACACCGGTCAGCGGGGTTGGAAGCGTCATGAGCTCTCCTGGGGTACGGCCGTGGCGGCGGCCTGGGTGACGAGTTCATGGAGCGACTGGCCGTCGTCCACGGGGTGGTGACAGCGGAAGCGGTGCCCGGAGCCCTCGGCTGCGGACTCGGTGAAGTCCGGCATGCTCGCCGCGCACTCCGCGTCCGCCTTCCAGCAGCGGGTACGGAACGGGCAACCGCTGGGCGGCCGGGTCGCGGACGGCACCGGACCGGCCAGCGGGATCGGGTCGATCGGGTCGAGGAGGCCGGGCGTGGCCGAGAACAAGGCCCGGGTGTACGGGTGCCGGGAGCGGGTGAGGACCGTGTCGGCGGGGGACTCCTCGACGATCCGGCCCAGGTACATCGTGACGACCCGGTCGCTCATCCGCCGTACCGTCTGGATGTCGTGCGAGACGAAGACCAGGGCCAGGCCCAGGCGCTCCTTCAGATCGAGGAGGAGGTTGAGGATCTGGGCGCGGACCGACACGTCCAGGGCGCTGGTCGGTTCGTCCGCGACGACCAGCCTCGGGTTCAGGGCGAGGGCGCGGGCGATGGCGACGCGCTGGCGTTGGCCGCCGGAGAGTTGGCCGGGCAGCCCGTCCGCGAGTACCTGCGGCAGGCCGACCAGATTCATCAACTCCCGTACGCGGTCCTCGCGTTCGGCGGGTGTGCCGCGGCGGTGGACGTCGAGCGGGTCGCGCAGGATGCGGCGTACGGTCAGGCGGCGGTTCAGGGCCGTCGACGGGTCCTGGAAGATCATGCCCGCGCCGGTTCCGATCGCTGCGCGGCGCTCGGCGTTGGGCATCGTCCAGAGGTTCTGGCCGTCGAACTCCACTGTGCCGGTGGTGGGGCGTTGTACGCCGACGAGGACCTTGGCGAGAGTGGATTTGCCGCAGCCGGATTCGCCTACGATGCCGATGGTTTCGCCGGGGGTGAGGGTGAGGTCGGCGTCTGTCAGGGCGTGCACCCTGTCGCGGGTGAGGAGTCCGCCGGAGCGGGCCCTGTGGGTTACGTGGGCGTGCTTGAGCTGGATGAGTGGGTCCGTCACGGTGGCCTCCTGGACTTGTTTTTCTCCCCGCCCCGCCCCTTCCCGAACTGGGGCTCCGCCCCAGGCCCCGCTCCTCAATCGCCGGAGGGGCTAATAAATAGCCCCTCCGGCGATTGAGGAGGCCCGTCCGGCGAGGACTTCGGGAAGGGGCGGGGTGGGGAAGAGTGAGCCGGCAGGGCGACCGCAGGATGGTGGCAGGCAACCGCATGCGTACCCAAAGCCCCCCGCAGGGGCGGAGGAGTGACACCGCACACCGCACTCGCCGACCCACACCGATCCGCGAACCTGCACCCCGCAGGGAAATCCGCCGGCGACGGCACAACACCCCTGATCTGGGTGAGGCGTTGGGCCGCCGACTCCAGCGACAGGACCGAGCCGAGCAGCCCCCGCGTGTAGTGGTGGGCCGGGGCCTCCACCAGGTCGGCGGTGACGCCGGTTTCCACGATCTGGCCGCCATACATCACCACCACCCGGTCGGTGACATCCGCGACCAGCGCCAGGTCGTGCGAGACCAGGATCAGGGCGAAGCCCAACTCCTCGCGCAGGCGCAGCAGCAGCTCGATCACCTGGGCCTGGACCGTGACGTCCAGAGCGGTGGTCGGCTCGTCGGCGACGATCAGCTTCGGGTTGCGGGACAGCGCCATGGCGATCAGTACGCGCTGCCGCTGGCCACCGGAGAGTTCGTGCGGGTAGCTGCTCAGGGTGCGGTCCGGGTCGAGGCCGACGAGGGCCAGCAACTCCACCGACGAGCGCGCGCCGCCGCGCCGTACGACCTGCTTGAGCTGGGCGCGGATCGTCATGGCCGGGTTCAGGGACGACAGCGCGTCCTGGTAGATCATCGCCATGTCGTGGCCGAGGAGCCGGCGCCGGGCGCGCATCGAGAGGGTGGTCAACTCCTGGCCAGAGAACGTGACTTGGCCCCGGACCCGCGCCCCCTTCGGCTGCAGGCCCATCACGGTCAGCGCCGTCAACGACTTGCCGCAGCCGGACTCCCCGACCAGGCCCAGGACTTCGCCGGGGCGTACGTCGAAGCTGATGCCGTCGACGATGTCGGTGCCGCCGTGCCGGGCGTCGAAGCCGATGGCCAGGTCGGTGACCTCCAACACCGGAGGGCCGGTGGGGAGCGGGCGGGCGCGGGCGCGCAGGCGGGCCGCCGCCTCGGTGAGGCCTGGGAGCCCAAGGACCTCACCGGTGCCCGACTCGTCGGCCTCCAACTCGTCGTGCGTACCCGCGCGTTGGGAGGGCACGTCACGCGCGGCGGGCGCGGCCCAGGCGTCCGACACGCCCTCGGAGAGGATGTTCAGGGCGAGCACGGTGACCAGCATCAGCAGGCCGGGGAAGACGGTGGCCCACCAGCCGCCGGTGAGGACCAGGTTCTTGCCGTCGGCGATGACGCTGCCCCAGGACGGGTCCGGGGGTGCGACGCCCGCGCCGATGAACGAGAGGGAGGCCTCGAAGACCACGGCCTCCGCGACCTGCACGGTGCAGAACACCAGAATGGGCGCGGCACAGTTGACGGCCACGTGCTTGAGGACGATGTGCGGGGTGCGGGCGCCGATGACCCGCTCGGCGGTCACGTAGTCCTCGCCGTACTGGTCCATCACATTGGCGCGTACGACGCGGGCGATGGGCGGGGTGTAGAGGAACGCGATGGCGCCGATCAGGACCGGGATGCTGCCGCCGAACACCGCGATGAGGACGGCCGCGAGCGCGATGCCGGGGAACGCCATGACGATGTCGAGGCAGCGCATCAGGAACTCGTCGACGGACCTGCGGGCGGTCGCCGCGACCGCCCCGATCAGCGCGCCCGCGACCAGGCCGAGCAGGGTGGCGCCGAGCCCGATGAGGAGGGAGAGCCGGGCCCCGTGCATCAGGCGGGACAGGATGTCGCGGCCCAGGCTGTCCTGCCCCATCCAGTGCGCGGCCGAGGGCGCGCCCGTGCCGTCGGCAAGCGCGGCCTGGTCGAGCGGGTCGTGCGGGGCGAGCAGCGGCGCGAGTGCGGCCATGAGGACGACGACGGTGATGACGCCGACCGCGATACGGGAGAGCAGCGGCAGCCGGCGAAGGCCGCGCAGCCGCACGCCGGGGCGTGCCAGCGCCGCCGCCAGCTCCTGACGACTCCTCATGAGGCGCTCCTCAGCCGGGGGTTGACCAACAAATAGAGCAAGTCAATGGCGAGGTTCACCACTACGAAGCCGACGGCTGTCGTGATCACCACGCCCTGGACAACGGCCGGGTCGCCGTTCTTCACGGCGGTGATCATCAGGTTGCCCATGCCGGGCAACGCGAAGATCGTCTCGATGACGACGGCGCCGCCGAGGAGGTAGCCGACCCGGAGGCCGAGCACGGTCAGCGGGTTGATCAGGGCGTTGCGCAGCACGTTCCGGCCGACCACGACGACCGGGGGGAGTCCGCTGCCGATCGCGGTACGGACGTAGTCCTTGTCCAGCTCCTCCACCACGGCGGTGCGCACGATCCGGGTGAGCTGGGCGGCGACCGGCAGGGACAGGGCGAGCGCGGGCAGCGTCATGGTCTTCAGCCAGCCGGTGAACGAGTCGGCCGGGTTGACGTATCCGCTGGTCGGGAACCAGCCGGCGCCCACCCCCAGGTACTGGATCATGAGGAGCGCCAGCCAGAAGCCGGGCGCCGCGACCCCGGTCAGTGAGACCACGCGGATCAGCTGGTCGGGGAGCCGGTCGCGGTAGATGGCGGCCGTGACACCGAGGGCCAGGGCGAGGACCACCGCGATGCCGAGGCCCAGGAAGGTGAGCTGCATCGTGAGCGGCAGCGCCGTACTGACCTGGTCGAGCACCGGCGCCCGGGTGAGGACGCTGATGCCCATGTCGCCCTGGAGCAGCTCGCCGACGAACGCGACGTACCGCACCGGCAGCGGGTCCAGCAGGCCGTTCTCCTCCCGGAATTGGTGCAGTTGCTCCGGGGTGGGGTTGGTGCCCTGGTAGAACGCGGCGGCCGGGTCGATGTCCGAGAACCGCATGACGAGGAACACGAACAGGACGATGCCCAGCATCAGCGGGACGAGCAGCGCGATGCGGCGGGCCAGGATGCGAAGGATTGCGGCCATGCGAACGTGCGCCCCCTGACGGTCAGTTGGCGGGCTTGGCCTGCAGCAGGTTGATGCCGGGGTACGGCTGGGCCCGTACGCCGCTGATCCGGTCCGGGTTCCAGGCGGTCACGAGTTCGTTGTGGACGACCGGGTAGATGACGGCGTTCTCCGCGACCAGGTCGATGTACTCCTGCACCATCTCCTTCTTCTTCGCGGCGTCGGCCTCGCGGGTGGCCTGGTCCATCAGCTTGAACAGCTTCTTGGCCTCGGAGTTCTTCGCCCAGCGGGCGTAGCTCATCCAGAGGTTCTCGGGGCCGTAGTTGTAGTGCATGATCAGGTCGGCCTCGATGCCGAACTGGTTCGGGTTGGACGCGGCGGCGACGACCTGGAAGTCCTTCTTCTGGTCCAGCTTGGTGAAGAGGGCCGCGGTCTCCTGCGGTTCGAGGGTGGTCTCGACCCCGATCTTCCGCCAGGATTCCTCGATGGTCGGCAGGCAGTCGACGATCCAACTGACGTTCACCGCCATCAGGTTGACCTTCAGCTTGGTCACCCCGGCGGCCTTGAGGAGCTGCCGGGCCTTGTCGGGGTCGTAGCCGTACACCGTCTTCGCCGCGCGGTAGGACGGGTTGCCCTCGTCGAGGAACGAGGTGGACGCCTTGCCGTGCCCCTTGAGCGCGGCGGAGATCATCTTGTCCCGGTCGATGGCGTAGTGCAGGGCCTGGCGCACCCGGACGTCGTCGAACGGCTTGTGGGCCGTGTTGAACATCAGGAACAGGTTGTTCATCCCGGCGCCGCCCTCGACGCTCAGGCCGCCCTTCTTCAGCTGGCCGATGTTGGCGTACGGGACGTTGTCGGCGATCTGGGCGCCCGCGCCGGAGCCGGAGATCTTGGCGACGCGGGGCGCGGCGTCCACGATGGTCAGCCAGTTCATCTTCTTGAACGTGGCCTTGCGCGGGCCGTTGTAGCCGGCGAACGCCTCGAAGGTGGTGTTGGACTTGGGGTGGTGCGCGCTCTGCTTGTACGGGCCGGAGCCGACGGCGAGTCCGGTGATCGCCTTCTCCCACGCGCCGGCCTTCGAGAACACGTGCTTCGGCATGATCTTCGCGAGGGTGAGCCGTGAAGCGCCGTCCGGGAAGGGGAACTTGAGGACCAGCTCGACGTTCCGCTCGTCGACCTTCTTGACCTCCTTCAGCCAGGACGCGAAGAAGCCCTGGGCGAGGGTGACGGTGTCCGGGTCGAGGATGCGCTCGAAGGTGAACACCACGTCGTCGGCGGTCACCGGCTTCCCGTCGTGCCACTTCGCGCCGGAGCGCAGCGTGAACTTCCAGGACGTGCCGGTCTTCAGGTCCTTCGGGGCCGGGAGCGCGGTGGCGAGCGCCGGGTACGGCTCGCGGCTGATCGGGTCGGTGTCGAGCAGGCCCTCGTAGATGTGGTGGTTGGCCGCCATGCAGAACGCCGACGCGGTCTGCGTCGGGTCCCAACTGCCGTCGTTGCCATAGCCGATGACGGCGGTGAGCGTCCCGGTGGAGCCGCTGCCGCCGCCGTCGTCGGTCGTCGACTGCGGGCCGCCCGAGCAGGCGGACAGGGTCGTGGTGATGGCGGCGGCCGCGCCGACGGCGCCCGAGTACTTCAGGAAGGACCGGCGGTGCAGCGCCGGGGTCACGTCGCTCACGGTGTCTCCAAGTCCCGGGGAAGGACGTGCAGTTGAGAGATCCCACGTCCTACGTCTATGAGGTAGCGCGACCATAGGAGTGGTCCGGAGGGCGGTCAAGGGATCGCGCACGGATCGGTTCCGGGCGGGTATGCGCCGGGTTCGGCCCCGCTCCCGGTGTCCTCCCGGCCCGCTCCCCGTGTCCTCCCGTACTCCTCCCGCACGAGTTCCGTCCCGACATGGGACGTGGGACGTCCGGCGGTCGTACGCTGTGCCGCATGTCCGAGGAGCCAAGGAACGCGAGGCGGAACTCTTCCCGGGAACGGCACGTGGGCACCCAGATCCGGCGCGACGTCATGCAGTTGATCCTCGACCGCAGACTGCCGCCCGGCGCCCCGCTGCCCACCGAGGCCGAGCTGATGGAGAGCCTCGGGGTGAGCAGAAACTCCGTACGCGAGGCGCTCAAGGCGCTGCAGGCCCTGGACATCGTGGAGATCAGACACGGCTACGGCACGTACGTGGGGCAGGCCTCGCTCACCCCGCTTGTCGACGGCCTCACCTTCCGCACCCTCGCCCAGGTCGAGGACGACCACGCGGCCCTCGCCGAGATCCTCCAGGTCCGCGAGGTCCTGGAGGAGGGCCTGATCCGCCGGGTCGCGGGCGGCCTCACCGAGGACCGGCTCGCCCGCCTGGACGCGATAGTGGGCCGCATGGAGGAGTCCGCCGAAGCCGGTGAGCCCTTCCCCGACCTGGACCGCGCGTTCCACGAGACGCTGTACGAAGCCCTCGGAAACGCCCTGGTGCCGCAGCTCCTCGCCGCGTTCTGGCACGTCTTCCACCGGGTGGCGAAGGTGCGCGGCTGGACCCGCGACCCGGCACCCGCGATCACGGCCCGCCGCCACCGCGCCATCCTCACCGCCCTCAGGGAACGCGATGTCGAAGGCGCCCAGGAGGCTATGGCGGACCACTTCCGGGGTATCGAGGCACGATCGGGACAAGAGACGCTGGGGGTCAAATGACGGACGAGCACAACCAGTTCGGACCGCACGGCAGGGAGGACCGGCTCGCGCACCTGTACGCGAAGCTCGGCTCCCTCGCGTACGGCGGGGACTACAACCCCGAGCAGTGGGGCCCCGAAACACACGCCGAGGACGCCGAGCTGATGCGCACGGCGGGCGTCAACCTCGCCACGGTCGGCATCTTCTCCTGGGCCAAGGCCGAACCCGCCCCCGGCGCCTACGACTTCGGCTGGCTCGACGGCCACCTGGACCGGCTCGCGGAGCACGGCACGGCCGTCTGCCTGGCCACGATGACCGCGTCACCGCCCGCCTGGCTGGCCCGCCTGCACCCCGAGACGCTGCCGGTTCTGGCCGACGGCACCCGCCTGCACCCCGGCTCGCGCCAGCACTGGTGCCCGTCGAGCCCGGTGTTCCGTACGTACGCGGTGCGCCTGGTCGAGCAGGTGGCGAAGCGGTACGCGGACCATCCGGCGCTCGCCCTGTGGCACATCGGCAACGAGTTCGGCTGCCACATCTCACGGCACTGCCACTGCGAGGTCTCGCGCCAGGCCTTCCACCGCTGGCTGCGCGCCCGGTACGGAACCCTGGAAGCGCTCAACTCGGCCTGGTCCACGGACTTCTGGTCGCAGCGGTACGGCGACTGGGACGAGATCCACACCCCGCGCACCGCCCCGTCGTTCCGCAACCCCACGCAGCAGCTCGACTACCTCCGCTTCTCCTCGGACGAGCTGCTCGACTGCTACCGCGCGGAGAAGGTCGTCCTGGACGAGCTGACCCCGCACGTCCCGGTGACGACGAACTTCGTGCCGGTCGCCAAGACCCTCGACCTGTTCACCTGGGCCCGCGAGATGGACGTCGTCTCGTACGACTCGTACCCGGACCCGCACGACCCGGACGCGGTGCACGAGGCTGCGTTCAGTTACGACGTGATGCGCGGCCTGCGCGACGGGCAGCCCTGGCTCCTGATGGAGCAGGCGCCGAGCGCGGTCAACTGGCGTACGCGCAACGGCCGTAAGGTGCCCGACCGGATGCGTCTGGACAGTTGGCAGGCGGTGGCGCACGGCGCGGACTCGGTCCTGTTCTTCCAGTGGCGGCAGTCGCGCGGCGGCGCCGAGAAGTTCCACTCCGCGATGGTGCCGCACGGCGGCCGCGACACCCGGATCTTCCGCGAGGTCACCCAACTCGGCGCCGAACTCGCCGCGCACCCCGACCTGTTGGGCTCGGTCCCGGAACGCGCGGAAGCGGCACTCCTCCTCGACTGGCCCAACTGGTGGGCCCTGGAACAGGACGCGCACCCCAGCGCCGACACCCGCATGCTGGACGCCGCCCACGCCCACCACCGCCCGCTGTACGACGCGTCGGTGCCGTGCGACGTGGTCCCGGCCGACGGCGACTGGTCGCCGTACAAAATGCTCCTGGTCCCCAACCTGTACTCGGTCGCGGAGGAGACGGCGGCCCGCCTGCGTGCTTACGTGGCGGCCGGCGGCACGCTCCTGATGTCCTACTTCTCCGGCATCACCGACGAGCACGACCGCGTCCACCTGGGCGGCTACCCGGCACCGTTCCGCGAGCTACTGGGCCTGCGCATCGAGGAGTTCGACCCGCTGCCCGAGGGCGGCACGCTGCGCCTGGGCGGCGGCGGCGAGGGCACGCTCTGGTCGGAGGAGATCATCCTGGAGGGCGCGGCCCCGATACTGACGTACGCGGACGGCCGCCCCGCCGCCACCCGGCACCGCTACGGCCGGGGCACCGCCTGGTACCTCGGCACCCGCCCCGACCCGCTGACGATGCGCGCGGTCCTCGACCGGGTCCGCCTCGACGCCGGGGTCCGCGCCCCCGACCTGCCGCTCGACGTGCAGGAACGCACCCGGATCACCGCCGACGGCCGCCGCCTGCGCATCCGGATCGACCGCAGGGAGGGCACGGTGACGGTCAGCTGACGGTCGCGGTGGCGATGAGGTCCCCGGCGAGCACAAGCACCACCCCGGTCACGATCAGCGCGAGCGCCCGCTTGGTCCGCCCGGCACGGGCAAGCACGGCCGCGGCGACACACGCGATCGCGGCCACCCCGCACGGCACGGCCCACAGGTCCAGCGGCACCCCGCGCACCACCCGCAGCCAGACCACGGCGGGCCCGAGCAGGGCGAGCAACAGCCCCACGACGGCGGTCCCGCGCCGGGCCGCCCGAGCCCGGTGAAAAGTCTCCAACGCGCTTACCTCGTACGGCCGTTCACCCCGTGTCGCCATGAAAGTGAGGGTAGCGGTGGGCATGCCGGGAGCGGGGTCGGCGCGCGTGCCTAGACTCGCTCCCCATGACTTCTCCTCACGGCCCGGCTCCCCACGGTCCGGCGCGGGACGCCGCCTTCATACTGCTGCCGCCTGCCGGAAAGAACCGGGTTCCGTATCCCGCGTGCAGCTTCGTGGCCGTGGCGCTGATCATGTACGGCTCGTCGTGGGGGAACGACGCGGGGGTGTCCATCGCCTTCGCCGGTCTTGGTGTGATGGTCTGTGGGGGCGTCGCGTACGTCGTCGAGGACTTCCGCCGGGCGGCTCGCTCCACGCACATGCGGGTCGACGCGACCGGGGTGTGGCTGCGGAACAAGTCGGGCATGGCCGTGATCCCCTGGCACTCCCTCGCCGCCGTCGGCCTGCACTGGGCGAAGAAGCGCGGCCTCCCCACGTACACCCTGGAGCTCTGCCCGGCGGTCGCCGTGGACCCCGGCGACCACGTCCTCGGCCCCTGGGTACGCGACGACGAACCGTTCCGCCCCGGCCTGCCCCGGCTGCGCTACCGCATCGCGCTCGACAAGCCCACCCGCAGCCGGGTCAAGATCCACGCGGCGGTCCAGCGGTACGCCCCGCACCTGTGGTCCGGCCTCACGGAACGCGAGCGCGGGTACGACACGTAGGGTGCGGCCCCATGTCGATATGGAACGCGATACGGGACTGGGGCAGACCGCGCGCCGAGCGCACGTACCCGGCACCGCTCACCCGCCACCAGCTCTGGATGGTGTCCCTCAGCGCACCCGTGCACCGCGCCAAGGACGCCTCGCGCACGACCCTGTACCCGTACCGCCGGGTCGACGAGGCCAAGGCCCGCCGTGCGCTCGCCGGGCACTGGGAGATCAGCTCCCGCGAAGCGCTGCTGCCCCGCCTTCGTGACCTCGCCCACACCGGCTACCGGGCCCGCGCCCGGCAGCGGTACGGCGTCTCGCCGCTGGCCTGGGACGTGGCCCTGTACGCGGACATCACGCGCACCGGCTTCGCCGCCGGGTACGTCACGGAGGCGGAGGCGTGGACGGCACTCAAGGACGTCGTACCGGTGGTGGCCCGCACGTACGGCTCCTGGCAGGAGTACGCGACGGACTACCTGCTCGGCCGCAAGATCTGGACGGAGCTCCTGCGCGGCACGGAGTACGAGGACTTCCCTGCCCCGCAGGCCGATTCGGACGCCCACCTCCGGCGGCTCCTGGACCCGGCGAACCCGTCGAGCCCGTGGGTGCTCGCTCCGTACGAGGCGATCAGCGGGCCCGACGGTCCGCGCTCAGGGCAGCAGATCCCTGGCTGACATGTCGCCGGTCTGCGCGAGCAGGAAGCCGATGGCAAGGGCCACGAACATCCAGCGGGTACGCCCGAACTTCGCCAGCAGCCAGCCCACGGGGCTCATCAGCAGGCCGAGGCCGCACAGGGCGATCCACAGCCCGGCGGGCGCGCCCTGACTGGTCCGCAGCACGACCGGCATGAGTGCCGCGACGCCGAGCAGTACCGAAACGATCATTCCGACCCGCCGCGCTGCCAGCGCCTCCCGTGAGCGCGCCTGCGCCCGCCCGGTCTGACTCTGCTGCTGGAACGCCGCGCGCAGTTCGTCCTTCGAAGTCCCCCGAGTGTCCATGGCCGCGCAGCCTAGCCGTTCGGACCGGCCTCTACACTGCATGCCCATGCCCAGTCCTTACGCACACGGTCCGGCCTCCACCGCTTCGGTCATCCCGCTCGGGGACGAGGCGGTGAACCAGTCCGTGAAGGGCGCCGCAGGGTGCTCGTTCTTCGGTCTGCTGTTCATCGGTGGCGGCCTCTTGGCCGTACTGGGTGTCAACGGGGCCCCGAACAACGGGGGTTACGGGGGCATCGCCGTCGGTGCGCTCGCGATCTTCTTCGCCGTGATGATGCTCAGGAGGGGCTGGAAGTCCCGCAAGGCTTTCCTGGCCGTCGACCACGTGGGCCTGTGGATCTCCAACCCGGTGGGCCGCAAGGTCATCCCCTTCGACAGCCTCGCGGGGGTCGGCCTGCACTGGAGCAAGGCGGGCAAGGGCACGTCGAAGAAGCTGTACTCCCTTGAGCTGTGCCCCAACGGCCCGATCGACCGCGACCACCCGGTCCTGTGGAACCTGGTCCGCGACGAGGAGCCGCTGCACCCCGACCTGCCCCGCCTGCGCTACCGCATCCCGGTCGGCAAGAAGAACATGCCGCCCCTGGTCGCGGCCGTACAGCAGCACGCGCAGCCTTTGTGGCTCGGCGAGGTGGAACGCGAGCCGAACCACATCGGCTTCCCGGACGTGAAGGGCCACCGCGACCGCACGGCGGGCTCGCGCTAAGTGGTCCGTTCTGGAAGTCCTTCGGGGGGCTGACTTCCGTTCCGGTGTTGTGGATGGCGGACGGTGAGCGCTGCGATGCCCACTGAGTGGGATTCCGCGGTCGACATGCTTCTTCCGTACGTATGCAGTGTTTCGTGGTTTCGGTCGTCCGGCGCAACATCGCAGGAGGAGCTCCGCATGCCCACCCAGCAACACACCGCTGTCATGGCGGGCTTCAGTGTCGTGCTCGTCGCCCTGGCGTTCACTGCTTGGCGCCCCATGGTCAGAAGAACGGGCCGGCCGTCGCGGGCTACCTTGGGGATGCTCCTGGCGGCGGCCGTATGTGTCTCCCTGACGCTGCCGGACCAGGTCCAGGCCGGCGTCGTCGACCGCCTTCATGCTTGCGTGTCCGGCGCCTCCGCACGGACCTTCCCGGGAGGCCCGGCGCATCATGCTGTCAACGTCGTGCTGTGGATCCCCCTCGGCCTCTTCGGCGCCCTCGCGACCCGTCGTCCGCTTGTTGTGACTGCCGTGGGATCCCTGGCCTGGGTGCTCATTGAGACAGCCCAGACACTCGACCCGATCCGGTCCTGCCAGCCTGTCGACTGGGCGAACAACACGGCCGGGATCCTCGTCGGTGCGGTGCTCGGTTGGCTTCTGGTACGGCGGCGCTCAACCCCCGAAGGACTTCGAGCGTCGACCACTAAGCCTTGACGACGGCCTCGACGAAGGTCGCCCAGCTGCGGGCGGGGATGATCAGGACGGGGCTGTCCTGAGCGAGCTTGGTGTCGCGGACGGGGACGATGCCGGGGCAGTTGTGGGCGACCTCGACGCACGTTCCGCCGTTGTCGTCGCTGTAACTGCTCTTGAACCAGCGGGCGTTGGTCAGGTCGTACTCACGCATGATCCGTAGTCCTCCGCCGCCGATTCGATCAGGGAGAGGGACGCCTCCGGCGACAGCGCGGCGGCCCTGACGAGATCGTAGACCTCATGTGCCCGCTTCACTACGGCTGGATCATCCAGGAGGTTGCCTGAGTAGACACCCTCTGTGTAGGCCGTCGGCGGGGAATCGTCGAACTCCATGAGCGTCAGTACCTTGCCCATCTGCGGGTAGGCACCCGCCGCGAACGGCAGTACCTGCACCACCACCTTGCGTTCCCGCCCGAGCCGCGAAATGTGACCCAACTGCTCCGCCATCACGCTGTTACTGCCCACGGGGACCCGCAGCACGGTCTCGTGCAGGATGGCCCAATACACGGGCCGTGTAGCGTCCTTGAGCAGTTCCGCCCGATCGAGCCTGGCGCGCACCTTCTCCTCGATGTACTCGTCCGCCGCCAGCGGGTTGCCCGCGAGGGTCAGCGCCCGCGCGTACGAAACAGTCTGCAGGAGTCCGGGCACGATCGCCGGGGCGAAATCGCAGATCTTCGTAGCCAACCGCTCAAGCTCCGCCGCCTCCTCGAAGTACGAGGCATAGGGCGACGTTTTGATCAGCTTCCGCCAGAGCCGCTCGAAAAAACCTCCGGTTTGTAGAACGCCGTCAATCCGCTGCGCCACATCCAATTGCGGCTTACGGAACGCCTGCTCGAACTGGCCGATGTATCCGCCGGATACGAACACACGGTGCCCGAGATCCGCCTGCGTCATCCCCGCATCCTCGCGGCGCCGCTTCAACTCCTCACCGAAGTACTCCCACGCGGCGTTCTTCCGAGTATTGGCCATAGCTCAACCCCTCGTCTCTGCGCGGCAGTTGTAGGAGTCCGCGCTCTTACGGACTCTAGCGACGAAGCTTCAATCTGTACTCGTGGACAGCGAAAAGAAAAATGAGAATCGGCACGCTCTCGAATGCCTGAAGGAGGCCGACGAAGCCGTACTTGAATTGCGAACCGCATTCGCGCGTATCGGCATCGCATTGCCGTCCCTGCGGCTCGACCCGATCTCGTATGCGAGGGACAAGCCGTGCCCGCTCGTGGAATTGGGGCGCTGCACCGTGGAGACCGCGCAGCGGATCGCCGCCGCGCTGCCGAGGCCGGACGGTGGGCGGTGAGGCCGCCGCCGGTCGGGGCGTATGTGATCGACACCGGTACGGACCGGCTCGGCCGGGTCATGGGGTACGGGAGCGCCGGGCTGCTGCTGCGTCCGTACGGCGCCGGGAGGCCCTGGTCGTGCGCGGCGGAGGGCGTGCGGCTCGCGACGCCCGCGGAGCGGCTGCGGGCGGCCACGTCGTACGCGAACGCGCGGAGCCGGGGCGAGGTGTGGTGACCTCGGCCCAGCGCCCCCGGCGCCCGATCCCGTACGCGACAATGGGTGCATGAGCCTTTTCCGTGACGATGGGATCGTCCTGCGCACCCAGAAACTGGGCGAGGCCGACCGCATCATCACGCTGCTCACCCGGGGGCACGGGCGGGTGCGGGCGGTGGCGCGGGGGGTGCGCCGGACGAAGTCGAAGTTCGGGGCGCGCCTCGAACCCTTCTCACATGTGGACGTGCAGTTCTTCGCGCGCGGCAGTGAACTGATCGGCAGGGGACTGCCGTTGTGTACGCAGAGTGAGACCATCGCCGCTTACGGTGGCGGGATCGTGACCGACTACGCCCGGTACACCGCGGGGACCGCGATGCTGGAGACGGCGGAGCGGTTCACGGACCACGAGGGCGAGCCGGCGGTGCAGCAGTATCTGCTGCTCGTCGGCGGCCTGCGCACCCTGGCGAACGGGGAGCACGCCCCGCACCTGGTGCTCGACGCGTTCCTGCTCCGCTCGCTCGCCGTGAACGGCTACGCGCCGAGCTTCGTGAACTGCGCGAAATGCG
Source organism: Streptomyces boluensis (assembly GCF_009908195.1). Taxonomy (GTDB): domain Bacteria; phylum Actinomycetota; class Actinomycetes; order Streptomycetales; family Streptomycetaceae; genus Streptomyces; species Streptomyces boluensis. The sequence goes on along the minus strand of NZ_JAAAHS010000146.1, from coordinate 1,539 downwards.
GCATGCCGGGACCGAACCGGTTCTTCTCGGTCGCCGCGGGCGGGGTGGTCTGCGTCGAGTGCCGGGTACCGGGAAGCGTCGTACCCTCTCCGGAGGCCATCGGCCTGCTCGGTGCCCTGCTCACCGGGGACTGGGCGACGGCCGACGCGTGTGAGGCGCGGCACGTCAGGGAGGGCAGCGGCCTCGTGTCGGCGTATCTGCACTGGCACTTGGAGCGCGGCCTGCGCTCGCTGCGCTACGTAGAGAAGACGTAGAGAAGCTCTAGCGAAGACCTAGCAAGCAGCACGAGATATTTCAGGGAGCGAGTATCCACATGGCACGACGCGGGATTCTGGGACGGGCACGGCGCGAGTACAGGGCGCCCGAGCCGCACCCGTCGGGCGCGGTGCCGCCGAAGCTCCCCGGCGAGCTCATCCCGAAGCATGTGGCGGTCGTCATGGACGGCAACGGCCGCTGGGCCAAGGACCGCGGGCTGCCGCGCACCGAAGGCCACAAGGTCGGCGCGGAGCGGGTCCTCGACGTACTGCAGGGCTCGATCGAGATGGGCGTCGGGGCGATCTCGCTGTACGCCTTCTCCACGGAGAACTGGAAGCGGTCGCCGGACGAGGTGAAGTTCCTCATGAACTTCAACCGGGACTTCATCCGCAAGACCCGCGACCAGCTCGACGAACTGGGCATCCGGGTGCGCTGGGTGGGCCGGATGCCGAAGCTGTGGAAGTCAGTGGCGAAGGAGCTCCAGATCGCCCAGGAGCAGACGAAGGACAACGACCGTCTGACGCTGTACTTCTGCATGAACTACGGCGGCCGCGCGGAGATCGCCGACGCGGCGCAGGCGCTGGCCGAGGACGTGAAGTCGGGGCGCCTCGACCCGTCGAAGGTCAACGAGAAGACGTTCGCGAAGTACATGTACTACCCGGACATGCCGGACGTGGACCTGTTCCTGCGGCCGAGCGGCGAGCAGCGCACGTCCAACTACCTGCTCTGGCAGAGCGCTTACGCGGAGATGGTCTTCCAGGACGTGCTGTGGCCGGACTTCGACCGCCGCGACCTGTGGCGCGCCTGCGTCGAATACGCCCAGCGGGACCGCCGCTTCGGGGGTGCGGTGCCGAACGATCAACTCCAGGCGATGGAGGCTGCGATGCGGGGGCGTTCCACTGAGGCCTGACACGTCCCGCCCGGCCTCGGGGGGCTGCGGCGGGGTGCTGCTGCTCGTGGCCGGGCTGTTTCTCGGGTGGGTCAGCGTGGGCTTCACCATCGAGATGGAGACGTTCGTCGGCCTGCGCGAGAACCGGGCGCCGATCGCGGTCTTCCTGCTGGTGATCGCCGCGCTGTGCGCGCTGGCGGGCGCGATGCTGAGCGCCCGCCGCATTCCCCGTACGACGGCGGTCCTCACCCTGTGCGTGGTCGCACTCCTGACCTGGCGGACCGTCGTACTGGCCCCGATGCTCCCGTGCTGGTCACACGAGAGCGTGGGCCGCAACGAGGACGGGTCGTACGACTGCTACGACAGATTCTGAGCGGGGGTCCGGGGGCTGGCCC
>NZ_JAAAHS010000145.1 GCF_009908195.1 Streptomyces boluensis | reverse complement strand
GCCTCGACGAGACCACCGCCGCCTCCGTCGCCGTCATGCTCCAGGCCCTGGCCACACCCTCACGGCTGCGGATCCTCGCCACCCTGCGGCACGGGCCGTACGACGTCGGCTCCCTCGCCGGCGCCGTCGGCATGGAACACTCCGCCGTCTCCCACCAACTGCGCCTGCTACGCGCCCTCGGCCTGGTCACCGGCCACCGCATCGTCTACCACCTCTACGACGACCACGTGGCCCAACTCCTCGACCAGGCCGTCCACCACATCGAGCACCTGCTCGTCGACGCGCGCACCGCTGGACCCGCCTGACCGCCGGTCGAGCAGCGTGGGGGTACCTGGCTGCGGTGGATGTCTGCGACCAGGGCGGGCAGGGCGGCCAGGCACCGGCGGACCGACATCCCGGTTACTCCGTGCTGCGACGCCGGAACAGCCAGATGCCGACGCCGACGGCAACCAGCACCACGGCCCCGATCGCCAGCGGCACGACCGGCGAGCTGTCGTCGTCCTGCTGCTGAGCGTCGGCCTGCTTCTTGTTGTCGTCCTTGTCGTCCTTGTCGGCCGGCGCCGGGTCAGTCGACGGTGAGTCGGTCGCCGGGGATTCCGGCGTGCTGGAGTCGGGGGAGACCGGCTCGGCTCCCGGCGCCGCGGCGGCCAGTTCGAGCATCGGGGCCGGGCTGCCGTGGCCGGTGTCGTCCGAGTGGTCGTGCTCGCCCGGCTCCTCGATCTCGATCCAGCGGTCGATGCGCCCGTCGTCGTACGTCTGCAGGGTCTTGAACGCCAGCGCCTTCGCGTCGGGGAGCTGCCGGACGACCACCGCGTACGCGGCGTCCTTGCCGGTGGGGACGGGCGGGCCGGAGACGGTGTAGCCGCGATCGGTGGGGGCCAGCTTCCAGCCCTGGGGGCCGGACTTGTAGGTGATGTCGGCCGGGGCCAGGCCCTTGGGCAGGATCACCTCCAGCTTGGTGATGCCGGCCTTGTCCGACTCCGACTCGGCGTTGAAGGCCAGGGTGACCTTCTGGTCGAGGGCGCGGGCGCCCTCCGCCTCGACCTCGACGTGGGCGGACGCGGGCGGCGCCGTGGCGAGGACGGTGGCCAGGGCTAGGGCGGCAACGGCTGTGATGCGGCGCGTGGTGCGCGCGTTGGTGCTGGGCACGGGTGACTCCTGAGTGGTCAGGGTGAAGTGCGGGCCCGCCGCAGGGCGGCCCGTCATGGACAGCAGGAAGCAGGAGGAGATCCGTGCTGCCGGAGGGCCGCGTCGTGCCACGTCATGGGTCAGCATCTCGACCGCAGGCCGAGGTATCCCCGAGCAGGGAGCCGTGCCCGGTGCGGATTCGGCGGTTCGGGCGGGCCTTGCCCCGTGTGCCGCCCACCTGCCCCAGGTCGAGGCCACGCGCTCCGCGACCCCCGCCGCCAGACGTACGACGGTCCGGCAAGCGGCGTCGGCACGGTGCAGCAACCAGGCCACTAGGAGGGCGGCCACCGTGTGAGCGGCGACCATGGCGAGGCCGCCATGGTGCCCGGAGTACCAGAGCAGGTCTGCGTCGGGTTGCGCGGTGTGGCCGAGGTGCGGGTGAGGGCCGTGATCGTGTGGCGCCGGATGAGGAGCTACCCGTACGAACCATGTGTGCAGGGCCAGTTGTCCCGCCCCGGTTGCCGCGAGTGCGGCGGGCAAGGGCAGGGCTTGCCGGGCCAGGGGCAGGGCCACGGTGAAGAGTGCCAGTGCGGCGGGCAGTACGGCCGACCAGGCCGTGGGGGCGCCGGAGGCCATGTGGTGACCGGCGGTGGCGAGGCCCGTACCGGCGAAGGAGAAGACCGCCGCACGGGCAGCCGCAGCCGACGCGGCGTGTGTCGTTCGCACCGCGCGGCGCGCCGAGCGCGTACTGCGAATTCCTGGCCCCGACCTCATGGCCGGACCATCATGCTGCACCGGCCCCGCCCGCTCGACCCGTCCTGCCGAAGTCGCACGGCCGATCTGCGCCGGGCCGGGGTGCGGGTCACGACTTGGGCATGCGGCGCGGGGGTTCAGACACCGGGTACGCCCGCGAAGGCCGCGGCGAGCCCGATGGTGGCGCACACCCCGAGCGTACGGAGCACGCTCCAGCGCAGCCGGAAGATCAGCAGCACGGCGATCAGGGCGATGCCCAGGGCCGCTGGACGCAGTGTGGCGACGTTCGGCACCGCCAGGTGCAGCGGGCCGGTGGACCATGCCCGTACGTCGGTGAAGAGGGTGTGCTCGGCGAAGTACAGGGCGAGGTTGGCGATCACGCCGACGACGGCGGCGGTGATGCCGCTGAGCGCGGCGGCGATCCTGCGGTTGCCGCGTAGGCGCTCGATGTACGGGGCGCCGAGGAAGATGAACAGGAAGCAGGGCACGAAGGTGACCCACGTCGTCAGGAGCGCCCCGAGCAGCGCGGCCGCCCACGGGTCGAGGGTGCCGGGGTCGCGGTAGGCGCCGAGGAAGGCGACGAACTGCACGACCATGATGAGCGGTCCGGGAGTGGTCTCGGCAAGGGCGAGACCACGGGCCATCTCCCCGGCGCCGAGCCAGCCGTACGTCTGCACGGCCTGCTGGGCGACGTAGGCGAGCACGGCGTAGGCGCCGCCGAACGTGACGACCGCCGTGCCGGAGAAGTACAGGCCCTGGGTGGTGAAGACGCTGCCCGTCCCGGTCAGTACGGCGACCGCCGCCACCGGAGCCGCCCACAGCACCAGGCCGATCGCGACGATCCGCAACGCCCGCCGTGCGCTGGGACGTTCAGCGTGCAGGGCGCCGTCAGGGATCAGCGGCGGCGGCCCGTCGTCGACCGCTCCGGACCCGGCGGGCTTCAGGGCGTGCGGTACGTACCGGCCGATCAGCCAGCCGGCGAGCGCGGCGACGACGATGACGGCCGGGAACGGCGCGTCGAACAGCGCGAGCGCCACGAACGACGCCACAGCGACGCCGACGAGCAGAGGATGCGTCAGGGAACGGCGCCCGACCCGCCAGACCGCCTGCGCCACGATCGCCACGACGGCGGGAGCGAGCCCCGCGAACAGTCCCGTGACCGCGACGGTCGAGCCGAAGGCCACGTACAGCGCCGACAGCGCGAGCAGCGCCACCACCCCCGGCAGCACGAACAGCACGCCCGCCGCGAGGCCGCCCCGCGTGCCGTTGAGCAACCACCCGGTGTAGACGGCGAGTTGCTGCGCTTCCGGGCCGGGCAGGAGCATGCAGTAGCTGAGGGCGTGGTTGAAGCGCTGCTGGCCGATCCAGCGCTTCTCCTCGACGAGCGCGCGCTGCATCACTGCGATCTGCCCGGCGGGCCCGCCGAAGGTCTGAAGGGAGATGGTGAACCAGGTCTTCAGCGCCTGCCGGAACGGTACGAGGTCACCGTCCCGTTCGGAGTCTGCGGCGGGCGACTTCGCCTCGGGGCGGGGAGGAGTCGATGGCTGATCGGTGGCGGTCACCGGTGGATCTCCGTCCGGGAAAGGTCGAGGCAGAACAGGCGGCGGTGCAACCATGGTTACCTCAGAAGAGGGCGGGGTGGAAGGTGGAGAGGCGCCTATGGAGGTGAACACTGTGTTGCGGCTGAAGGTGAACACTGTGTTGCGGCACGCGGGCTCCGACAGGGGGCGCTCACCGCGATGCAGGCAGACCGTCGCGCCAACTTCCCCGGGAGCGTGCCGCATTGACCACTGCTGACCCTCCTTCCGGCGCGGGCGACGCCGGCCAGTGGGCCCTGCTCTCGTACCGGATGCCCCGCGAACCCTCCACGCCGCGCATCGCCGTCTGGCGCAAGCTCAAACGGCTCGGGGTCGCACAGCTCGGCGACGGCCTGGTCGCCCTGCCCGCCGACGCCCGCACCCGCGAGCAACTGGAGCGGATCGCCGAGGAGATCACCGACTCGGGCGGCACCGCCACCCTCTGGTTCGCCCATCCGGCGCTCGCGGAACAGGAACGTGAACTGGCCCGCACCCTGACCGAGGCCCGTGCCGCCGAGTACCGGAAGCTGCACGCGCGGGCGCAGCAGGCACAGGGGCTGGGCGAGGCGGAGGGCCGCCGCGTCCTGCGCGGACTCCGCGCCGAACTGCGCCGCATCAACCGCCGCGACTACTTCCCGCCGCCGGAACGCCGCGCCGCCGAAGCGGCCGTGAACGCGCTGCACCCGTCCAACCCGTCGAACCCGTCCGACCCGTCGAACTCGCAGGACGACCAGGAGAGTTCAGCATGAAGTGGGCCACCGCGCCGGCATCCACATCGACCGGGCCGCCTGGCGGGTCATCGCCGCCCAGCCGGAAACAGCGGTCGAGAGGCCTGCCCCGGCGTCCGCGTTCGTTTTCGACCAGCGTTCAGCATGGGCGGAACCAGTCATCCTGCTCGACCGCTTCGTCGGCCTGGCCTACGGCGGCCATGCAGTCACGTACGTTCCCGAGCTTGCCGCAGGCCGGGCGGCTTGAGGCGTCCGGTGGTGGCGAAGTCCCCCTGGAGCATGGGGAGTTGGTCGTACCCCCGGTGATACGGTCGTTCGCCATGGACAAGGATGCCGTTACGAAGCTGGTCGAGGCGTACATCTCGATCTGGAACGAGTCCGACGACGAGGTTCGGCAGGCTTCGGTCGACGAGCTGTTCACCCCTGACGCGACCTACACCGACCCGACCGTCGTGGCCGAGGGAGCCGAGGCCATCGGTGAGTACATCGCCGGTGCGCGGAAGAACTTCACCGGGATGCTGTTCACCTTCGACCAGGTGCTGACCCACCACGACTCCGTCCACTTCTCCTGGCAGGTCGGCCCGACGGGTGGCGCGCCGGTGGTGAGCGGATTCGACGTCGCGTGGTTCGAGGACGGTCGGATCAACCGCGTACACGGCTTCTTCAACGGTTTCTGACCCTCGGGCAGAGCAGGGAGTCACGGTCACGTGCGGTCGGTCCCTAGGCGCTCGTGGTCCGCGATCCCCCGTCGGCGACCGCTGCCGCCACCGTGAAGTGCCGCTCCCCTTCCGGGTGTTCGAGCTCGTCGAGCGCGGCCACGGCGAGGTCCTCGACGCTGATGCGGGACGTGCCGTCGGGGGCGGTGAGCAGGGTGGTCGTCCCACGGCGGTAGGTGCCGGTGCGTGTGCCGGGTTCGAGGAGGGACGGCGGGCTGAGGTACGTCCAGTTCCCGTACGGGTGCTCCTTGCAGGTCCGCAACTGGGCCGTACTGGCTCCCGCGATCGCGCGCCACTGGGCCGGCACATGGTCAGGGTCGTCGATCACCAACAGCCCAGGCCGGCGGGGCGACTTCAGGGGCCCCGCTCCGCCCACGACGAGCACCCGGATGCCCGCCTTGGCAGCCGCGTCCAGGACGGCCGACGTCGACGGTGCGATCGAGTCCTCCTGGCCAGCAGCCGGCCGCACCGTGAGGAGTACGGCGTCGGACTTGGCGAGTGCCGCGTCCAGAGCGGCAGCACCGTGCTGTTCGTCCGCGAGGTCCACGGCCGTGGGGATGATGCCTGGTGCGGGCGTCTGCTGCGGGCGCCGTGACGCGGCGACCACCTGATGCCCGCGCGTGACCGCTTCGGCGACGAGACGTGAGCCGACCATTCCGGTGGCACCGATCACTGCGATGTTCACGAGAGAGACCCTTTCGGAGAGCGAGGCGTACGAGGCGTACGAGGCGTACGAGGCGTACGAGGTGCCGGGGTGATCTGTCCGCCGGCCAGCGCCGCGAGGGCGAGGGCGAAGCCGAGCAGCTGAAGGGGATCGAGGCTCTCGCCGGCGAGCAGTACGCCGAGAGCGGTGGCGACCAGCGGCGAGAGCAGCCCGAGGAGGGCCGTCGACGTGACCGGGAGGGTGCGCAGGCCCCTGAACCAGAGGGTGTAGGCGATCAGCCCGCCCGCGGTGCCCAGCCACACGTACCCCGCCACGGCCCGGCCGTCGATCCCGCCGGGTATGCCCTCGACGAGCAGGGTCGGGGCGAGCAACAGCAGTCCGCCCGCGGCGAGTTGCCACCCGGCGAACCCGATCGCGCTGACCCCTTCGGGGCGGCCCCAGCGTTTGGCGAGTACGATCCCGGTGCCCATCGCGGCTGCCCCGGCGAGACCGGCGAGCACCCCGAGCGGGTCGAAGGCCGCGCCGGGGCCGAGCACGACGAGCCCCACCCCCAGGACTCCGACGACGCCCCAGGCCAGCCGCCAGGGCGACAGCCGTTCGGACAGGAGGGGCACGGCGAGCAGAGCCACCAGGATCGGCTGACTCGCCCCGAGCGTCGCGGCCACCCCACCGGGGAGCCGTTCGGCGGCGATGAACAGCAGCGGAAAGAACGCGCCGACGTTCAGGGCGCCGAGGACCGCGGCCTTCCACCACCACGCCCCGCGCGGGAGCGTGCGAGCGATGAGCAGGCCGAGCAGACCGGCCGGGAGCGCGCGCATGAGTGCGGCGAACAACGGGGCGTCGGGCGGCAGCAGTTCGGTGGTGACGACGTACGTCGTACCCCACACCGCGGGCGCGAGCGCCGTGGCAAGAGTGAGTCCGGCCCGGCCGGCCGATCGCGTGGGCGTGGGCGTAGGCGTGGGCGTGGGCGTCGGCGTCGATAGGGGCGGGGCCGGGGGAGTTGCTGCGGTCGTTGTGGTCACGCCACCACTGTCGGACTCCACTCACCTATGAGTCCAACACATGGTTTTCATGGGTTCGATCGTCACACACGATGAATGGTTGGAACTCCGGCGTCAGGCACGATGAATGGATGGAACTCCGGCAACTTCGATACGTCCTGGCCGTCGCCGAGACCCGCAACTTCACGCGCGCCGCCGAGCAGTGCTACGTGGTCCAGTCCGCGCTGAGCCACCAGATCAAGACACTCGAGGACGAACTCGGCGTGCGCCTCTTCGCACGTACCAGCAGAAGGGTCGAACTCACCGCGGCGGGTGAGGCGTTCCTGCCGTCGGCCCGCGCCAGTCTGGAGGCGGCCGAGCGTGCCGCCGCCGATGCGACGGCGACCATCGGGGAGCTGCGCGGCCCCGTCACCCTCGGCATCATCCCCAGCGTCACCGCCCTCGACATCCCGCGCGCGCTGCGGACCTTCCACCAGGCCCACCCCGCGGTACGCGTCAGCCTGCGCAGCGCGGCCAGCGACGAACTCATCTCCGGCGTGGCGGCGGGCGCGGTGGACATCGCGGTCCTCGGGCTGCCGGAGACCGTCACGCCGAGCGGCGTCCAGTCGGTCGAGCTGGCCAGGGAGCGGCATGTCGCGGTCGTCTCCACCGAGCACCGCCTGGCCGGACGCCGCCGCCTGCGCCTGGCCGATCTGGCCGAGGAGACGTTCGTCGACTTCACGGCGGGCTCTCCGGGGCGCGCACAGAGCGACCTCGCCTTCGAGGCGGCCGGCATCCCACGCGACGTGACCTTCGAGGCGATGTCCGTCGACCTGATCCTCGACCTGGTCGAGCAGAACCTCGCGGTCGCCCTGCTGCCACCCGCGATCCTGCGACCGGGCGCCCGCCTGGCCGCCATCGCCGTGACGGGCGGGCCGACCCGGAGCGAGCACCTGGCCTGGAGCGAGTTCAACCCCACCCCGGCCGCCACGGCGTTGTTGGCGGTACTGCGCGCCTCACAGGTCTGAAACGGCGAACGGCACGCGCTGGGCCCAGCGTCGGATGCCGGAAGAGGCCACGACGCCCCGTCAATCCTGTCAACGCCTGGGCTGCATACGGCCATTCATCCCGATTTCCCCCCGCTTAAAAGTGACCCGCGTCACGTTACTGGCGGTATCTGAAACAGTGTGTCGCAGGTAAATTGCGGGGAACACGCAGATGTGGATCCACGTGTCTGAGCAACCGTCAGCGGCCCGAACCGTGGCCCGAACGGCGGCCCATTCGGCCCTGCCCCTCTCAGGGGCCCACGAGCGAGAAGGACCTTCGCGATGGAGCAGCAGCACGTCGACGTCCTGGTGATCGGCGCCGGAATATCCGGTATCAGCGCCGCGCGCCACGCCCTGCGCGACAACCCCGGCGCCTCGGTCGTCGTGCTCGAGCGCCGCGCCCGTGTCGGTGGCACCTGGGACCTCTTCCGGTACCCCGGTATCCGTTCGGACTCCGACATGTCCACCTTCGGATTCGGCTTCCGCCCGTGGCGCGATGCCCGCATCCTCGCCGGCGGTGCGGCGATCCGGCAGTACGTCGAGGACGCCGCGGCGGACGACGGCGTCCTCGAGCGCACCCGCTTCGGCCGCCGCGCGATCAGCGCCGACTTCTCGCACGCCACCGGGCGTTGGACCGTCGAGGTCGAGGACGAGGGGTCCGGCGAGCGCGAGTCGTACAGCGCGGGCTACCTCATCGGCGCGACCGGCTACTACGACTACGACGAGCCCTACCGCCCCCAGTTCCCCGGCGAGGCGGACTATCAGGGCACCCTGGTCCACCCCCAGCACTGGCCGGAGGAGCTCGACCACACCGGCAAGCGCGTGGTCGTCATCGGCTCCGGTGCCACCGCCATCACCCTGCTGCCCGCGATGGCCGACGAGGCCGAGCACGTCACCATGCTGCAGCGCTCGCCCACGTACGTCCTCGCGCTGCCGGAGGTCGACCCGGTCACCTCCGTCCTGCAGAAGCTGCGCGCCCCCGCCGCCCTCACGTACAAGATCGCCCGCGCCCGCAACATCGCGCTGCAGCGCGGGAGTTACGCCTTCTGCCGCAAGTACCCCCGCATCGCCCGCAAGGTGCTCCTCGGCCTGGTCAGGGCCCAGGCCGGCAAGGGCGTCGACATGCGGCACTTCAGCCCGAACTACAAGCCCTGGGACCAGCGCCTGTGCGTCGTCCCCGGCGGCGACCTGTTCAAGGTGCTCAAGCGCGGCAAGGCGTCCATCGCCACCGACCACATCGACACCTTCACCGCCGACGGCATCCGCCTGAAGTCCGGCGAGGAACTGAAGGCGGACATCGTCGTCACCGCGACGGGCCTGAGCGTCCGCCTCATGGGCGGCATGGAACTCACCGTCGACGGCCGCCCGGTGGACGTCACGAACCGCGTCCTCTACAAGGCCGTCCTGCTCGAGGGTGTACCCAACATGTCCCTCGTGATCGGCTACACCAACGCCTCCTGGACCCTGAAGGCGGACCTGGCGGCCGAGTACACCGCCCGCCTCCTCGCGTACATGCGGCGCCACGGGCACGACATCGCCACCCCGGTGGCCTCCGACGGTGACCGCTCGGAGTTCTCCGTCATGGGCGAGGCGCTGACCTCCGGCTACATCGCCCGCGCCGACAAGGTCATGCCGCGCCAGGGCACCCGCGACCCGTGGCGGCTGTGGAACAACTACTACCGCGACCGCGCCATGCTCCGGCACGCCTCCATCGACGACAGCCCGCTGCGCTTCGACAAGGCGGACCCGGCGGACCAGGCCGGTACGGACACCACGGACCAGGCCGGTACGGACGCCACGGCGGATGCCGGGGAATCCACCCGCGCCGCCTGATCGCCTGGCCGCCTGACCAGTACGTACCTCTATCCCCATAGCCCCACCGCACTGCCCCGTACCGCGCACCGTCCGCCCCTCTCCGGGGACCCGCCGAGCAGACACCGAGGACGAAGATGACCGCGAACCTGACCAGGAAGGTCTACGACGAGCGGCTGCGGACCCTGTCCCAGGGCTCCGTGAACGTCAACTTCAACGCCTTCATCGACATCAAGTGGGACGACCCCGAGTTCGCCGTCGACACCAGCGACCCGCGCTGGGTCCTCACCTCCGCGGACGCCCTCGGCGCCCACCCCTGGTACCAGGAGCAGCCGCTCGAGACGCAGATCCGCATCGGGATCTGGCGCTGGGCGATGATCGCCAAGGTGGGCATGCAGTTCGAGAACCTCCTCATGCGCGGAGCTCTCGACTACGTCTTCCAACTGGGCAACCAGAACGAGGAGTTCAGGTATCTCACCCACGAGATCACCGAAGAGACCCACCACACCCAGATGTTCCAGGAGCTGGTCAACCGCACCGGCGTGGACACCGCCGGCGGAAAGCGCTGGTTCCGCCAGCTCAGCCGGGTACTGCCGGTGTTCGGCTCCCTCTACCCCGAGGCGTTCTTCACAGGCATCCTCGCCGGTGAGGAGCCCATCGACCACCTGCAGAAGGCCGCCCTGCGCAGCGGCGAACCGGTGCACCCACTGCCGCAGCGGATCATGCAGATCCACATTGCCGAGGAAGCCCGGCACATCTCCTTCGCCCACGAGTTCCTGCGCCTGCGCGTCCCGCGCTACGGCAAGGCCCGCCGCGGCGCCCTGTCCGTCCTCTTCCCGCTGATCATGCGGATCCTGTGCGACGTCATCATGATCCCCGACCGGAAGTCCGCCGCCGAGGTCGGCATCCCGGCCTGGGTGGTCAAGGACGTCTTCTGGAAGTCCGACGCCGGCCAGAAGATGCTGCACAGCCTTTTCTCCGACGTACGGATGCTCGCCCAGGACATCGGCCTGATGAACAAGGTGTCCCGCCCGGTGTGGAGGGCCCTGCGCATCGACGGCCGCCCCGCGCGCTTCCGCGGCGAGCCCGTCCCGCACACCGCCGACTGAACGCCCCAACTCCCGCACAGCCTGTCGCTGAACGCCCGAACGGAGACCAGCTCGCCGTGCCGTACGTCGTCACCCGATCCTGCTGCGCCGACGCCTCCTGCGTGCTGGCCTGCCCCGTCAACTGCATCCACCCCGCACCCGGCGAGCCCGGCTTCGCCACCGCCGAGATGCTGTACGTCGACCCGCGCACCTGCGTGGACTGCGGCGCCTGCACGACGGCCTGCCCGGTGGACGCCCTCAAGCCCCATACGGCCCTCGGCGAGGGGGAGTTGCCCTTCCTGGAGCTGAACGCCTCGTACTACAAGGAGAATCCGCACGCCGACCGTACGCCCATGTACGTCGTACCCAAGCAACGAGCCGTCCCCGCAGGCGAGTTGAGCGTCGCGGTCGTCGGCGCAGGGCCCGCCGGGCTGTTCGCCGCCGACGAGTTGCTGCGCCACCCGGGCGTACGTGTCACCGTCTTCGACCGGCTCCCGACCCCGTACGGTCTCGCGCGAGCCGGCGTCGCACCGGACCACCAGGACACCAAGCAGGTCACCGAGCTTTTCCGGGCCATCGAGTCACAGCCCGGCTTCACCTACCGGCTCGGCGTCGAGATCGGCGCTGACCTCACCCACGCCGACCTGCTGCGCGAATACCACGCGGTGATCTACGCCGTCGGTGCCGCGACCGACAAACGCCTCGGCATCGAAGGCGAGGGCCTGCCCGGCAGCGTCTCCGCCACCGACTTCGTCGCCTGGTACAACGGCCACCCCGACCACGCGCACGACGCCCCCGCCCTCGACACCGAACGCGCCGTCGTCGTCGGCAACGGCAACGTCGCCCTCGATGTCGCCCGCATTCTCACCGCCGACCCCGACGCTCTGGCCCGTACCGACATCTCCGACCTCGCGCTCGCCGCACTCCGCGCGAGCAAGGTCCGCGAGGTCGTCCTCCTGGGCCGCCGAGGACCCGCCCAGGCGGCGTTCACCGTGCCTGAACTCCTCGCGCTCTCCGCCCTGAAGGACGTGGACGTGACCGTGGAAGGCCGGCCCGACGACCTGGCGCCCGACGCCACCGAGAAGGCCCGCCTCCTGTCGGAACTGGCCGCCCGCACACCGGTCGGGGGCCGCCGCCGCATCGTCCTGCGCTTCCTGACCGCCCCGGTACGGCTCACGGGCGAGGACTCCGTACGCGCCCTGGAGATCACCCCCACCGAGCTGCACACCGACGACGACGGCACCGTCCGCGCCCGGCCCGCCGGCGACACCCAGACCCTGCGGACGGGCCTCGTCCTGCGCTCCGTCGGCTACCGCGCCCGCCCCGTGCCCGGCCTGCCCTTCGACGAGGACAGTGCGACCGTCCCGCACGAGAGCGGCCGGGTCGAGCCCGGCGTCTACGTCGCGGGCTGGATCAAGCGAGGGCCGACCGGCTTCATCGGCACGAACAAGACCTGCGCCCACGAGACCGTCGAGTCCCTCCTCGACGACTTCGCCGCCGGCCGCCTCACCGAGCCGGTGACCGGCGCGAGCGTGGCCGCCGGAGGCCTGGGCCTGGACGCCTGGCGCGCGATCGACCGTACGGAACGGGCGGCGGGAGAGGCCCAGGGCCGCCCCCGCGTGAAACTCACGGACACCGAGTCCCTGCACCGCGCCGCCGCGCAGACCGCCCCGGCGGCACCGGTACGCGGCTGACGTACGGGTACGCGGCCTGACGTACGGGTACGCGGCCGGCGTCGAGGAGGGGGCTCAGGCCCCCTCCAGATCGGCCACCCGCTGCTGCGGCGACAGCTCCACACTCAGGCCCCGCAACGTCGCGTCGAGGATCGCCCACACAGAGCGGCACAGCATCGTCCGCAGCTCCTCCTCGGACAGCTCACGTGCGGGGTCGCGCACCCACTGGTTCACAGCGGTGTCCACAAAGCCCACGACGCCGACCGCGACCGAACGGAGCGGCGCCTCCTGCACGCCCAGCGCCTTCAGCACGTCACTGAACCGCTCGCTCAGCATCAGTGCGATGGCCGTCTTGGTGTCCGCCACCAGTGAGCCGTCCCCCATCGCGTGTTCCCCGACGCCCATGTACGCGTACAGGCGCGGGTGTTGGGACACCCAGTCCAGATGCGCGCTCACCACCCGGCGTACGGCTTCCTCGACCGTCCCGTCGAAGGAGAGCGTGGGCTCCATGCGCCGCATGAACGACTCCACCACCCGCCGCCGGATCAGCTCGTCCAGCGTGGCGCGGTCCTTGAAGTGCCGGTACAGCACCGACCTCGGCACACCCACACGCTCCGCGAGCCGCTGCACCCGGAAACGCGTGCCCTCCTCCTCGATGAGCGCGACCGCCGCGTCCACCAACTCGACCTGACGCTGCGCCTTGTGCTCGTCCCAGCGGGTGGAGCGTCCGTCGATCTGCGGCTCACCGCCGGTTCTCTGCACCATCCCGTCACAATATCGGCCCTTCGGACGAGCATGGCACCGCTCCGTGGCGGGCCCGACGGCGTGACTGTTGCCCGGTGCGCCGAAATGGTCGTACAGACGGGTACAACCATTGCGATGTGTTGTGGGTCCTACCAAGCACGAGCAGACCGCACCAACCGTCATATGGGGGAAATATGCGATTCAACCGATCTGCCCTAACCGTCGCGGGCTTGTCGGCCCTGGCCATGGGAGGGGCGACCGCGCTGGCGGGTCCCGCCTCCGCCGCGCCCAACACCACCCCGCAGCAGGTCTGCGGCAGCAGCTACAAGACCGTCAACTCGGCGCCCATCGGCACGCGGGGCACCGTCTATCTGACGTACAACTCGACCAACGGCAAGAACTGCGTCGTCACCATCCGCAGCAACCCCGGTACCAAGATGGACATGTCGTCCTGGATCTACATTCCCGACACCGGCGAGGGCACTGACGACTACGGCAGCTACACGTCGTACGCGGGTCCCGTCTACGCCTACGGCAAGGCGCACTGCGTCGACTGGGGCGGCAGCATCGGCAACACGTATGTCCAGGTGACCGGTTCCAACTGTGCCGCTCTCAAGGAGCAGCGGACCACCACCGTTCGCTGACCCGCCACACCCCGGCCGTCCTGGCGCACCTCATGAAGTGCGCTGGGGCGGCAGCGGTGTGTGGGTTCAGCCGCGTGCTCACGCGAACCTCACCTCGGCCGTGGCATGCCGGGCCTCCCGGTGCGTGGCGACGCTCAGCTCGGCACCGTCGGCCGTGCGGGCGCCGGTGGCCAGCAGGTGCTCGCCCACGAAGGCCGGGCTGCGGAGCCGGTACGAGAGTGAACGCACCGTCCACTGCGGCGAGTTGACCCGGACCAGCTCCAGCATGAGCAGGGCGAGCAGCGGGCCGTGCACGACAAGGCCCGGGTAGCCCTCCACGTCGCGGCAGTACGGGGCGTCGTAGTGGATGCGGTGGGCGTTGGCGGTGAGGGCGCTGATCCGGAAGAGCAGGCGTTCGTCCGGCTTGGCGGGCAACTGCCAGGGGGCGTCGGAGTGCGGGCGTGTGGACGTGTCGGGGGTGGACGTGCCGAGGGTGGCCGGGTGCCGGGCCGCCGCGCCGCGTCCTGAGCGGTAGACGATGTCCTGTTCCTCGACGAGGCAGGTGCGGCCGGACTGCCGGAACTCCCGGCGCTCGGTGGCGAAGAGGAGTTCGCCGCTGCGGCCGCGCTTGGGCGTCACCGCGCTCAAGCTGCAGATACGCTCCGCCGGTTCGCCGATGCGCAGCGGCTCGACGACCTCGCAGCGCCCTCCCGCGAACATCCGCTGCCGGTCGGGGATCGGCGGCAGGAACCGGGCGTCGCGCAGGTGTCCGTCGGGGCCGAGTTCGCGCTGCGCGGGCCACTGAAGGAAGTACAGCCAGTGCCACAGCGGGGGCAGCGGATCGCCGGGCCCGGCGGCGGGTTCCGGCAGGTCCAGGGCCGCCGAAAGGGCCGCGGCCGGTCCCGGCGGCAAGGCGTCCGCGTCCGTGGTGGCCGCCGGGTGCCATGACTTCACGTACGAACTG
The DNA here is from genome assembly GCF_009908195.1 of Streptomyces boluensis. GTDB lineage: Bacteria > Actinomycetota > Actinomycetes > Streptomycetales > Streptomycetaceae > Streptomyces > Streptomyces boluensis. Next base: position 2,172 of record NZ_JAAAHS010000145.1, on the reverse strand, counting down.
AGGGGCGGTGCGGGGGCGGAATCCATGCGGGGTGCCTTCCATGTACGGGAGTTGAGGATGTGTCAGGCAATTGTGGTGGAGTCGGACGCGGTACGGGCCCCCGCGACGCCCCTCATCATGTGTGCTGACGCGAGGTGGACCCGCCACCCCCGACGAGGAGACCGCCCCCATGAGCACCCTGGACACCCTGCCCGCCGACGAACGCTTCGTCGTCGAGACCGTGCACGATTTCGTCGACAAGGAAGTGCGGCCGGTCGTACGGGAGTTGGAGCACACGAACACGTACCCCGAGGCGCTCATCGAGAAGATGAAGGAGCTCGGCATCTTCGGCCTGGCCGTGCCCGAGGAGTACGGCGGCACCCCTGTCTCCATGCCCTGCTACGTCCTGGTCACCGAGGAACTCGCGCGCGGCTGGATGAGCCTCGCCGGAGCGATGGGCGGCCACACCGTCGTCGCCAAACTCCTGGACCTGTTCGGCACCGAGGAGCAGAAGCGCCGCTGGCTGCCGCGTATGGCCACCGGGGAGGTCCGGGCCACCATGGCGCTTACGGAACCCGGCGGTGGGTCCGACCTGCAGGCCATGCGTACGGTGGCCCGCGAAGTCGACGCCGGAGGGTACGTGGTCAACGGGTCCAAGACCTGGATCACCAACTCCCGCCACTCCCAGCTGATCGCCCTGCTCTGCAAGACCGACCCGGACGCGGAGCCCGCGCACCGCGGCATGTCGATCCTCCTCGTGGAACACGGGCCCGGCCTCACCGTCTCCCGTGACCTGCCGAAACTCGGCTACAAGGGCGTGGAGAGCTGCGAGTTGTCCTTCGAGGACCACCGAGTGCCCGTGGACGCCGTGCTCGGCGGGGTGCCGGGCAAGGGCTTCGCGCAGATGATGAAGGGCCTGGAGACCGGCCGCCTCCAGGTCGCCTCTCGCGCCCTCGGCGTGGGCCGCGCGGCCTTCGAGGACTCGCTCGCCTACGCCCAGGAACGCGAGTCGTTCGGCAAGCCCATCTGGCAGCACCAGGCGATCGGCAACTACCTGGCCGACATGGCCACTTCACTTACCGCAGCGCGCCAGCTCACCCTGCACGCGGCCCGCGAGTACGACGCCGGGCGGCGCGTGGACACCGAGGCCGGGATGGCGAAACTCTTCGCCTCCGAGACCGCCATGGAGATCGCCCTCAACGCCGTCCGGATCCACGGGGGTTACGGCTACTCCACCGAGTTCGACGTCGAACGCTACTTCCGGGACGCCCCGTTGATGATCGTCGGCGAGGGCACCAACGAGATCCAGCGCAACGTGATCGCCGCCCAGCTCGTCAAGCGCGGCGGACTCGACGCGTAACCCTGCCGTACCAGCCGCCCCTGTCATACCTGTTGACCTGCTGGAACGTGTCTCGCACGATTGATCCAACTTGCCGGTCCGAGCGTGCGGCCGGTTGCCTCCGCCTGAACTGAGAGCCGTCGCATGAGCGTTGAAGTCCTGACGATCCTCGTCCTGGTGCTGATATTCGTCGTGGGGACCGTGCGGTCGGTCAACCTGGGCGTCCTCGGGCTCGCCGCGGCCTTCGCCGTGGGCGGGCTCGCGGTGGGGATGAGCACCGAGGATCTCTTCGCCGGGTTCCCCGTGGACCTGTTCATCGCCCTCATGGGGCTGACGTTCCTCTTCGGCTTCGCCCAACGGAACGGCACCGTCGACCTCTTGGTGAGATGGGGCCTCCACCTGGTCCGGGGCAAGGTGGCGGCCGCGCCCTGGATCTTCTTCGCGCTGACCGGGCTTCTGATGTCGATCGGCGCGATCTTCGCCATCGCGTGCGTCGCGCCCCTCGCCATCCCGTTCGCCCGCCGGTACCGGATCGACCAGTTGATGATGGGCATGATGGTCGTCCACGGCGGCATGGCCGGAGCGTTCTCGCCGCTGAGCGTGTACGGCGTCTTCGTGAACGGCTTCCTGGAGTCCAAGGATCTCCCGGCCGACCACCTTGCGCTTTTCGCCACTTCCTTCGTCCTCAACACGGCCATCGCGCTGCTCGTGTACCTGACGATGGGCGGCCGCCGCCTGTTCGGACGGCGCGAGACGGACGCCGATGCGGTGGACGATGGAGGCGCCGACGGCCCGCACGGGGACGGTACGGGCCCCGCCGATACGGGGAGCCGGGGCGGCGTCCAGACCCGGAC
>NZ_JAAAHS010000144.1 GCF_009908195.1 Streptomyces boluensis | reverse complement strand
GGCGGAGTCGGGGTCGGGTGCCGAGGCCTGGACGGCTGTCGGTGCGGGTGCGGGTGCGGGTGCGTACGGGCCGGGCGTCGGCTGCTCGTTGGCCCACTGTGGTGGTTCGCCCGACTCGGCCCGCGTCAGCATCGCGTCCAGTTGTCCGGCGGAGGGCCGCGCGGCCGGGTCCCGTACGAGCAGGGCGGACAGGACCGGCGCGAGCGGGCCCGAGCGGACCGGTGGCGGCACGGGCTCGTCGAGGACCGCGGCGAGGGTGGCGAGCGTGGTGGCCCGGCGCAGCGGACTCACGCCCTCCACCGCCACGTACAGGACCAGGCCCAGGGACCACAGGTCGGAGGACGGGTTGTCGTCGGCGCCGCGGATGCGCTCCGGGGCGATGTACTCGGGGGAACCGATCAGGTCCCCGGTCGCGGTCAGCGAGGTCGTGCCCTGGAGCGCGGCGATGCCGAAGTCCGTGAGGACCGCGCTGCCGTCGTCCCTGAGCATCACGTTGGCGGGCTTCACGTCGCGGTGCTGGATACCGGCGGCGTGCGCGGCGCGCAGCGCGGAGAGCACCTGACGGCCGAGGCGCGCGGCCTCCCGCGGGTCCAACGGGCCCTGGGCCAGCCGGTCCTGGAGCGTGTGGCCGGGCAGCAGCTCCATCACGAGCCACGGGTGACCGTCCGCCGCCGCGTCCACGATGTGGTAGATCGTGACGACATGCGGATGGCTGAGCCGGGCGAGGGCTCGGGCCTCGCGGAGTACCCGCTCGCGCAGCACCCGGTCCGCGTCCGGGGACGCGGCCGGGTCGGGGGAGCGGACCTCCTTGAGCGCCACCTCGCGGTGCAGCACCGTGTCGCGCGCCCGCCACACGGTGCCCATGCCGCCGCTGCCCAGCCGCTCGATCAACTCGAAGCGCCCGTCGATGATCCTCGTGCCGCCCGCGTCCCCGTCCCCGTTCATGCGGGTCAGCGTACGGGCTGGTCCGCCCGCTCCACGCGCTGCGTACCGGACGCAGTGCGGTACGAGCGGAGCCACTCGGAGGTCGCCGCCGGGTCGGACTTGTCGGACAGCGCGTAGTAGTCCATCTGCGAGCGCTCCGCGGTGACGTCGAGGACGCCGTAGCCGTGCGAGTCCATGTCGAGCCACTTCACATGGCGGTTGGCGGCCTTGACCGCGCCGGCCGCGACCAGGGACACGGTGTGCGGGGCGACCTTCAGGATGTCGTCGAGGTTGTCCGAGGTCACCGAGGTGACGACGAACTCCGTGGCGGCGCTCTCCGACAGCGGGTACGTGGCGGCCTTCACCGGCACGTCGTTCGCCCAGGCCATGTGGATGTCGCCGGTGAGGAAGACGGTGTCCTTGATGCCCCGGTCGGTGAGGTGGGCCAGGAGCTCCTTGCGGTCGTCGGTGTAGCCGTCCCACTGGTCGACGTTGACCGCGAGCCCCTCCTTGGGCAGGCCGAGCAACTCCGCGAGCGGGCCGAGCAGATGGGCCGGTACGGAGCCGAAGGCCACCGGCGAGATCATCACCGAGGTGCCGACCAGCTTCCACTGCGCCTGCGAGCCGGCCAGGCCCTGCTTGAGCCAGTCGAGCTGGGCGCGCCCGGTGAGGGTGCGCTCCGGGTCGTCCACGTCGCCGTTGCCGACCGTCGTCTGCTGGGAGCGGAACGAGCGCAGGTCGAGCAGGTGCAGATCGGCGAGCTTGCCGTACCGGATGCGGCGGTAGACGGTGCCCTCGGTGGCGGGGCGGACCGGCATCCACTCGAAGTAGGCCTGCTTGGCGGCCGCTTGGCGCGCGGACCAGTCGCCCTCGGTGCCGGGCGTGTGGTTCTCGGCGCCGCCCGACCAGGTGTCGTTGGCGAACTCGTGGTCGTCCCAGATCGCGATGACGGGGTGCCGGGCGTGCAGGGCCTGGAGGTCGGCGTCCGTCTTGTGCTTGCCGTGCCGGGTGCGGTAGTCGGCGAGGGAGACGATCTCGTGCAGCGGGGCGTGCGCGCGGAGCACGTCCTCGCTGACGGGGTAGCCGCCGGACTCGTACTCGTAGATGTAGTCGCCGAGGTGCAGCACCGCGTCCAGGTCGGGGCGGGCGGCGAGATGGCGGTACGCGGAGAACCAGCCGGCCTCCCAGTTGGCGCACGAGACCACGCCGAAGCGGACGCCGGGTGCCGCGGCCTCGTGGGCCGGGGTGGTGCGGGTGCGGCCGACGGGGGAGACGGCGGGGGAGTCCGAACTGCCCACGGAGAAGCGGAAGTAATAGTCCGTCGCCGGGTGCAGGCCCCTTACATCGGCCTTTACGGTGTGGTCGCTCGCGGCCCGTGCGGTGGTGCTGCCGCTTGCGGTCACCCGGGAGAAGTCCCGGTCCTCGGATATCTCCCAACGCACCGTGGTGTCGGGGCCCTTGCCGGAGCCGGGCACGGCCTCCGCGGTGGGCGTGACCCGGGTCCACAGGAGCACACCGTCGGGCAGCGGGTCGCCGGACGCGACACCGTGCAGGAAGGCGGGTCCTTCGGCGGAGGTGCGGGCGGCGGCGTGGGCGAGGGGGGCGGTCGCGAGCGGGACGACGACCGCGGTGGCCGCGGCGGCCTTGACGACCGTACGGCGCTTGGGAATTGCGGGCGAGGTGGGGGTCTCGTGGCTGAGTCTCTTGGTCACGAGCGGTCAGATTACTGACCGGTATGAACAAAGAGCGAGCGAACAACGAATGTTCGCCCGCTCTTTCGCTCTACGTCGACCGACGGCCGCCGCCGACGGGCAGTCGGCGGGGCCACCCGTGAGGCCGGCCGGTCAGGCCTTGAGGTCGGCCGGTCAGGCCGTGACGTCAGCCGGTCAGGCCGTGAAGTCAGGCCTTGAGGGCCTTGTCGACCGCCTGCGTGAGCTGCTCCGCGGTCATCGGCGTGCCCTTCTGACCGTTGAAGTCCACTTCCAGCTTCTTGCCGTCCATCTTCAGCGTCGGCGTGCCCGAGACGCCGCTCTTGTCGAACGCGGCCGACATCTCCAGGGCCCACTTGTCGAAGGTGCCGTCCTCGACAGCCTTCTGGAACTTCTTGTTGCCCTTGAGCTCCGGGACCTCGTCCGCGATCTTGATGAGGGCCGCGTCGTCCTTGAACTTGTCGTCGTTCTCCTCGGGGTGGTTCTTCGCCGAGTAGAGCGCCGACTTGTAGTCGAGGAAGGCGTCATCGCTCACGTTCAGGGCGGCGCCGAGGGCGCTCAGGGCGTTCTTGGAGCCCTCGCCGCTCGCGGCGTTGTCGATGAACGAGGCGCCGAAGAACTGCACCTTGTACTTGCCGTCCGCGACATCCTTCTTGACCTGCTCACCCGCGCCCTGCTCGAAGCTCGCGCAGATCGGGCAGCGCGGGTCCTCGTACAGCTCCAGGGTCTTCTTCGCGCCGGCCTTGCCGACGACGACCGTCGTGCCGTTCTTGCCCGAGGTGTTGGCGGGCGCGACCAGCTTGGCTTCCTTGGCGGCCTCCCACGCGGTGGGCTTGTTGGCCTGCATGACCAGGAATCCGGCGCCCGCGGCCACCGCCAGTACGCCGACGATGCTCACGCCGACTATCGCCTGCCGGCGCGCCTTGTCCTTCTTGGCCTGGCGCTCCCGCTCGGCCCGCAGCCGCTCGCGGGCCGCGGTCTTCGCCTGCTGGGTGTTGCGCTTGCTCATGGTTCTGTTCTCCGTTTGCTGGCTGGCGTGGTGTGGGGGTGGGGTGACGTGCTCAGGCGAAAGCGGGGGCCTGGCACGGCGGTCCACGCCGGTTCACGGAGTGTGCGAAGCGCCACGCGCGCGTGGCGCGGGTCCGGTGCGTGCGCGGCGGCGTACGACGCGACGGTTCGAGCCGTACGCCGACGGCGGCGACCGCGACGAGCAGCGGCCGGAAGGCGAGCTGCGCGGCGGCGCGCAGCAGCTGCGCGAGGGCGCGCTCGCCGCGCCGCAGCCAGGCGGCGGCCAGCAGGCCCACGCCGATGTGCGCGGCGAGCAGCAGCCAGGCGGCCGCCGGGTCCGCGGCGGCGAGCAGTTCGGCGGCCGGGCGCCTGGCCCCGCCCGCGGCCCGCGCCAGGGCGGCACCGACCCCGTCGCCCGCGCACAGCACGTCGAGGCCGAAGGAGCGCAGCGGCCCGGCGACCGGGCCGCCCACCTCGCCGTAACAGACGTGCTGGCCCGCGGTGAAGACGGTGTCCGCGGCCAGTTCGGCCGGGATCAGGAGGGCGGAGATCCGCCAGAAGCCGCGCTCACGCCCGGCGAGCAGATAGGCGAGCGCGAACACCACCGCGCCCACGGCGGCCACCGTGGACAGCGGCAGCGGGACCCGGGACAGCAGCACGTGCGAGGCCGCGGACAGCGTCACGACGACCGCCGTGAAGAGTGCTGCCCGCGCCGCTCTGAGCTGCGACCCGGATATGTCCATGGCCCGAAAGTCTGCCATGCGGATAAGTAAGTCCCCCCTCAAGGTTTCCTGTGAACGCCCGCACCCCGCGCGGGGCGGGCGCCCGCCCCTCAAGAGGGTCCTTACAGGCCCGGGATCCGCCCGTTGCGGAAGAGGTCCACGAAGATCTGGTGGTCCTGCCGCGCCCGCGCCCCGTACGCGTGCGCGAACTCCGCGAGCAGACCGGCGAACCCCTCCTCGTCGGCCGCGATGGCCGCGTCGATCGCCCGCTCCGTGGAGAACGGCACCAGCTCCGAGTGGCCGCTCTCGTCGTCCGCCGCCGCGTGCATGGTGGCCGTCGCCCGGCCCAGGTCGGCGACGACGGCGGCGATCTCCTCCGGGTCGTCGATGTCCGACCAGTCGAGGTCCACCGCGTACGGCGACACCTCGGCGACCAGCTGGCCCGAGCCGTCCAGCTCCGTCCAGCCCAGCCACGGGTCGGCGTGCGCCTGCAGGGCCCGCTGCGAGATCACCGTGCGGTGGCCCTCGTGCTGGAAGTACCCGCTCACCACCGGGTCCGTGATGTGCCGGGAGACCGCCGGGGTCTGCGCCTGCTTCATGTAGATCACGACATCGTTCTCGAGGGCGTCGGAATTGCCCTCCAGGAGGATGTTGTACGACGGCAGCCCCGCCGAGCCGATCCCGATGCCGCGCCGCCCCACGACGTCCTTCACGCGGTACGAGTCGGGGCGGGTCAGCGAGGACTCCGGGAGGGTCTCCAGGTACCCGTCGAAGGCCGCCAGGACCTTGTACCGGGTCGCGGCGTCCAGCTCGATGGAGCCGCCGCCCTCGGTGAACCGGCGCTCGAACTCGCGGATCTCCGTCATCGACTCGAGCAGCCCGAACCGGGTCAGCGAGCGCGCCGAGCGCAGCGCGTCCAGGAGCGGGCCCTCGGCCGTGTCCAGGGTGAAGGGCGGCACCTCGTCGTTCTTCGCGCCGGTGGCCAGCGCGTGCACCCGCTCGCGGTACGCCTCCGCGTACGTGTGGACCAGGTCGGTGATCTGCTCGTCGCTGAGCGCCTTGGAGTACCCGATCAGGGCGACGGAGGCCGCGAACCGCTTCAGGTCCCAGGTGAAGGGGCCGACGTACGCCTCGTCGAAGTCGTTGACGTTGAAGATCAGGCGGCCCTGCGCGTCCATGTACGTACCGAAGTTCTCGGCGTGCAGGTCGCCGTGGATCCACACCCGGCCGGTGCGGTCGTCGAGGTACGGGCCGCCGTGCTGCTCGCGCTCCAGGTCGTGGTAGAAGAGGCACGCCGTACCGCGGTAGAAGGCGAAGGCACTGGCCGCCATCTTGCGGAACTTCACGCGGAACGCCGCCGGGTCGGCGGCGAGGAGCTCGCCGAACGCGGTGTCGAATACGGCGAGGATCTGCTCGCCGCGCTGCTCAGCGCTGAGCTCGGGGACCGACATCGCTGGGTGCCTCCTGGTGCATGACATTTGGGACAGGTGTTCCGTCCTCTTCAACGCACGAAGCTACCTCCGAGTGCCCGCGAGCTGTCAGTCCCCGGACGTAGACTTCAGCGCTGTCCCCCCACCCTGTCGCCGTGAGTTCTTCCGGAGGTCTTCCACCGTGACCGCCTCGTCCAGGCCGCCTTTCACGCACCTGCATGTCCACACCCAGTACTCGCTGCTCGACGGTGCGGCCCGGCTGAAGGACATGTTCGACGCCTGCAACGAGATGGGCATGACCCATGTCGCGATGACGGACCACGGCAACCTCCACGGGGCGTACGACTTCTTCCACTCCGCGAAGAAGGCCGGTGTGACGCCGATCATCGGCATCGAGGCGTACGTCGCCCCCCAGTCCCGGCAGTACAAGCGGAAGATCCAGTGGGGCCAGCCGCACCAGAAGCGGGACGACGTCTCGGGTTCGGGTGGTTACACCCACAAGACGATCTGGGCGGCGAACAGCACGGGCCTGCACAACCTCTTCAAGCTGTCCTCGGACGCGTACGCGGAGGGCTGGCTGCAGAAGTGGCCGCGCATGGACAAGGAGACCATCGCGCAGTGGTCGGACGGCCTGATCGCCTCCACCGGCTGCCCCTCGGGGGAGCTGCAGACCAGGCTGCGCCTCGGCCAGTTCGACGAGGCCCTGAAGGCGGCCTCGGAGTACCAGGACATCTTCGGCAAGGACCGGTACTTCCTGGAGCTGATGGACCACGGCATCGAGATCGAGCGCCGGGTGCGTGACGGGCTCCTGGAGGTCGGCAAGAAGCTCGGCATCCCGCCCCTGGTGACCAACGACTCGCACTACACGTACGCACACGAGTCGACCGCGCACGACGCGCTGTTGTGCATCCAGACCGGCAAGAACCTCTCCGACCCGGACCGCTTCCGCTTCGACGGCACCGGCTACTACCTGAAGACGACCGACGAGATGTACGCCATCGACTCGTCGGACGCCTGGCAGGAGGGCTGCCGCAACACGCTCCTGGTGGCCGAGCAGATCGACACCAGCGGCATGTTCGAGAAGCGCGACCTGATGCCGAAGTTCGACATCCCGGACGGCTTCACCGAGGTCACCTGGTTCCAGGAGGAGGTCCGCCGCGGCATGGAGCGCCGCTACCCGGGCGGCGTCCCCGACGACCGGCAGCAGCAGGCCCAGTACGAGATGGACATCATCATCCAGATGGGGTTCCCGGGATACTTCCTGGTGGTCGCCGACTTCATCATGTGGGCCAAGAACAACGGCATCGCGGTCGGTCCAGGCCGAGGCTCCGCGGCCGGTTCGATCGTGGCGTACGCCATGGGCATCACCGACCTCGACCCGATCACGCACGGCCTGATCTTCGAGCGGTTCCTCAACCCCGAGCGCGTCTCCATGCCCGATGTCGACATCGACTTCGACGAGCGCAGGCGCGTCGAAGTGATCAGGTACGTGACGGAGAAGTACGGCGCCGACAAGGTCGCCATGATCGGCACCTACGGCAAGATCAAGGCGAAGAACGCCATCAAGGACTCCGCGCGCGTGCTCGGATATCCGTACGCGATGGGCGACCGCCTCACCAAGGCCATGCCCGCCGACGTCCTCGGCAAGGGCATCGACCTCTCCGGCATCACCGACCCCAAGCACCCGCGCTACGGCGAGGCGGGCGAGATCCGGGGGATGTACGAGAACGAACCGGACGTCAAGAAGGTCATCGACACCGCCAAGGGCGTCGAGGGCCTGGTCCGGCAGATGGGCGTGCACGCGGCCGGCGTGATCATGTCCAGCGAGCCGATCGTCGACCACGCCCCGCTCTGGACGCGGCACTCCGACGGCGTGACGATCACGCAGTGGGACTACCCCCAGTGCGAGTCGCTCGGCCTGCTCAAGATGGACTTCCTGGGCCTTCGGAACCTGACCATCATGGACGACGCCGTCAAGATGGTCCGGGCCAACAAGGGCATCGACCTGGAGATGCTCTCGCTCCCGCTCGACGACCCGAAGACCTTCGAACTGCTCTGCCGCGGTGACACCCTCGGCGTCTTCCAGTTCGACGGCGGCCCGATGCGCTCACTGCTCCGCCAGATGCAGCCCGACAACTTCGAGGACATTTCCGCCGTCTCGGCCCTGTACCGGCCGGGCCCGATGGGCATGAACTCGCACACGAACTACGCCGAGCGCAAGAACGGCCGCCAGGAGATCACGCCGATCCACCCGGAGCTCGAGGAGCCCCTGAAGGAGACGCTGGGCCTCACCTACGGCCTGATCGTGTACCAGGAGCAGGTGCAGAAGGCCGCGCAGATCATCGCCGGTTACTCACTCGGCGAAGCCGACATCCTGCGCCGCGTGATGGGCAAGAAGAAGCCCGAGGAGCTGGAGAAGAACTTCGTCCTGTTCCAGGCCGGCGCCAAGGAGAAGGGCTTCTCCGACGCCGCGATCCAGGCCCTGTGGGACGTCCTGGTGCCGTTCGCCGGATACGCCTTCAACAAGGCGCACTCCTCCGCGTACGGCCTGGTCACCTACTGGACCGCCTACCTGAAGGCGAACTACCCGGCCGAGTACATGGCGGCGCTGCTCACCTCGGTGAAGGACGACAAGGACAAGTCGGCCGTCTACCTCAACGAGTGCCGCCGCATGGGCATCAAGGTGCTCCCGCCGAACGTCAACGAGTCGGTGCACAACTTCGCCGCGCAGGGCGACGACGTGATCCTCTTCGGCCTGGAGGCGGTCCGTAACGTCGGCACCAACGTCGTCGAGTCGATCATCCGCTCGCGCAAGGCGAAGGGGAAGTTCAGCTCCTTCCCCGACTACCTCGACAAGGTCGAGGCGGCCGCCTGCAACAAGCGCACCACCGAATCGCTCATCAAGGCGGGCGCGTTCGACACCATGCACCACACCCGCAAGGGCCTCACCGCGCAGTACGAACCGATGATCGACAACGTCGTGGCGGTCAAGCGGAAGGAGGCGGAGGGGCAGTTCGACCTCTTCGGCGGCATGGGCGACGAGTCCGCGGGCGACGAACCGGGCTTCGGGCTCGACGTGGAGTTCTCCGAGGAGGAGTGGGAGAAGACGTATCTCCTCGCCCAGGAGCGGGAGATGCTCGGTCTGTACGTCTCGGACCACCCGCTGTTCGGCCTGGAGCACGTGCTGTCCGACAAGGCCGACGCGGGCATCGGACAGCTCACCGGCGGTGACTACTCGGACGGTTCGATCGTCACCATCGGCGGCATCATCTCGGGCCTCCAGCGCAAGATGACCAAGCAGGGCAACGCCTGGGCGATCGCCACCGTCGAGGACCTCGCGGGCTCCATCGAGTGCATGTTCTTCCCGGCGACGTACCAACTGGTGTCGACCCAACTCGTCGAGGACGCCGTGGTGTTCGTCAAGGGGCGGCTCGACAAGCGTGAGGACGTGCCGCGTCTGGTCTCCATGGAGATGCAGGTCCCCGACCTGTCCCACGCGGGCACCAACGCCCCCGTCCTGATCACCATTCCGACGGTCAAGGTCACCCCGCCGATGGTCAGCCGCCTCGGCGAGGTGCTCGGGCACCACAAGGGCAACTCCGAGGTGCGGATCAAGCTCGTCGGCGCCCGCAAGACCACCGTGCTCCGGCTCGACCGGCACCGCGTGCAACCCGACCCGGCGCTGTTCGGCGACCTCAAGGTACTGCTCGGCCCGCAGTGCCTGGCCGGATAGGCACTTCCCGGATAGGCACTGCAACGGCAAGGCGCCGCGGGCCACAATTCCCGTGAGCCGAAGCAGAACGCGCGAAGGGCGCGCCCTTTTCGGGGCGCACCCTTCGGTACTGTGCCAGGCGATGTGCGACCTGAGTCAGTTGTGGCCGAACTTCTTCTGCTTACGGCTGCGCTCAGCAATGTTCGCAGGGCTCGGAGAGTCGCTCGGCATCGCCGGCTCGGTCTGCTGCTCGCCGCCGCGCTGCGGTGTCTGCTGCTGACCGCGCTGCTGCTGATTGCCCTGCTGGCGATTCTTGTTCTTGGCCATGGTGATGCCTCCTGAGGGGGATCTAGGGGCCAGGGCCGAAATCAGATTCACATACGCCGACATGGGCCGCATTTCAGAGAATTACCGTGTGTAATTAGCCCTGTCCGGAAGTGTTCCGGTGGGCTCTGTGCCGAACTTCCCGAAACGCCACGCCGAAGATCGAGTTCGGGCCGTCAACCCCCGCGCGTTCGGGCAGACTCGAAGACAACCCGAAGCAAACCCGCCCCCGATTCCCGATGTCGGGGAGCCTCAGGGAAAGAGGGTGGAAAGCGTGGACCGCTGCGTCGTCCTGGTGGACGCCGGATATCTTCTCGGTGCCGCCGCGAGTCTGCTCGCCAAGGAACCCTCACGGTCACGGATCACCGTCGACCACGCCGCGCTCATCCAGGCCCTGCGAGATCGCGCCGAGGCCGAGACCGAGCGCCCGCTGCTGCGGATCTACTGGTTCGACGGCGCCCCCGACCGCGTACCCCAGCCCGAGCACCGCAGGCTCCGGGTGATGCCGCGGGTCACGGTCCGGCTCGGCGCCCTGACCCGCAGCGACGGGCGCTGGGCGCAGAAGGGCGTGGACGCCGCGATGCACGCCGAGCTCACCGAACTCGCCCGCAACCGGGCCTGTTCCGACGTGGTCCTGGTCACCGGCGACGGCGATCTGCTGCCCGGACTGATGTCCGCCAAGGAGCACGGCGTCGCCGTCCACCTGTGGGCCGTGCAGGCCGCCGACGGCGACTACAACCAGTCCGAGGACCTGGTCGCGGAGGCCGACGAGCGCCGCGTCCTCGACCGTGCCTGGATCACCCAGGCCGTACGCGCCAAGGAACTCACCGGGGTCTGCGCGCCGCAGCCCGCCCCGCGCCCGGAGATCGCGGCGATCCTCTCCGCGCCGCTGCCCGAGTCCGCGCTCGCCGCGGCCGCCGAGCACGCCACGGAGCAACCGGCCGCGGCCGAAGGCGCCGACGCCCCCGCCGACCACAGCGCAGCGGAGCGGCACCCGCAGGGCAAGCCCGGCGTACCCACGCCCAAGGACCTCGCCGCGCTGCGCGGGCCCGGCGCCCCGGCGGCCAAGGACCACACCAACGCCACCCTGCGCTGGTCGTCCGACAAGGGCTGGGTCGACCGGCCCGGCAACCCGGCCGAGCCCTCCGAGGCCGCGGCGCTGCCGACGCTCGCCCAGCTCACCACCGCCGAGCAGCGCTGGGCCGACCGCGAGGAGGACATCACCACGGTCGGCGGCGACCCCTTCGAGGTGGGCCAGGTCTTCGCCCGCCGCTGGATGGCCCGGCTGCCCGAGCCCGTGGACATGCGCGGCCTTTCCGGGATGTATCCGCGCATTCCACACCGTATCGACGGTGAACTGCTGCGCTACGCCGCCCGGTTCGGGCTCCTCACGCACAAGGACGACCAGATCGACGAGCACGACCGGTACGCGATCAGGGCCGGGTTCTGGCGCGAGGTCGACGTACGGGCCGGCACACCGGCCTCCGCGCCCGCCTCCGCGCCGGCTTCCGCACCCGCCTCCGCGGCCGATTAGCCGCGCGGCACGTACGACTTGCCGAGGTTCACGTGGCCCCGGTGCCCGGTGGAGACCGGGGCCGGGGCGGTCCCGTAGTCTCGTCCCTCGTGAATACGCGCACCGGGCACCCGAACGCTGGGGCACACGGAGACGAAGCCGTGTGCGTGGCGCGTGACCTCGTCAAGACGTATCCCGCCGCGCGCGGCCGCCGCGGGACACCCGCGACGCCCGCCGTGCGCGCCACCGACGACGTCACGCTCACCGTCCGCCGCGGCGAGATCTTCGGACTCCTCGGCCCCAACGGCGCCGGCAAGTCCACCCTCGTACGACAGCTCACCGGACTCATGCGGCCCGACTCCGGGAGCGTGCGGATCCTCGGGCACGACATCGTGCGGCACCCAGAACGGGCCGCGCGGATCCTCGCCTACCTCGGCCAGGAGTCCACCGCGCTCGACGAACTCACCGTCTCCCTCGCCGCCGAGACCACCGGTCGGCTGCGCGGCCTCGACATCAAGGCCGCCCGCGCCGAGCGGGACGACGTCCTCGACGAGCTCGGCCTCACCCCGATCGCCGGGCGCCCGCTGAAGAAGCTCTCCGGTGGCCAGCGGCGGCTCGCCTGCTTCGCCGCCGCGCTCGTCGGTGAACGCCCGCTGCTCGTCCTCGACGAACCCACCACCGGCATGGACCCGGTGGCCCGACGGGCCGTGTGGGCCGCCGTCGACCGGCGCCGCGCCGAACGCGGTACGACGGTCCTGCTCGTCACCCACAACGTCATCGAGGCGGAGACCGTGCTCGACCGGGTCGCCGTCCTCGAAGAGGGCCGCGTCATCGCCTGCGACACCCCCTCGGGGCTCAAGAGCGCGGTCGCCGGCGAGGTCAGGCTCGACCTCGTGTGGCGCGAGAGCGCCCCGCTCGACGTCCCCGAGGTCGCCGCGCTGCGCGCCTTCGCCGAGGAGTCCGGGCGGCGCTGGACCCTGCGGCTCGCCCCGGACGAGGCCCGCGCCGCGGTCGCCGCGGTCACCGGCGGCACGGCCTTCGCGGCGCTCGACGACTTCACACTGGCCACGCCGAGCCTGGAGGACGTGTACCTCGCGCTCGGCGGGCGTACGAAGGGTTTGGTGAAGGTGTGACGGTGCACGAGACGGAGACGGGCGCCGGGGCGCTCGCGCGGCCCGCCGCGGAGCCGGTCCGCGCGCCGCGGGACGAGGCGGCCCCGCTCGCCCCGGCCGCGCGGCTGCTGCCCGCGCTCGGCGCCGTCTACCGGGCCCAGCTCTCCCGGGCGCGCGTCGCCCGGATCCCGCTGCTTTTCGTCGCCACCTTCCAGTCCGTCGGGATCATGGTCCTGATGCGCGGCGTCGTCGACGGGGGCCAGGAGGCGCGGGCCGTCGTCGCCGGGTCCGCGGTGCTCGTCGTGGCCTTCGTCGCGCTCAACCTGCTCGCCCAGTACTTCGGCCAGCTGCGCGCGCAGGGCGGCCTCGACCACTACGCGACGCTGCCCGTGCCGCCCGCCGCCGTCGTGCTCGGCGCGGCCGGTGCGTACGCCTCGTTCACCGTGCCCGGCACGATCGTCACCGCCGTGGTGGGCAGCGTGCTGTTCGGGCTTCCGCTGACCCATGTGTGGGTGCTCGTCGCGGTCATCCCGCTCACCGGTGCCGCCCTCGCCGGGCTCGGCGCGGCCCTCGGGCTGCTCGCGCCCCGGCCCGAACTCGCCACGCTGCTCGGCCAGTTGGGCATGTCGGCGGCGCTGCTGCTCGGGGTGCTGCCGGCGGAGCGGATGCCGGTCCTGCTGCAGTACGCACGGGATCTGCTCCCGTCCACGTACGGGGTGGAGGCGTTCGCCCGCACCTTCGACGCGCACCCCGACTGGCTCGCCGTGGGGGTCGACCTCGCGGTCTGCGCGGGCGTGGGTGTGGTGTCGCTCGCCGTGGCGACGTGGGCGTACCGGCGGGCTGCGGTCCGCTGAGGTTCTGTTCTGTGTCTCGGTGAGGTGGTCGTGGGCTCGGGTTCTCCGGGGCTCGCGCCGCCCCGGACCCGCGCCCTTTGTCGGCCTGCGGCCTCGTCCTCAAACTCCCCCAGCTACCGCTGGGCGGTGCCCCCGGACGGGCTGGGAAATGCGGGTCGGGGCTGGTGGCGCTCCCGGCCGCCGGCCCGGGTGGGTGGTCCCGGCCCGCCCGGCCGGTGGACGGCCTGGCACGATGGTCGGGTGACCGCACCGCACACACCGCCGCATCAGCCCTCCGCCAGTGACCCCTGGGCGGTGCCGCCGTCCGCTGGCTCCGCCGCTCCGTTCCCCGAGGACGACGGGCCCGGCATACAGACCGAGCTGAAGGAGGCCGCGGTGATCGCCGTGGCGGTCACGGTGTGCGGTGCCTTCCTCGGCCTGCTGTGGAACTGGCTGGCGCCGCGGGTGCCGCTCGTCGCGGACGAGAGGTCCGTGTTCCTCAAGGAGATCGAGGGCGAGCAGGCGATCGGCGCCGACGGCACGTTCCTCCTGCTCGCGCTCGCGTTCGGGGTGCTCAGCGGGCTCGTGGTGTTCCTGGCGCGCAAGCGCGGCGGGGTCCCGCTGGTGGTCGGGCTCGCGCTCGGCGGGCTGCTCGCCTCCGTCGTGGCCTGGCGCCTCGGCATCCTGGTCGGCCCCGGCGGTGACGTGGTGGCGCGGGCCAAGGAGGCCGGTCCCGGGGTGACCTTCGACGCGCCCCTGGAGCTGAACGCGATCGGCGCCCTGCTCGCCTGGCCCATCGCCGCGCTCGCCGTCCACCTGGGCCTGACCGCGCTGTTCGGTCCGCGTGACCCGGAGTTCGACGCCGTCCCGTACCACGACTGGTCGGCGGCGCCCGGCGGCAAGCACGGTCCCGAGGGCGGCGCGCGCGAGTCCTGACCCCGTCAGGGTTTGTCAGACCCGGCCGACCGGGGCGAGCACCGCGCCCGTCAGTTGCGCCAAGTCGTCCGGCGCCAGCTCGACTTCGAGGCCGCGGCGGCCCGCGGACACACAGATCGTGGCGTGCCCGGACGCCGAGTCGTCCAGAACCGTACGCAGCCGCTTGCGCTGGCCCAGCGGGGAGATGCCGCCGCGTACGTACCCGGTGGTGCGCTCCGCCGCCGCCGGGTCGGCCATCGCGGCGCGCTTCCCGCCGACCGCCGCGGCCAGCGCCTTCAGGTCGAGGGAGCCCGCGACCGGGACCACCGCCACGGTGAGGGCGCCGTCCACGTCGGCGACCAGGGTCTTGAACACCCGGTCGGGGGACACGCCCATCGCCTCGGCCGCCTCGTCGCCGTAGGACGGGTGGGCCGGGTCGTGCTCGTAGGCGTGCACCGTGAACGGGACGTCCGCCTCGGTGAGGGCCACGGTCGCCGGAGTGCCGCCGGACTGCTGCTTCTTGGTCTTGGACTTCTTCGCCATCGGTCCCTCGCCCGCGCGGTGCGCGATCAGTTCAGGCTCGTCGGCCCGCGCGTCAGGTCGACGGCGGGCAGCGACGGCAGGTTACGGATCACCGCGGTCTCCGTGCGAAGGAGTTTCAGCTCGTCGCGCAGCCGGGACGCGGTGTCCGGGGCCTGCAGCAGGCGCTGCTTGGTCGGGGTGTCGAGGACCGCGGCGGCCGCCACCAGGTACGACACCACGGACGGCTCGTCGGGCAGCTCGGCGCCGGTGGAGAGGGAGCGCTCACGGGCGCCCGCGAGCCGCTTCTGGTAGGCGCGGAACGCCCGGAGCACGCCCTCGGCGAGCGCCCCCGCCTCCTCGCCCGGGTCCTCGGCCAGCTCCTCGACCTCGGCGGTCAGATACGGGCCCGAGGCGTCCACCGAGAGCAGCTTGACCCGGGTGGTGCCGGTGGCGAGGACCTCGAAGCTGCCGTCGGCGCGCTCGCGCACCGTCGCCGCGTCCGCGACACAGCCGATCCCGTGGAAGGAGTGCAGCGGGTCGGGGCCGAAGCCGGCGGCGGCACCGCGCTCGGGCACCGCCGTCGAGTCCGGCAGGCCGGGCTCGGCGGGCGCCACCTCGTAGCCGTCGCGGATGGCGACCACGACGAACCTGCGGGGCTCGTCGGAGTCGTCGGGGGAGGCCTTGACGAGGTCGCGCATCATCGCGCGGTAGCGCTCCTCGAAGACGTTCAAGGGCAGCACGAGGCCCGGGAACAGCACGGTGTTCAGCGGGAAGAGCGGAAGCCGGACGGTGGTCACGACGGTCAAGCCTAATGGCCGCTGAATGTCGGCCGGAGCGGGTCCACCCCGGTCCGCCGGAGCAGCGGGGTCGCGGCGGCCACCTCAAGGCGTACGCCGTCGCGCAGTTCGAGGAACTGGCCGAGCGGATCGTCCGAGATCCGGTCCCACGGGAAGGACGTCGCCTGCGGCCCGATCAGCCGCAGTTGCTCCAGCGCCTCGCTCCACCGCTCCAGGCGGACCAGGACGTACGCGAGCAGATTGCGGACCTCCGCCGGGTACGGGTCGCCCGGCTCGTACGCGGCGGACAGCTCGACCGCCCAGTCGGCGGCGGCGTGCAGCCGGCGGTCGGGGACGGTGCCGCGGCCCGGAGCGAGCAGATACGCGAACACCGCCCGCGCGGGCAGCGCCCGCACCAGGGAGCCGGGCAGCGCGGCGGCGGCCGCCTGCTCGGCGAAGTCCAGGCACTCCACGTGCGAGCCGAACCAGGACGCGGAGAGGTACTGGAGCCCCGCGGCGTGACAGCCGTAGTGGTGCGGGGAGCGGCGCACCGCCTCGGCCCACAGCGCGTCGAAGTCGCTGCGCGAGGCGGCGCGGCCGCGCGCGTGGTCGAGGGCGATCCGCCACGGCACCGGGTCGCGCGGGTCCGCCTCGGCGGCCGCGCCGATCAGCGGCGCGACCTCGCGAAGGAGTGCGGCGCGCGCCGGTGACTCCCAGGCGTGCCGCAGCGCGAGTTCGGCCTTGAGGAGCAGGGCGTCCGGGTCGTGCGGGGCGGCCAGGCGCCACCGTTCGCACCAGTCGTCGCGGTGCCGGGCGAAGGCGGCGAGGCGCAGCAGGTACCGGTCGCGGTTCTCCCACTCGGCGGCCTCACGCGTGCCGGCGAGCAGCTTGGCGGCCGGTTCGTACTCGCCCTGGCCGGCCGCGAGCAGGGCCGGGGCGAGGCGGTCGTCGGGTGCGTCGAGCAGGACCGCGTCGTCGGTGGGCAGGGCGGCGGCGAGCCGCGGCGCGTGCCGGATCATCCGGACCGTACCGAGCAGGGCACGGAGCAGAGCCATGGGTTTCAGGTCCCCCTCGTACCTGGTGGTTGCCGTGGGAGGACGGTTGCGGGGCGCGGGGGGTTGCGTCCGTGGTCGTAACGGTTCGGCGGCGCCCGGGGCCGGCCGCACACCCCTGCCCCGCGCCCTACCCCC
>NZ_JAAAHS010000143.1 GCF_009908195.1 Streptomyces boluensis | reverse complement strand
CCCCAACCGCCCCCGCAACCCCTCGACATCCGTAACCGGCACCTCACACGTGAAGTTCCGGCACACATACGCCGCCGCGCGCCCCCCGACCAGCGGCCGGTCCACGAGCAGTGGGAGCTCGGCGCTGCCGGGGTCACCCACGGCCACCACCGCGCCCGGCGCCGTGGCGAGCAGCGCCGCCCGGTGCAGCGCGCGGCGGTCCGGATCACCCGCGGCGCCGACGACGGCCACCTCGCGGGGCCCGTCGAGCAGCGCCTCCGCGACCGCGAGCCCGTGCCCGATGAACCGCGGGGCGCGCGGGCCGAGCGCGGTCACCACGCCCAACGCCCGCTCCGCGGCGGTGCGGTGGGGCTCGGAGCCGGTGTGCGCCGCGTACCCGAGCAGCGCGCCGGCGGCCGCGGTCCAGCCGGACGGGGTCGCGTTGTCGGTGGGGTCCTGCGGGCGGCGGATCAGCTGTTCGGCGTCGTGCGCGGTGTCGTACAGGGCGCCGTTCTCGCCGATGAAACGGTCGAGGACGAGGTCGAGCAGGAACCCGGCGAACTCCAGCCACACGCCTTCGCCGGTGACCGAGGCGAGGGTCAGGAAGCCCTCGGCGACATCGGCGTAGTCCTCGAGGACGCCGGCGTGGGCGCCGACGCGGCCGTCCATGGAGGTGCGGGCGAGCCGCGCGTCGGGGCCCATGTGCAGCCGTACGAGCAGGTCCGCGGCGGCGAGTGCCGCGTCCACCAGGTCGGGCCGGTCGAAGTACGCGCCGACCTCGGCGAGCGCCGCGACGGCGAGGCCGTTCCAGGCGGCGACCACCTTGTCGTCGCGGCCGGGCCGCGGGCGCTGCTCGCGCGCGGCGAGCAGCCGGTCCCGTACGGAGGCCAGCCGTTCGGAGTCCGACAGGGCGTCGCCCTGCGGGAGTTGGAGCACCGAGGCGCCCTCCTCGAAGGTGCCCTCCTCGGTCACGCCGTAGTGCACGGCGGCCAGTTCGGCGTCAGCCTCGCCGAGGACGGTACGCAGTTGCTCGGGCGTCCACACGTAGTACGCGCCCTCGACGTGCGCACCCGTCGCGTCCTCGCTGTCCGCGTCGAGGGCCGAGGCGAAACCGCCCTCGTTGGTGCGCAGTTCCCGCACCATGAAGTCGGCGGTCTCCAGGGCGACCCGCTTGGCGAGTTCGCTGCCGGTCGAGCGCCACAGATGCGCGTACGCGCGGCACAGCAGCGCGTTGTCGTACAGCATCTTCTCGAAGTGCGGGACCACCCACGCACGGTCCACGGAGTACCGGGCGAAGCCGCCGCCCAGCTGGTCGTAGATCCCGCCGCGGGCCATCCGCTCGCAGGTGTCGACGGCCATCTGCAGCGCGCCCTCGGAGCCGGTGCGGGCGTGGTGCCGCAGCAGGAACTCGATGGTCATCGCGGCCGGGAACTTGGGCGCGCCGCCGAAGCCGCCGTGCGTCGCGTCGTACTCCCGGGTGAGCCCGAGCAGCGCCTGCGCCAACTGCTCCTCGCCGGGCAACGTGGTGTCCCCGTACGGCAGTTCGCGCCCGGCGAGGTCCCGCACGATCTTGCCCGCGACCTCGGCGACCTCGTCACGGCGGTCCGTCCACGCGTCGGTCACGCCCTGCAGGACCTGCCGGAACGAGGGCATGCCGTGGCGGGAGTCGGGCGGGAAGTACGTACCGAAGTAGAAGGGCTCGCCGTCCGCGGTGAGGAACACGGTCATCGGCCAGCCACCCTGACCGGTCGCGGCCTGCACGGCCTCCATGTAGACGGCGTCGACGTCGGGCCGCTCCTCCCGGTCGACCTTGACGTTCACGAAGTGCTCGTTCATGTACGCCGCGGTCACCTCGTCCTCGAAGGACTCGTGCGCCATGACGTGGCACCAGTGGCACGCCGAGTAGCCGACCGATAGCAGAACGGGAACATCGCGCCGCCGCGCTTCCTCGAAAGCCTCCGGCGTCCAGGGCCACCAGTCGACCGGATTGTCAGCGTGCTGAAGCAGATAAGGCGAGGTCACACCAGCCAGCCGGTTCATGCGATCCAGCTTCTCACGCTGCCGCAGGCCTGACGGCTCACCCGCAAGTCTCTGCCCCGCTTGGCCGATTTGCACTTGTATGCCATCACGTGGTGGACGCGGATTGTTCCACTTGTGCCGAGGTCGCTCTTGTGGGCGATGGGCTTCTGCTCTCGACCTGAGCCCGCTGTCCCGACTGGGAGGCGCAATACGCTGAGTCGAGCAGCACGGGACCTGACGAACATCCTCGAAGGGGGTACGCCATGACCGCGGAGATGGTCGCGCCCGCGTGGATGCACACGCAGATCAGCGCGGAGCAGTACGACTCCTGGTCCGAGGAGCAGTGCGCCGGCATTGAGATCGTGGATGGGATGGTCGTCGTGAGCCCGAGGCCCTCCAAGCGGCACAACCGGTTGGCCCGGATCCTGGCCAATGCCCTGGACGCCGCCGTGGGTCCGGACTGGAACGCTGACACGGACTTCGACGTTCGCCTGCAGGACGTCCCGCTCACCAACCGCCGTCCGGACGTCATTGTCTACAGGGCAGAGACCATCGACGTCACGCCCACCCGTCCGGAGCATGTGCTGCTCGTGGTCGAGGTCGTGTCCCCGGGCTCGGAGACCACTGACCGGATCGTGAAGGTGGATCAGTACGCCAAGGCCGGCATTCCCTTTTACTGGCGCATCGAACAGGCTGCCACCGGCGTTCCGATCGTCTACACCTACGTTCTCGACCCTGCCAACGGGGCTTACAGGGACGGCGAGGTGTTCACCGGCGTGGTGAAGGCCACCGCGCCTTTCTCCGTGATGGTCGACCTTGGGGTTATGTAGGAACGAAGAAGCTTCAGGCTGGACGATCACCAACGGAACAAGGACTTCTGGACTCAGGGGCTTCGCCGTCTTCCATCACAGCGGGACGGCCAGGTGGTGTTCCGGGTCAGGAGCCCATCATCGAGACCAGCGTCATGGCTGTGATGAGTACCGAAGACAATCAAGCACCTCAGCTCGTCGCTGCTGCGCTGAGAGGGCCTAGCTCAGGCCTGGGGTGGAGCACGGTGTTAGGAATGGGGCATGAAGGTGCCTTTCCGCCGCCCCCGGAATCCGCCGGAGCGCCCATTCGCCAGCTCCGGTGAGAAAGGGCGTTCGCTGCTGCGACTGCGCAGTGCGGCGGGTCAGGTGTTCGTGCTGCAGGTCGTGTTGGTGCTGCTGCTGGTCGCGGCCGCGGTGACGGCCCAGGTGGTCCAGGCGCAGCGGGACGGCGCGAGCCGGGCCAGGGAGAAGTCGGTCGCGGTGGCCCAGGCGTTCGCGCATGCCCCGGGTGTGGCGGAGGCGATGCAGGGCCCGAGTCCGTCGACGGTGCTTCAGCCGCGCGCCGAGGCGGCCCGTAAGGACGCCGGGGTCGATTTCATCGTGCTCATGAACCGGCAGGGGATCCGGTACACCCAGCCCGACCCGTCACTGATCGGGAAGAAGTTCGTCGGCACGATCGAGCCCTCGCTCCGCGGCCGCACCACCGTGGAGACGGTCACCGGCCCCCTCACCGGCGGGGACACCAATGTCGTCCAGGCGGTGGTGCCCGTGCGGGCGTCCGACGGCACCATCGTCGGCATGTCGTCGGCGGGACTCGCCATCCGCAACGTCACCGGCATGATCAACCAGCAGCTTCCGATCATCCTCGGTGCCGGAGCGGCGGCCCTCGTGGCCGTCACCGCCGGGACCGCCCTGGTGTCCAGACGGCTGCTGCGGCAGACGCACGGCCTCGGGCCGGCGGAGATGACGCGGATGTACGAGCACCACGACGCCGTCCTGCACGCGGTACGAGAGGGCGTGCTCATCCTCGACTCCGACGGGCGCCTGGTGCTGGCCAACGACGAGGCGCGCCGCCTGCTGGATCTGCCCGCCGGCGCC
The DNA here is from genome assembly GCF_009908195.1 of Streptomyces boluensis. Classification (GTDB taxonomy): domain Bacteria; phylum Actinomycetota; class Actinomycetes; order Streptomycetales; family Streptomycetaceae; genus Streptomyces; species Streptomyces boluensis. Next base: position 12,897 of record NZ_JAAAHS010000143.1, on the reverse strand, counting down.
GAGCGGCGGCACGTGAGCGAGTTGGGTCTGGACGACGCCGTGGCACAGCTGCTGGCCTCGGGGGAGGCCGCGAACGATGAGGTGCTTCTGTCCGGGGACCGGCTGCTGGCGGTGAACATCCGCCCCACCTCCCCGCACGGCGGGGAGCCGGGCAGCGTGGTGACGCTCCGCGATACCACCGAGCTGTCCGCCGTCTCGGGCCGCGCGCAGCTGGCGCGGGAACGGCTGAAGCTGTTGTACGAGTCGGGGGTGCGGATCGGCACGACGCTGGACGTGGCGCGTACGGCCAGAGAGCTGGCCACGGTGGCGGTGCCCGGCTTCGCCGACCTGGCAGCGATCGACCTGCTGGACGAGGTCATACGCGGCCAGGAGCCGACTCCGCAGGTCCAGCGCTGGGTACGGCGGGTGGCGGTCAGCGACGAGACAGCGGAGCAGCCGCTGTACGAGGTCGGGGAAGCGATCATGTTCCAGCCCGGTTCGCCGCAGGCGCGGGCGCTCGATGCGGAGCATGCGGTGCTGGAGCGGGATCTGCACCGTGCGGACGCGTGGGGGCGCCACGATCCGGACCGCGCGCGGCGGACACTGGAGTACGGCGTGCACTCGCTGATCACCGTCCCGCTGCGGGCCAGGGGCGTGACCCTGGGAATCGCGCACTTCTGGCGCCGCGGCGACTCGCCGGCCTTCGACGACGACGACGTGTCCTTCTCCGAGGAGCTGGCGGCGCGGGCCGCGGTGGCCATCGACAACGCGCGCCGCTACACCCGCGAGCACGCGATGGCGGTAACCCTGCAGCGCAGCCTGCTGCCCCGCGGACTGCCCGAGCAGGCCGCACTGGAGGCGGCCTGGCGCTACGTGCCTGCCGAAGCGGGTGTGGGCGGCGACTGGTTCGACGTCATCCCGCTCTCCGGCGCACGCGTCGCCCTCGTCGTCGGAGACGTGGTCGGGCACGGACTGCACGCGGCCGCGACGATGGGCCGGCTGCGCACCGCCGTACACAACTTCTCCGCACTCGACCTGTCGCCCGACGAGCTGCTCGCCCACCTGGACGAGCTCGTTGTCCGCATCGACGACGAGGACAGCCGCGCCGGCCTCGCGAGCGGGCGGCAGTACGAGGAGGTGGCCGGGGCGACGTGTCTGTACGCCATCTACGACCCTGTCACCGGCTCTTGCACGCTGGCCCGTGCTGGACACCACTGCCCCGCCGTGGTGTACCCGGACGGCACCGTCAGCTACGTGGACGTACCTGCATCCCCGCCGCTCGGCCTGGGCGGTCACCCCTTCGAGACCATGGAAGTGCACCTGCCTGCGGGCGCGCTCCTTGTTCTGTACACCGACGGTCTGATCGAGAGCCGGGACCGTGACATCGACACCGGTCTGGACATCCTCCGCGCGGTATTGGAGGAGACGGCGGGCAGCAGCCCCGAGGAAACCGCTCGCGCGGTCGCGGACACCGTTATGCCTGCGCACCCGTCCGACGATGTCGCGCTACTGGTCGCGCGCACCCGACGGCTCGACCCGGCCCAAGTCGCCGAGTGGCACGTGGAGCCCGACCCCGCGGCGGTGGCGCCGGTACGCGCGGAATGCGCCGCGAAGCTGGATGAGTGGGGCATGGAGGAGATCGCCCACACCACCGAACTGATCCTCAGCGAGCTGATCACCAACGCCATCCGCTACGGTCGGCCGCCGATCCGGGTCCGGCTCCTGCACGACGACGACAGCCTCATCTGCGAGGTCGCGGACGCCAGCGGAACGTCACCGCACCTACGCCGCGCGTCCACCACGGACGAGGGCGGGCGTGGCCTCTTCCTCGTCGCCCAGTTCGCACAGCGCTGGGGCACCCGCTACACCCCCGGCGGCAAGGTCATCTGGACCGAGCAACACCTGGGCGGCGGCGCCTCTGCCCGCCCCGCCGAGCAGCTGTCGGCCGACGGGCTGCTGGACCAGTTCGACGACGGGGGCTGGTGAGCCCCGCACGCGTTACGAGCGGAGCCGGGGCGGCGCGCGTGGAGGCGGGAGGTGAGGGTGCCGTCGCGGAGCATGGCGAACAGGACGTCGGCGCGTCACCGGGCGTGGCCCTGAGGGCTGCCCCGTGCCAACTCCCCCCGCGAACGGCCGGTGCCGGAACGGCGTTAACGCGCTGCCCCGGGAAGGCGGCGGGCTCCCAGGGCCACAAGTCGACGGGGTTGTCGGCGTGCTGCAGGAGATAGGGGGAGGTCTCTTGGGCAAGGCGATTGGGCGTGGGGCCATCCTCCATCAGCGGGCCCGCGTGGGCTGTCAGTGGTGCGGTGTAGAACTCTCCGGCATGGATGATCAGCTGAGAACTGCCGCGGAACGAGTCCTGCGGAACATGGCCGCGCGCATCGAGGCGGCCGCGCCGGAGGGGTGGCGGCAAGGGCGGGTGCGTACCTACCGCGAGCCCTCGGGCGGCGGGGGCGGGAGCAGTTTCTATGACATGGCCGATGGTTCTGAACAGGCGATACGCGTAGGCCTGCATGAGGCCGGTGAGCTGTACGAGCTCAGCGGCGCGTCCGCTGACCGTCTGACGGTTGAGCTGACTGTCGAGGCCTCGGGGCGGTTCGAGGCCGTGCTCAGTCAGGCCATCACGCGTAAGACGTACCCGGAGCAAGGGCAGCTGCTCTGTGTTCTGCGTCCGGACCACCTGCCCGTGCAGCCCGGTGCCGAGCAGGACGGGCCGGCCGATCCGACACCCGCGGGTGACCTGGAGGACGCCGTCCGGCTGTTCCGCCAGTACGTACGGAAGCGTGCGGAGATCCGCGGGGAGGAGGAGTCCCTGCCTCCTCCGTTGGACGCCGCCGAGCGGGCCGCGCTGCTTGCCGATTTCCGGAGCGAACTGCCCCCTGACCTGGTGGCCCTGTACGGCGAGGCCGACGGCGACGATATCGGCCTTTTCCACGGCCACCCGTGGTTCGGTCTGGAGTCCACGACCACCCATATCCATCACCATCACGAGTGGAAGTGGACGGACGACCCGTTGTGGTCGATGGCCGACGAGGCGGAGCCGCCGGGAACCACCCGACGCTGGATCAGCAGTCTGAACTGGATCCCCTTCGCGACCAGCACCGGCGGCGACTACCTGGCCGTCGACATGGATCCGGGGCCGACCGGCCGGCCAGGCCAGGTGATCCGCGTCGGGAGGAATTACGGCCGGCCTGTCTACGTGGCCGACTCGGTCACGACCATGCTGCGCCGCCATGTGGCCGCGCTCGACCGGGGCGACTACTGGGAGGAGGACGGGTACCTGGACGTCGACGTCGATATCCCGAGTTACTTGGATGACGACAGCGAGACGTTCTGGCGCGGTGCTGGTCCGATCCCGAAGAAGCCGCACGGGATCCACACCCTGGTCGTCGACGAGGCCAGGAGTCTCGATCTCGAACCCGTCCGCGGGGCGCCACACTTGAGGACAGTCATGCTGTTCGGTGAAGGTCCCGTCGACCTGCGTCCGCTGCTCGACATCCCACTTGAGGCACTGCGCCTGCATCTGGACGCGGTCGACCTGCACCAGCTGGCCGGGCACCCGACGCTGCGCGTGGTGCAACTCGCCACCAGACAACCTGTCGATCTCAGCGTGCTGCGGACATTCCCTCGGCTCGAAGGGCTCGAACTGTCCGATGCCGCACTCCAGAACGTCGGCACGATCGCCGAACTGAGCGGGCTGCTTTCCCTCACCCTGTCGTACGAGCAGTGGCAGGAGCTCGACACGATGCCGCGACTGGCCGCAGCGGGACTGGCCGGTGACGCCACGCTGAGCCAGGTGAACGAGTGGGCCACCCGCTTCGAACCCGACCAACCGCCGGGCGGCCAACTGCCGTGCGGCTACGCGTACTTCGAGGGGCGACTGCGGTCCCGCGACTGACGTCGAGTGAGTGTCAGACCTCCCTCATACACTCCGGGCCCATGACATCACTCGTACTCTCCAGCAAGATCCCCTCCGGGGTCATCGACGACTTCGACCTCGTCACCGTCGAGGGCCGCCTTCTCCTGTGCGCCGGGGACGGAAGCGGGGCGTACACCTGGGAGCCGTCCGCGGACCGGTGGACGGAATACCGGCTTGACCTGCCGTACCGCCCCGCCGACTTCCGCGAGATGGTCGGGCACCTTCCCACCGAAGCCGATCACGGCTACCGGCTCTATTCAGTCTGTGCGGCGGTCGTGGACGGCCGGATCGTGGTCGGCGGGGCCAACTACGAGGAGCCCTTCGCGCAGTGGGATCTGGCCGGCGGCACTGTCCGCGCGCACGCGAGGCCCGACGACGGCGGGACGGGGAGGACGACGACCGTGTGGCTGAACGGCAGGCCGTTCTTCATCAGTTGCGGCGCCCGTACGTACCTGTGGGATGTGGAGCGTCCGGACGCCGAGCCGGTTCTGCTCCCCGGATGCCGGGACACCGTCGCGGGGATCGCGGCCGGAACGCTGAACGGCCGGCCGAGTGTGGTCTTCGGCGACGAGGACGCCGGCGTGGTGTTGTGGGATGTCGACACCCGAAGCGTCCTCAAAGAGTTCACTTGTCCCGTCCCCGTGCAGGACGTCGGTCTGGCGACGCTGGACGGTCATACGTGGATGGTCGTTGCCGGCGAGAACCGGTTGGTCCTTGGGGATCCCGACACCGGGGCATGGGAGTGGGAAGGGCCGGTCGACGAGGACTCGATCGAGTTCGAGGAGAGCGAAGAGGCAGAAGAGGGGGAGAACTCTACTTCCTGCATGGATGTCGGCGTCGTGGGCGGCCGTCCGGTCGCGGTGACCGGTTCGGAGGACGGCCGGGTGTGCGTGTGGTCGCTGGACGAGCGGCGTCTCATCCAAGGGCCGTTCACCCCCGGGCACGGCGGCGAGGTCAACGCCGTCCGTATCGCTGATCTGGACGGTCGCACGGTCGCCGTCTCGGCGGGGCAGGACCAGCAGGTTCTCGTGTGGGACCTTGAGCTGAGCTGACGCCTCAGGCCGTGGGGTTCCACGCGAGCGGCCCCCGGATACCCGCAGGTACCCGAGGGCCGTGCCGTGCCGCAGCCGACGCCCGGTCAACTCTCCTTGCGGTTGCCGTTGTTGTCGCAGGGGAGGGAGGCGAGGGCGCGGTGGGCGTCGTAGTCGCGGGTCGCCTGGCGTTCCGTCTCGGCGATGGCGGTCGGGTCGACGGAGGTGAGGCCGCCGAAGGGCCGGTCGACGTCGCGGATGATGCACAGTGCCGAGGTGAGCAGCGCGGTGATCACCACCAGGGCGAGGATCTGGCCGCGGTTGTGCCTGCGGGGCAGACAGACGCCGAGGGCGACCACGGTGATGGTCAGGGTGATCAGGAGGAACGCCAGGATCGCGTCGGGGACACTCGCGGTGGACTGGGTCAGCCGCTCCTCACGCTCCTCCGAGCGCTTGTTGTCCGCCGAGACCAGCATCCCGAAGGACGACTTGCCGTCCAGCTCGCGGAAGGTGCGGCGCAGGTCGGTGGACCACAGGCTGGGCGCGCTCGAGCTGTGGCCGTCCGCCATGGCGGGCCATTCCTGCGTGCGTACGGCCCGTGCGTAACAGACCGCGTCGGCCTGGATCCTGGCCTTCGGTGCGTCGGGCGTGTACTCGGAGATCTCGACGAGGTGGTCGAGGGCCCGCGCCTCCCCGCGCGAGGCGACCTCCGCCTTGCCGTACGAGCCGGAAGCCGTGACCAGGGTGAAGGCGAGGAGCAGCACGGTCAGGGTCAGCAGCGGGCCGACGAGGTCCTTCACGCCCATGCCCGCGTCGTCCTCGTCGACCAGCCGGGGCCGTAGATACCGGTTGGCGGCGAGGCCTGCGATCAGGGCCAGGCCGGCGATGACGATGATGAGGACCACGGGCAGCCGCCTTCAGTAACGGTGAGGGGAAGCCCCAGGTCCGGGGCTTGTTGATCATTTCCGTGGACGTGCTGACGGCAGCACGCCGGAACGTTTGTTCCCCACCAACGGGGGACTTCCGCGTACTCCAGAGGCACTACGCCCGGTTCCAGAGGCACCGCGCCCGCTCCAGCGGTCAAGGCGCACCTTCCCGGGCGAATCGGGCCCTGCGGTGCCCTGCCGTACGGAGGCCGGGGGCCGTTCCTATGCTGGGGCCACCAGCCGATCGTGCGCCGGTCCCCGACCAACTGGGCGGGCGTCACGGGGGAGTTCGAGCAAGAGGAGACGGGTCTTGTCCCGCAGCATGTTCAGCCGTACGTCCATCCGCACCGCCCGCCGCAGCCGCGTCCTGCGCGCCGCCGCGCCCGTCGCCGTCCTGGCGCTCGCGCTGACCGCCTGTGGGGGTTCCGACTCCGGCGGCGAGTCGGCGGGCAAGGAGAAGCAGGGCACGTCCGAGGGCAAGCCGAAGGGTGACAGCCCCGAGGGCGGCGAGGAAGGGGCGCCCGGAGGGCTGAAGGCCGGCGAGAGCGTCACCGCCGCCTTCAAGGAGGACGACGCGAAGATCACGTACGAGATCGCCGCGCAGAAGGTCGACGTGGCCACCGAGGCCGAGACGGCCAAGCTGGTCGAAGACCCGAAGGACGCCAAGGGTCTGGTCGCGGCCACCGCGCACGTGAAGTTCACCAACAAGTCCGGTGGTGTGGTGGAGAGTTCGCCCGACGCGGGCTCGGAGACCGAGATCTACGCGGACGGCGCCCGCGGCGGTCTGCTGATGTTCGCCGACGAGAGCGCGGCCGGCTGCGACGACACCCTCGACATCGAGAACTGGAAGGCCGGGCAGAGCTACACCATCTGCCAGACCTACATGATCCCGGCGAACGCCAAGAGCATCGAGGTCCGTTGGCCCGAGAAGGGCGGCGCGACGCACAGCTGGGGCTTCGCCGCCAAGTAGTCACGGGCACCTTGTCACGGGCACCTTTGCCGGAGGGGCAAGGTCCGGCAGTCACCCCCGGAGGCGGTTCCGCCTCCGGGGGTTTGTCGTGCCCCCAGGCAATCCCCCTACAGCCCGCTACAGCCCGCCCGCGAACACGTCCAGCGCCTCGTCCACCAGCGCGAGCAGCGCGTCCGGGCGGCCGTGACCGTGTTCCGTCCCGTGCCCCGTCCCGTGTTCCGTCCAGTACAGGGTGGTCTCCAGGAGGGAGCCGATCACGGCCGTCGTGAAGACCCGTACCTTCAGGTCGTCCGGGTCCCGGCCCGTGCGGTCGGCGACGGTCGGGGCGAGCAGGCGGGCCGTGTCGGTGAGGGACGCCAGCATCCGGGCGCGTACGGCGGGGACTTCACGGATCAGGCGGGCGCGCAGCAGCAGCTCCTCGCGCTCGGCCGGGTCGTCGAGCGCGGCCCGCAGCCGGGCCTTGACGACGTGCCGCAGGGAGTCGAGGACCGGCTCGTCCGCGGGCCTGGCGCGCAACGCGGCCTCCGCGACCGGATCGTGCCGGTCGCCGAGCACGATGTCCTCCTTGGCCGGGAAGTAGCGGATCACCGTGGAGGGGGAGACCTCGGCGGCCTCGGCGATCTGCTCGACGGTGGTCGCCTCGTACCCCTGCTCGGTGATCAGGGCGAACGTGGCCCGGCGGATCGCGGCCCGGGTCTTGAGCTTCTTGCGTTCGCGCAGGCCCGGGGAGTTCGAGGTGCGCGGAGCGTCCGGGGTGCGTGCGGCCTTCATGCACTCATTCTCGGCCATGCGTACGGGCATGAGTGCGGGCATGCGTACGGGCCTGGTCACCGGCGACCGGTGACCCGCGCCGGCGTGCTCGACTCCCGCTGGAGGAACGGTAGTTGACCGGCCGGTACCCGTACCGCGCGTGTCACTCTGGGCCGAATGCGAGGGGGCTCGGATGCGTGGATCGGTGAACGGGCCGGCGCTGCTGCTCGCGGCGCTCTGCGTGGGCGGCTACGTACTGCTCGGCACTCCGGCCGTGGTGGCCGTCGTGCTGGCCGGTACGGGGCTCCTGACATGGAGAGTGGCCGCGGCGTCGAGGCCACGGCCACTGGGGAGAGGGCCGGAGGGGCGGGGCCCCCAGAGCGGTCGGCTGTGAGCGGCGCGGGTGCTCAGCCGTGCTGGTACGCGACCAGCGAGATGCCGACGTAGTGCACGATGAACGCGGCGAGGGTGAGCGAGTGGAACACCTCGTGGAAGCCGAACCAGCGCGGTGACGGGTCGGGCCGCTTCATGCCGTAGATCACCCCGCCCGCGCTGTAGAGCAGTCCGCCGACGATCACCAGGACGAGTACGGCGATGCCGCCCGCGCGCATGAAGTCGGGCAGGAAGAAGACCGCGGCCCAGCCCATCGCGATGTAGCAGGGCGTGTAGAGCCAGCGCGGGGCGCCGACCCAGAAGACCCGGAACGCGATCCCGGCGGCGGCCGCGGCCCAGATGCCCCACATCAGCCACTGCCCCTTGGACTCGGGCAGGAGCAGCATCGTCAGCGGGGTGTAGGTGCCCGCGATGATCAGGAAGATGTTGGCGTGATCGAGCCGGCGCAGGACCGCGTTGGCGCGCGGGCCCCAGTTGCCCCGGTGGTAGACCGCGCTCACGCCGAACAGCAGGCAGGCGGTCAGGACGAAGATCCCGCAGGCGATCCGGCCGCGGGTGGAGTCGGTGAGCGCGGTGAGCACGATCCCGGAGATCAGGACGGCCGGGAACATGCCCGCGTGCAACCAGCCGCGCATCTTGGGCTTCACGGGATCGGTATCGGTATCGGTATCGAGTTCGGGATCCGGGAGCACCGTCGGCGTCGGCCCGCCGCTGCTCGGGTCGGGGGACAGATGGGCAGGCGCAGTCATACGCCGCATGGTAGCTACGGAGTCGTAGGTTGCGTATCAGAGCCCATCGACTCAGGGGCCGCAGCGGCGGGAGCGGAACCGGCGCGGAAGGGGTATCGAGTGGCGATGCTCACGTGTGCGGCCCTCTGGACATATGGGCACTTGAGTCAGATGATCAAATGAGTGCGGTCGGCACCGGATGAGCAGCCATGACGCATCCGGGTCGCAGCCCCCACGGGGCATACATGAAACACCCCTTCATAAAACCCCTCATAGCCCCTTCATAGGCCCCCTCATCAAGGAGCAATCGTGGCGCGCGACAACGCGGCTCCCAGCACCGTCCCGACCAACCACCGGGAACTGATCTCCTGGGTCGACGAGATCGCCGAACTGACCCAGCCGGACCGCGTGGTCTGGTGCGACGGTTCGGAAGCGGAGTACGAGCGGCTGGCTGACGAGCTCGTCGCCAAGGGCACGTTCAAGAAGCTCGACCCGATCAAGCGCCCGCACTCGTACTACGCGGCCTCCGACCCCTCCGACGTCGCACGCGTCGAGGACCGGACCTTCATCTGCTCCGAGAAGGAGGAGGACGCGGGCCCGACCAACCACTGGAAGGCCCCGGCGGAGATGCGCGAGCTGTTCTCCGGCAAGGAGAACAACGGCGGCATCTTCCGCGGCTCGATGCGCGGCCGCACCATGTACGTGGTGCCGTTCTGCATGGGCCCGGTCGGCTCCCCGCTCTCCGCGATCGGTGTGGAGATCACCGATTCGGCGTACGTCGCGGTGTCGATGCGCACGATGACCCGGATGGGCCAGGCCGTCCTGGACGAGCTCGGCGACGACGGCTTCTTCGTCAAGGCCGTCCACTCCCTCGGCGCCCCGCTGCAGGAGGGCGAGGCGGACGTGCCGTGGCCGTGCAACCCCACCAAGTACATCTCGCACTTCCCGGAGTCCCGCGAGATCTGGTCGTACGGCTCGGGCTACGGCGGCAACGCCCTGCTCGGCAAGAAGTGCTACGCGCTGCGCATCGCGTCCGTCATGGCGCGCGACGAGGGCTGGCTGGCCGAGCACATGCTGATCCTCAAGCTGACCCCGCCGCAGGGTGAGTCCAAGTACGTGGCCGCCGCCTTCCCTTCGGCCTGCGGCAAGACCAACCTCGCGATGCTGGAGCCCACGATCTCCGGCTGGACGGTCGAGACCATCGGCGACGACATCGCCTGGATGCGCTTCGGCGAGGACGGCCGCCTGTACGCGATCAACCCCGAGGCCGGTTTCTTCGGCGTCGCGCCCGGCACCGGTGAGCACACCAACGCCAACGCGATGAAGACGCTGTGGGGCAACTCGGTCTTCACGAACGTCGCGCTCACGGACGACGGCGACGTCTGGTGGGAGGGCATGACGGAGGAGACTCCGGCCCACCTGACGGACTGGAAGGGCAACTCCTGGACCCCCGAGTCCGGCACCCCCGCCGCGCACCCGAACGCCCGCTTCACCACGCCGGCCTCGCAGTGCCCGATCATTGCGCCGGAGTGGGAGGACCCGAAGGGCGTGCCGATCTCGGCGATCCTCTTCGGCGGCCGCCGCGCGAGCGCCGTACCCCTCGTCACCGAGTCCTTCGACTGGAACCACGGCGTCTTCCTCGGCGCGAACGTCGCCTCCGAGAAGACCGCCGCCGCCGAGGGCAAGGTCGGCGAGCTGCGCCGCGACCCCTTCGCGATGCTGCCGTTCTGCGGCTACAACATGGGCGACTACATGGCCCACTGGGTCAAGGTCGGCGCGGACAAGGACCAGGCGAAGCTGCCGAAGATCTACTACGTGAACTGGTTCCGCAAGAACGCGGACGGCAAGTTCGTGTGGCCGGGCTTCGGTGAGAACTCCCGCGTCCTGAAGTGGATCGTGGACCGCCTCGACGGCCGCGCCGAGGGCGTCGAGACCCCCATCGGCATCCTGCCGACCGCCGACTCCCTCGACACGGACGGCCTCGAACTGGCCGCCTCCGACCTGGAGTTCCTGCTGACGGTCGACAAGGAGGTCTGGCGCGAGGAGGCCGCCCTGGTTCCCGACCACCTCAATACCTTCGGCGACCACACCCCGAAGGAACTGTGGGACGAGTACCGGTCGCTGGTGGAGCGGCTGGGCTGATCATTTAGGGGCGCCGGGAACTGCGCGAGCAACCCGAGAAAAGCCGCAGCCGCATCTGCGTGGTGCATGAGCAGATGCGACTGCGGCTTTTCAGTGGCTGAGCGCGCCCACGCGGCGTAGCCGCATATGTCACAGCCCCGCGCCCCCCGGGGCTACCGCCCCCGCGAGGAAGTGGCACCCGGCCCGTAGCCTCCCCGGCTGCGGGCCGGGGCCGTCAGTGGGCGGCGCCCGCAGGCTCGCGCTCGTGCAGGGCTGCCGTGTGGGCGTCCATGCGGTGGGCGGCGAGGATGGCCGCTGTGGTGTCGGCTCGGGAGGCGGCGACGACCAGGGCGCGGCCCGCGAGGGCGTGGGCGCGCTGGTGGAGGGCCGCGAGGTGGGGCTCGTGGATGGCGGCGGCGACGGTGGAGCGCGTCGGCGGGAGGCCGCCCCTGAGGCGGGTGATCTCCGTGGCCAGTTGCTCGGCGGCCGCGTCGAGGCCGGTGTCCTGGGTCAGGGCGCGCAACTCGTCCGTGACGGCGAGCAGCGCCGCGAAGTGGCCGGCGAGCTGGGTGTCCAGCTCCTCCTCGCGCGAGCGGTGCGGGAAGTCGGCGTGCGGGGCGGCCATCGCGTGGGCGGACCGCCGGGGCTGCGTGCGGGTCGGCTCGTACATGGTGGATGGCCTCCTGACGGTTTCAGGAAGCCATCCTAGCTTAGATTCGGTCTAAAATTGAGTCCGGTTCGAATGGGCAGGTCAGGGCTGGCCGTAGCCGTCCAGGAACGTGCCGATCCGGGTGACCGCGTCCGCCAGGTCGGTGGCCTGCGGCAGGGTCACGATGCGGAAGTGGTCCGGCTCGGGCCAGTTGAAGCCGGTGCCGTGCACGACCATGATCTTCTCGGCGCGCAGCAGGTCGAGCACCATCTGCCGGTCGTCCTTGACCTTGTAGACCTTCGGGTCGAGGCGCGGGAACAGGTACAGCGCGCCCTTCGGCTTCACACAGGTCACACCCGGGATCTGGGTGAGCAGGTCGTACGCGGTGTCGCGCTGTTCGAGCAGTCGGCCGCCCGGCAGGACCAGGTCCTTGATCGACTGCCGGCCGGTGAGCGCGGCCACCACTCCGTGCTGGGCCGGCATGTTCGCGCACAGCCGCATGTTCGCGAGGATCGTCAGCCCCTCGATGTACGAGGAGGCGTGCGCCCGCGGCCCGGAAATCACCATCCAGCCCGTGCGGTACCCGGCCACGCGGTACGCCTTCGACATGCCGTTGAAGGTGAGCGTGAGCACGTCGGGGGCGAGAGCGGCGGTAGGGGTGTGCGTGACTCCGTCGTACAGGATCTTGTCGTAGATCTCGTCGGAGCAGACGAGCAGATTGTGGCGGCGGGCGATGTCGGTGAGGCCGCGCACCACCTCGTCGCTGTAGACCGCGCCGGTCGGGTTGTTCGGGTTGATGATCACCAGCGCCTTGGTGCGGTCGGTGATCTTCCGCTCCACGTCGGCGAGATCGGGCATCCAGTCGGACTGCTCGTCGCAGCGGTAGTGCACGGCGGTGCCGCCGGAGAGCGATACGGCGGCGGTCCACAGCGGGTAGTCCGGGGCCGGTACGAGGACCTCGTCGCCGTCGTCGAGCAGGGCCTGCATGGCCATCACGATCAGCTCGGAGACGCCGTTGCCGATGTAGACGTGCTCGACGTCGGACTCGACGCCCAGGGTCTGGTAGTGCATGACGACCGCGCGGCGGGCCGCGAGGAGGCCCTTCGCGTCGCCGTAGCCGTGTGCCGAGCCGACGTTGCGCAGGACGTCCTCGAGGATCTCCGGCGGTGCCTCGAAGCCGAAGGCCGCGGGGTTGCCGGTGTTCAGCTTGAGGATGCGGTGGCCTGCTGCTTCGAGCCGCATCGCCTCTTCGAGGACCGGGCCCCGGATCTCGTAACAGACGTTCGCGAGCTTCGTCGACTGGATCAGCTGCATACGGCAACTTTACGAGTGTGTTTCGGGGCTGCGCCTGGTGTTTACGGCCACGTGGGGTGGGGTGAGGCGGGTGGGCGGAAGGTGGCCTTCCATCGCATGGTCCTTGTGGTGGAGGGC
>NZ_JAAAHS010000142.1 GCF_009908195.1 Streptomyces boluensis | reverse complement strand
GGGTGGCGGTCTGCGCGGGGGTGGCGATGGTGGCAGTGGTGGTCGTCATGGTCGGGGCTCCGGTTCTGGTGTCTCGGTGTGTGCCCCGGAGGGACAAGGCCCCGGAAACGACAGACGCCCCGGGCCTTGTCGGCCCGGGGCGCCTGGGAAGTCGCTTCAGTGGATCAAGCAGCTCGACCATGGCAGCCGGTGGGCCGGGTGCCATAGGTAAACGCGAAGTACGCGAGGGGGTGCTTGTTCACGGGGACAGTATGGCCCCACGCGCGCGTGCCCGGTCAAGGCGGCCACGGCCGGGGTTCGGATGCTGAGACGCCTTCGGATGGTGAGACGAAGAGGCACTCCCGCGCGCCGTTAGAATCGACAAGTAGAGACCCCCCTCCCCACCGCCGGAAGGCCGCCGCAGTGCCAGCAGTGTCTTCACCTTCGTCAGCTGCCGCCCCCGACACCGTCCTGGTCGTCGACTTCGGCGCGCAGTACGCCCAGCTGATCGCCCGCCGCGTGCGGGAGGCCCGGGTCTACAGCGAGATCGTGCCGAGCACCATGCCGGTCGCCGAGATGCTCGCCAAGAACCCCGCCGCGATCATCCTCTCCGGCGGCCCCTCGTCGGTGTACGCCGAGGGCGCGCCCAGCCTCGACCGCGCGCTGTTCGAGGCCGGCGTCCCCGTCTTCGGCATGTGCTACGGCTTCCAGCTCATGGCCACCACCCTCGGCGGCACTGTCGACGACAACGGCGCCCGTGAGTACGGCCGTACCGGACTGACCGTCTCCAAGGCCGGCTCCACGCTCTTCGAGGGCACGCCCGCCGAGCAGTCGGTGTGGATGTCGCACGGCGACGCCTGCTCCGCCGCCCCTGAGGGCTTCGCCGTCACCGCGTCCACCGACGTGGTCCCGGTCGCGGCCTTCGAGAACGACGAGAAGAAGCTGTACGGCGTGCAGTACCACCCCGAGGTGCTGCACTCCACGCACGGTCAGCAGGTGCTCGAGCACTTCCTGTACCGCGGCGCCGGCATCGAGCCGAACTGGACCACCGGCAGCGTCATCGACGAGCAGGTCGAGGCGATCCGCGCCCAGGTCGGCGACAAGCGCGCCATCTGCGGCCTCTCCGGCGGCGTCGACTCCGCGGTGGCCGCGGCCCTCGTGCAGAAGGCCATCGGCTCCCAGCTGACCTGCGTGTACGTGGACCACGGTCTGATGCGCAAGGGCGAGACCGAGCAGGTCGAGAAGGACTTCGTGGCCGCGACCGGCGCGAACCTGAAGGTCGTCGACGCCAGCGAGCGGTTCCTGAACGCCCTTGCCGGGCACTCCGACCCGGAGACCAAGCGCAAGATCATCGGCCGTGAGTTCATCCGCGTCTTCGAGCAGGCCCAGCTGGAGATCCTCCAGGAGGACGGCCCCGAGGTCGCGTTCCTCGTGCAGGGCACGCTCTACCCGGACATCGTCGAGTCCGGCGGCGGCACCGGCACGGCGAACATCAAGTCGCACCACAACGTCGGCGGGCTCCCCGACGACATCGAGTTCGAGCTCGTCGAGCCGCTGCGCCAGCTGTTCAAGGACGAGGTCCGCATGGTCGGGCAGGAACTCGGGCTGCCCGCCGAGATCGTGCAGCGCCAGCCCTTCCCCGGCCCCGGCCTGGGTATCCGGATCGTCGGCGACGTCACCAAGGACCGGCTCGACCTGCTGCGCGAGGCCGACGCCATCGCCCGCGAGGAGCTCACCGCCGCCGGCCTCGACAGCGAGATCTGGCAGTGCCCGGTCGTGCTCCTCGCCGATGTCCGCTCGGTGGGCGTGCAGGGCGACGGCCGCACCTACGGCCACCCGATCGTGCTGCGCCCGGTCTCGTCCGAGGACGCCATGACGGCGGACTGGACGCGGATGCCGTACGACGTGCTCGCGAAGATCTCCACGCGGATCACCAACGAGGTGGCCGATGTGAACCGGGTCGTCCTCGACGTCACGAGCAAGCCGCCGGGCACCATCGAGTGGGAGTGACCTCCCCGGTCCTTTAAGGCCATTGCCGAGAGCCCCTCACGTCCGCCTGGCGGTACGGAGGGGCTCTCCGGGTTTCCAGATCTGTACGGCCAGGTACTTGCCGTCCTCGATGAACGTCCGTACCACTTCGGTCAGTTCCACCCGGAACAGGTGGAAGGCGTCCGGGTCCGGCGGTTCCACCTGTTCCGTGTAGCGGGCGCGCTCGACCGGGTCGTGGACCTCGACGGCGCGGCCCGCGACGCGCACGTCGCCGCCGCCCATCTCCTGCCCGGCGCCCGGGTTGGCCTGCAGCGCGAACCGTGGATCGCGGCGCAGGTCCGCCGCCTTGAGCGAGTGCGGCATCATGCCGAGCCACAACTCGCCGTGCAGGAACCGGACTTCGAGGCCCGTGGTGCGCGGCGAGCCGTCCTTGCGGAGCGTTGCGAGGACATGGTGCGTGAACATGCCGAAGCGGTCCTCGACGGTCCGCGCGAGTTCGGGTTCCGCGGCCGCGAAGGCTTCCCAGTTGAACGTCATGCGTTCAGTGTTGCCGGGATATCCGACACCCCCTGTCGGGTATCCCGGCGCGTTCGGTGGTTTCCTCAGCGCAGGTACGTGCCGAACTCCGCGCCCGCGGCCGGTGCCTGGAGGTCGCCCGGGTTGACCGCGTACGTACCCGAGATGCCGAGGCGCAGCCAGGCCGCGCCGGAGGACGTACCCGCGGCGGTGTCCTCGGTGGGGGCGCCCGCCACCAGGCCGAGGCCCGCGGGCAGCGCCACCGAGGAGCCGAAGCGGTCGCCCGCCTCCGCGACGCCGGGGACGCCCGCCGTGTCCTGGTGGAAGGCCTTGGCTCCGGTGCCGGTCAGGCCCGAGGGGCCGCCCTTGAGGAGGATCACGGAACCCGCGTCCTTGCCGCCGCCCGCCGCGCCCGCCAGGTCCTCGTACGGCACCCCGGCCGCGATGTCCGCGTACCCGTCGCCATTGCTGTCGCCCGCCGCCAGGTCGTACCCGAACTGGTCGCCCTCCTCGCTCGCGCCGGGCACGCCCGCGGAGTTCTGCGTGAGGGTCGTGGTGCGGCTCGTCGAGGGGCCGGACGCGGTGCCGTACAGGACCTTGATGGTGCCCGCGTCGTACGGCAGGTTCTCCACCACGTCGCCGGGCACGGTACGG
Organism: Streptomyces boluensis; assembly: GCF_009908195.1. Taxonomy (GTDB): domain Bacteria; phylum Actinomycetota; class Actinomycetes; order Streptomycetales; family Streptomycetaceae; genus Streptomyces; species Streptomyces boluensis. Next base: position 13,700 of record NZ_JAAAHS010000142.1, on the reverse strand, counting down.
ATCACCAGGTCGCCGCGGCCGTCCTTGTCGACGTCGCCGATGGCCGCCGACGCCGCGTCGGGCAGGGACTTGGCGGTGGCCGAGAGGCCGCTCGCGGTGCCCGCCCAGAACTGCGTGGACTCCGACATCTCCTCGAAGGCGTGCGTCGTCACCAGGTCGTCCCTGCCGTCACCGGTGATGTCGCCCGCGACCATGCCGGTCGGCTCGAAGGTGCGGCCGGTGGACAGACCGGCGCTGCGCGCGGGCGCGCCGTCGCGGTCGAACGGGCCGTACAGCACGCGCAGTTCGCCCCACTCCGCGTCCGGGTCGGAGTCGGTGGCGACCAGGTCGGCGTGGCCGTCGCCGTCGAAGTCGCCCTCGGTGAGCGGGAACCCGCCCGCCCGGACCGACGCGGGCAGCGGCGTGGCCTGCGCCGAGAGGCCCGTGGCCGAACCCCAGTGGACCACCACCGTGGACCGGTCCTGGACCGCCAGGTCCGTATAGCCGTCGCCGTCGAGGTCGCGGGCGGCACTGTCTCCGCCGAAGGCCTGGCCCGCCTCCGGCGTGGCCGAGGTGAGCGTCTGGTGACGGCCGCTCGCGCCGTACACCACCGACACGTACCCGGCGCGTTCCTGGCCGTCGACCGTGGACGCGGGCGCGGCGGACACGACATCGGTGCGGCCGTCGCGGTCGAAGTCCGCCTTCGGCGGCGCCCCGACGGGGGCCGGGGCCGCCGCCGTGGCGGGGGCGGCGAGGGCGAGCGGTGCGGTCAGCAGCGCGGCGGCCAGGGCGCAGCCGGCGGCCAGGGCGCAGCCGGCGGCCAGGGTGTGGGGGCGGTGGCGCACGGTTCCTCCTGTGAAGCGAGTGGTCTGCCCAGGCAGACTGCCGAGGGGCCCGCACGGTTGTGCGCGGCGGCTGTCCGAACGCGGCCGGGTGACCGTCCGCGACGCGTGACTGCGCACTCTCTTCACAGGACGCCCCTGGTCACTTCGGTTGCCCGACGGTAACTTCCGCCCCGTACACCAGGAATGGAGGGACGACATGCCCGCGCCCACGCCGATACCGGTCGACCAGCTGCAGTTCGCCCTGCCGCCCGTGCACGAGTCCGTCGAGGACGAGCGCAGGCACCGCAAGGAACGGCTGGCCGGCGCTCTGCGTCTGTTCGGCAGGTTCGGGTACGAGGACGGAGTGTCCGGCCATATCACCGCGCGGGACCCGGAGTTCACCGACTGCTTCTGGGTGAACCCCTTCGGCATGCCCTTCAAGCACGTCACCGTCAGCGACCTGATCCTGGTCGACTCCGACGGTCAGGTGCTCGACGGGCGCTGCCACGTCAACCAGGCCGCGATCACCGTGCACGCCCAGGTGCACGCCGCCCGGCCCGACGTGGTCGCCGTCGCCCACTGCCACTCGCTGCGCGGCCGCGCCCTGTCCGCGCTCGGCGAGCTGCTCGAACCGATCACCCAGGAGTCCTGCGCGTTCTACGAGGACCACGCGCTGTACGACGCCGCGACGCTCGCCGCCGTCGACGCGGACGAGGGTCGCCGGATCGCGGCCGCGCTCGGCGACCGCAAGGCGGCCGTGCTGCGCAACCACGGACTGCTCACCGTCGGCGAGTCCGTCGACGCGGCCGCCTGGTGGTTCATCTCGATGGAACGCTCCTGCCAGGTGCAGTTGGAGGCGCGCGCGGCGGGCCGTCCGGTACTCATCGGCCACAAGGACGCGGTCGCCCTGCGCGAGCAGCTCGGCACGGATCTGGTGGCGTGGATCAACTACCAGCCGCTGTGGCAGGACATCAGCCGCGGGGAGCCGGATCTGTTGTCGTAGTTCGTAGTTCGCTGCTGGCTGGTAGCTGTTCGCCGTTCGTTGTTCGCCGTTCGCTGACCGCTTCGGGACCTCGGTCCGGGTACGGGTACGGGCTTTCGGCCGTGCGGGTCAGGGCTTTCGGCCCGGCGTGCGGTGGTCGGCGGTGGGGGAGCGCCGCGTGAGTCCTTCACGCGTGAGTTCTTCAGGTCAGGCGTGCCCGCACCAGCGCGCGCCGGTCCGTGCCGTCGTCCGCCTGCTGTTCGGCGCGCTCGCGCTGCTCGGTTCCGGGTACGCCCTCGGGGTCGCCGCACCCCGCGCCCTGGCGGCCGACGCGGAGTACCGCGCCGCGCGCCCGTGCGGTATGGGCGATCCGCGGGGCGCGTCCGACTGCGTGCGGTGGACGCCCGCCGTGGTCGAGGACGCCGTGACCAGCACCGGGCGCGGTACCCGCCGCGAACTGACGGTGCGTCGGCCGGACGGGACCCTGACCGTGACGATGCGCGGCATCCGCCCCGTCTTCGCCCCCGCCCGCGCGGCCACCGTGTCCGTACGGGCCCGGCCGCCCGCCCGCGAGCAGGTGTTCCCGGGCGGGCGCTGCGGGGCCGTGCCGTACGCCGGGCGCGGCTGCGACCATCTGCTCGCCGCGCGCGGTCGGCTCGCCGCGACGCCCGACCCGACCGGGGTCTTCGCCTGCCGCGAAGTACCGCAGGACCTGCGCGTCGAGCGGGTGCGCACGGCGACCCGCGAGGACCCGCCGCGGATCCCCGAAAGGTGGTGGGTCGCGGAGTGCCGGGACGGCCGCACCCCGGTCCTCCTCGCCTGCGCGCCGCCCCACATGGCCTGGGCACTGGGCGCGCTCGGCGCGCACGGGCCGGGTGCGGCGGGTCTGTCCGACGCGCTCGGCGGGGGCGATGCAGGTCTGCCGGGCGTACGTGGCGGGGGCGATGCAGGTCTGCCCGGCGTACGTGGCGAGGGCGCCGCAGGCCTGCCTGGCGCCGCTCCGTCGGCGCCCGCGTCAACCTCGCGCCATCAGCCTCACCCGCTCTGACCTGAGATCGAGCCCTGGGCGCCCTTGCGGTGCGACACAATCCCCCATCATTCCAAGGGACTTGCCGGTCAACGGACCGTCGAGCGGACCGCAGGACCGGGGAGCGCGTGTGGCTGTGCAAGTGACCGAGCAGGGGGCGCACGACGGCGGCTGCGCCTGTGGCGACTGCCCGCACGGGGCGCGCGCCGGACACCGGCGCGCCGTCGCCGAATTCCTCGCCGTACGCGAGGCCTTGGCGTCCGGCGAGGGCGTACCCGCCGCGCTCGCCCACTCCGCCGGGGCGTCCCGGCAGTGGGCCTCCGACGCGCTGACCCAGTCGGCCGCCGTCGTCACCGCGCGCGGTCGCGCCGAGAGCAGCGCCCGGCTCCGGCGGGTGGAGCGCCGCACTCCGGTGGCCGTCGGCGCGGCCGGTGCCGTGTTCCTGCTCGTCCAGGCGCTCACCGCGATCGGCTCGGCCTGGACCGTCGCGTACTGGGCCGGAACGCTCGCCGCCGCCCTCACCGGCGCCGCCCTCCTCGCCGTCGGCCGTGCGCACCGGGCGCGCGGCGGCGTGCTCGCGCCCCTGATCGGCGAGGACAACCGGTTCTCCACCTCGCGTGCCGTCGCCGCCGCCTGGCTGTTCCTCACCGGCTTCGCCGTGCTCCTGCTGACCGGCACCCTCGCCCTCGCCGGTACGCCGCACGCCCGCGCCCGCCTCCTCGCCGGGCTCGAACTCGGCCCGGCCGCCGCCCTCGTGGCCGTCGTCGCCGCGGTGTCCTCGGTCGCCGTCCTGGTGCGCCGACTCGTCGTCGTGCGCGTGCACGCCCAGGCGCTGCAGAAGGTACCGGCCGACCGGCCGCGCGCCGCCGACCTGGTCACCGACGACGCGGGGCGGGGCAGCTTCGCCGACGCCCAGTACGTCTTGGTCACCGCGGGCGCCGTCGCCTTCACCGCGGTCCGTCTCGCCCGCGACCCCGGCCGACTGCCCCAACTCCCCTGGGGGCTCGCCCTGTTGGTCCTCGTCTCGGCCGCCGTGTACGTGGCGGGCAAGTGTTCCGAAGGCGGGCGGCCCGTGATCCACTCGGTGGTACGCGCCCGCGAGCCCGGCGATCTGGACGCCCCGATCCGCACCGGCGACGACATCGAGATCCGCGGCGCCGGATTCGTGCCCCCCGGTGCCGGTACACCGGAACGGCTCGCCCGCGTCGTCGTCCGCTTCGGACCCGTCCACGTCCATGTCCCGCTGGTGCCCGTGCCCGGTGGCTTCACCAATCCCACAGACTCGGTACTCACCGTTCCGGTACCTGTGGATCTTGCCGCCGGTCCGGTGGACGTGCAGGTCATCACGGCGCCGGGGCTGGAGAGCAACCGCCGCACGGTCGAAGTGACCGACTGACCCGACGCCCCCGGAACGATCCATTCGACACCGGGTACTGGTGAGCCGCGCCCAACTGCCGTACGTATGGTCTGTCGGCGGATCAATGAGAGGCGGCGGGCACCATGGCGCACAGCATGCGGAATGACCCGTACATCGAGCGCGCGGACGGCCGGGGCGGGCTGCGGGCGACCCTGGCCCGGCACGCGCTGCTGCCGCTGCGGATCTTCCTCGGCGTCACCTTCATCTACGCCGGGCTCGACAAAATAACCGACTCCACGTTCATGTCCGCGTCCGGCGCCGGTTCCATCGCCGAGACCATGCAGGGCGTACGCGACTCGTCGGCCATCCCCGCTCTGGTCGACCTGGCCCTCAAGAGCCCGCTCGGCTTCGGCTACGCCATCGCCATCGGTGAACTGGCCGTCGGACTCGGCACGTTGCTCGGCCTGCTCACCCGACTCGCCGCGCTCGGCGGCGCGTTCATCTCGCTGAGTCTGTGGCTGACCATGAGCTGGGCGGTCGAGCCCTACTACTACGGCAATGACCTCGCCTACTTGATGGCCTGGCTGCCGTTGGTGCTCGCCGGCGCCCCCACCTTCTCCGCGGACGCGCTGCTGCGGGAGCGGCGCCGCCGGATTCCGTAACCCACCGCGGCGGCCACGGCCGCGAGGAACAGTCCGCCGCAGATCAGCGGGATCGCCAAGAACCACTCGACCTGCCAGGACCGCGTCGCGTCGCCCGCATAGGCGACGCCCGCCGCCGCGAGCACGACACCCGCGACCAGTTTTCCCGGCTGGAACTCGTGCCGCAGCATGACTGCCTCCTTCGGTGGGGGGTGCGTGCCTGTGGCCTGCGTGACTGTGGGGTGCGTACGGGACCGGGGGCCGCGTGGGTGCCGTGCGGCCGGTCGGGTCAGGACGGTGCACGGGTCACCTCCACCTGGCCGACGCCGACTTGGATCCTCAGGATGAGCGTGCCGCCCTCCTTGGTACCGGGGGGTGGGACGAGCGTGTCCGTACTCTCCTGGCCGGGGGCGATGTCCACGTCCCCGGAGGGCTCGTCCGGCAGCCGGATGTCGCCGACGCCCACCTCGGCGCGCAGTTGCACCGTCGCGTCCTTCGGCACGACCACCACCGCCCGGCCCGCACCGACCTCCGCGGCTGTGCTGAGGGTCTGCCCCTTGCGCAGGTCGACGCCGCCCAGGTCGAGGGTGCCGACGCCCGAGCCCACTTCGTACACCGGCCGCACCTTGGCGATGTCCGTGGGGCGCCATTCCGTGCGCATCCAGTGCGTATTGATGTTCTCCGGCAGTGCGGCCGCGGCCGTGAGCAGGACGGCCGTGAGGACCGCGAGCACGATCGATCCCCCGCCCGTACGCCCGAGGAACGCGCTCACCGCGATGCCCAGGCCGAGCACGGCGAGCGCGCAGGCGAGCCCCGCCTGCAGACTCAGCCCGAGTGAGCCGTCGGCGCCGTGGCCGCTCCACACCAGACCGGTCCCGAGCCCTCCGGCGAGCAGGGCGAGCAGGAAGACCCAGCCGCCGATCCAACGGGGCCCGCGCGGCTTCGGCTTGACCTCCGCCTCGGGTTCCGTGAGCCGCTCCCGGCCGTGCCGGAACGAGCCGGACGCCATCGTGAACTCGACGCCCTTGAGATCCCGCGGCCCCCAGAAGTATTCGGCGCCGCCGTCGTACGCACCGTCCTTGAGGAGTCCGTCCCGCCACCACGACGGGGGCCCCGCGACCGGCGGAGCCTTCGCCTCGGGGGGTGCGTCCGCGACCGTCTGGGCGGTGACCGGGTCGGGGGTGGTGGCGGCGCGCGCCTGCGACCAGTACCCGGCGCCCGCGAGCAGCAGCGCGAGCACCGCGGCGAAGGCCAGCACCCCGCCGTTGTTCAGCATGGAGAGGAACAGGCCGCAGCCGACGAGCGCGCAGAGCAGTGCCGTGAGACCCGCGCCGGACACCCGACCGGTGAGGAGTCTGCGTCCCTCGGTCTCCTCCTTGCCGTCGAGGGGCAGTAGCAGCCACGCGAAGCCGTAGAAGATCAGCCCGAGGCCGCCGGTCACGGCCAGCACGGCCAGGCCGATACGGAAGATCACCGGGTCCAGGTCGCAGCGCCGGCCGAGCCCTGAGCAGACGCCCCCGAGCATGCGGTGGGCGCGCTCACGGCGGAGCCCCTGCGGGGGGCGCGGCTCGGCGATGTCTGACTCGTTCATGCGTCCATCGTGACGGCCCGAGGGCCGCTTCGGCAGGCGGGACAACCCTGGTCGGACCCTGATATCCGACCCGGAGACGACTGGGGTCCGGCCCGGCGCGGACCCGACCGGACGTGGGCCGCCCCGAGCCGGCTCGTGCGGCGGAGATCAGGGACGTCTAGGGGACAGACCCTGATGTCATCGGCTCCGCACCGTGTGAATATCGATGGCATGCCAGCCACCGCCCCCGTCACCGAGGACCCGAAGCCGCTGCGCAAGCTCTACCGCAGCGGTGAAGGCCGTTGGCTGGGTGGGGTGGCGCGGGGGCTCGCGGGCCATCTCGGGCTGCCCGTCATCTGGGTGCGCCTGGTCTTCGTCGGCCTCTTCCTCGCCAACGGCCTCGGTGCTCTCCTCTACGCCGCCTTCTGGTTCTTCGTCCCGCTCGGCGTGGGCGGGGTCAACGGCGGGGTGGCGGCCGGTGCCGAGCGGCAGCATGTCGTGACCACCGAGACCGGGCCGGACGGCCGCCGCAGACTGGTCGTCCGCAAGATCGACAAGGGGCAGTTGATCGCGCTGCTCGCCATGGTCGTCGTCGCGATGGTCTTCGTCGGCAGTGTCGACCTGAGCGGCCCCGCCAAGGTCTATCTGTGGCCCACGCTCCTCATGGCCGCCGGTGTGGCCCTGGTCTGGCGGCAGGCGGACAACGCCCGTCGGGCCCGCTGGATGGAGGTCGGCCGCCGCAGACGCACCCTGAACCTCGCCCGCTCCGGCGCCGGTGTGGCCCTCGTCGGTGCCGGGGTCACCGGGATCTTCGTGCTGCAGGGTTCCATCGAGGATCTCGGCTCCGTGCTGCAGGCGGCCCTCGCCGTCCTGGTCGGCATCGCCCTGCTCGCCGGCCCCTATCTCGTCCGCATGACGCAGGACCTCTCCGAGGAACGGCTGATGCGTATCCGCGCCCAGGAGCGGGCCGAAGTCGCCGCGCACGTCCATGACTCGGTGCTGCACACCCTGACCCTGATCCAGCGCAACGCGGAGAGCGCGAGCGAGGTCCGCAGACTCGCCCGCGCCCAGGAACGCGACCTGCGCACCTGGCTGTACAAGCCGGAGGGCACCGGCAAGGACGCCTCCGACGAGCCGGAGAACCTCGCGGACGCGGTCCGTGCGGCGGCCGCCGAGATCGAGGACAAGCACGGGGTGCCCATCGAGGTGGTCGTCGTCGGCGACTGCCCGCTGGACGACCGGCTCACCGCCCAACTCCAGGCAGCGCGGGAAGCGATGGTGAACGCCGCCAAGTACGGTGGCGACGGCGGTGCCGTGCAGGTCTTCGCCGAGGTGGAGGGCAGAACGGTCTTCGTCTCGGTGCGTGACCGCGGCCCTGGGTTCGACCTGGACGCGGTGCCCGCGGACCGGATGGGCGTACGAGAATCGATCATCGGCAGGATGCAGCGCAACGGCGGCACGGCGCGGTTGCGAGCGGTGCCGGACGGCGGCACGGAAGTCGAGCTGGAGATGGAGAGGGCGGCCACGGAATGAGTGACGCGACCGAACAGACGCAGGGCGAGGCCGAGTCCGGCGCGCGCCGGGTGCGGGTCGTCCTCGTCGACGACCACCGGATGTTCCGCACCGGGGTCCAGGCGGAGATCGGCCGTACGGAGATCACCGGGGTCGAGGTCGTCGGTGAGGCCGCCGACGTGGAGCAGGCGGTCACGGTCATCGCGGCCACCCGTCCCGAAGTGGTGCTGCTCGACGTGCATCTGCCCGGCGGAGGCGGCGTCGAGGTGCTGCGGCGCAGCGCGGCCCTGATGGCGGACGCCGAGAACCCGGTGCGGTTCCTGGCCCTGTCGGTCTCCGACGCGGCCGAGGACGTGATCGGCGTGATCCGCGGCGGCGCGCGGGGGTACGTGACGAAGACGATCACCGGTACCGACCTGGTCGACTCCGTCTTCCGGGTGCAGGAGGGCGACGCGGTGTTCTCGCCGCGGCTCGCCGGTTTCGTCCTGGACGCCTTCGCGTCGACGGACGCCCCGCCGGTCGACGAGGACCTGGACCGCCTCACCCAGCGGGAGCGTGAAGTGCTGCGGCTGATCGCCAGGGGGTACGCGTACAAGGAGATCGCGAAGCAGCTGTTCATCTCGGTGAAGACGGTGGAGTCCCATGTGTCGGCGGTGCTGCGGAAGTTGCAGCTCTCCAACCGGCACGAGCTGACCCGGTGGGCGACGGCCAGACGCCTGGTCTGACCCCGCACCGCGCGGCCGGTACCTCTAGGGCGTCGGGCGCGCGGCGGGTGCGGAGCGTTGGCCGTCGCCGAGGCGGGACAGGATCAGCTTTCGGTGTGTGACGGCCTTGCGGATGCCCAGGAGCCCGGTCGTCCAGAGGATCACTCCGCCGCCGATGCCGAGCCATGCGGTGAACAGGGCGTCAGAGCCGGAGGCCGCCGCCGCGGCTCCGTAAGAACTCCAGATCCCGAGCGCGCACAGGGCGAACGACAGCAGGAGCCAGGTGAGGCTGAGGCCGGGGGCGCGGAGCCGGTCGTCCACGGCCGGTTGGCGGTCCAACACGAGCCAGGCGTCGAGGAGTTCGCGTACGCGCCGGTGTCTTCGTGACCACAGGACCGTGAAGATCACCGCGGGCGCCATGATCGCGAGGCCGATCACCGCGACCAGGACGCCCGCGACGAGGTCGGGGAAGCCCGCCGAACCCATCTGGACGCCACCGGCGACCGCCGACCAGCCGAACAACGCGAGCAGGCACAGCAGCCACAACTGGCCGAGCTGGGCCAGGCCCAGGCTGCGGCGGCGCAGCAACTCCAGGGCGCCGGAGCGGTCATGGAGCAGTGCGTCCCGGTTCGGCCAGGTGCGCAGATGCGGCGGAGGCGGAGGTGGTGGCAGTGGAGGGCGGGGCATGGCGGCGAAATTACCGCACGCCTGTTCCCGCTCGCTCGACCTGTGGATAACTCGGCCTGCTGGGCACCTGGCCTGTGGACAACTCCGTTGTGAGCGGCCCTGGTTGTGGGTAACTCCCCGCACCCGGACCGCACCCGGACGGCATCCGGAACGTACCCGGACCGCGCCTGTGGACGACGCGGAAAACGTCGGCGCGGCGCCCTAGCATGGCTGACCATGAACATCTCCTCCGGTGCCCCCGCCAGGACCCGTCCGAAGCTCGCCCTCGTCTGGCCGACCGAGGAGGAGGCTCAACTCCAGGTCGGGATCCACCGGTTGATAGGCGACGTCACCGCGGACGGCGGCGCGATCGGCTATGTCGCCCCGCCGCCCCGGGACGAGACGGACGCCTGGCTCGGTGCCGTGCTCGCCGATGTGCGGGCCGGTGACGCGGGTTTCGCCGTGGCCACGGTCGAGGGCCGGGTCGCGGGATGCGGCCTGTGGCAACGCCGCGGCGCGGTGTCGACGTACCGGCACAGCGGTGAGTTGCGGCAGTTGATGACGCATCCGGCGGCCCGCGGCCTGGGCCTCGGCCAGCGCCTGGTGTCCGGCCTCGTCGGACAGGCGCGCTCCGTGGGCCTGGAGCTGCTGACCCTCGGGGTGCGGGGCAACAACCACTCGGCGATGGAGCTGTACGGAAGGCTCGGCTTCCGCGAATGGGGCAGGCTGCCCGGCGGTATCGCGGTGGGCGAGGAGCGCGTCGACGACGTGAAGATGTGGCTCCCGCTGGGCGACCTCAGGCCCACGGACCAGTAACCGGGCTCGTACGGAAGCCGGGCTCGTACCGAGTCAGCCGGGCTCGTACGGAAGCAGCCGTCAGCAACCGTGAGCAACCAGGCCCGGCCGGGAATCAGACCGGAATCACACCACGCGCGTGGCGCCCGAGAACGGCATGGAGTCCACCGGGGCGATCCGGACCGGCGCGTTCGGGTTGGGGGCGTGGATCATCTTGCCGTTGCCCACGTAGAGCCCCACATGGCTGATGCCCGAGTAGAAGAACACCAGGTCACCGGGGGCGAGTTCGGAGCGCGAGACCCGCTGCCCGGCGTTGATCTGCGTATAGGTCGTACGGGGCAGGGAGACGCCCGCCGCGCGGTACGCGGCCTGGGTGAGGCCGGAGCAGTCGAAGGAGTCGGGCCCGGTGGCGCCCCATACGTAGGGGCTGCCGATCGCGTCGTACGCGTACGCGACGGCCTGGGCGGCGCGCGCGGTGGGCGCCTTGACGGGGCCGCGCGGCAGGTCACGTGAGACGCGCCCGGAAGCGGAGCCGCCGTGCATGCCGTCGGTGATCCGCGCGCGCTCGGCGGCGGTGAGCCGGTCGAGGAGGCGCTTCGCGGAGTCGAGTTTCCGGTTGATGTCCTTCTTGTGGTCCCGTAACCGGGCCCGGTGCGCGCGGAGTTCGCCGCTCTTGCGGTCGGCGGCGGCGCGCAGCCCGTCGAGTGCGCGCAGTTGCCCCTCGACGCGCTCGATGACGACGGCCTGGCGGCTGCCCGCGCGGTCCGCGAGCAGGGCCCGCTCCAGGTAGTTCTCCGGGTCGGAGTCGAGGGCGAGCTGCAGGCCGGGGGCGATGCCGCTGGTGCGGTACTGCGCGGTCGCGGCCGAACCGAGCCCGGTACGGGCCGAGTTGAGCCGCTCGGTCCTGCGGGCCGCCTCGTCCTGCAGTTCGTCGACCCGCTCCTCGGCGGCCTCGGCCCGTTCGCGTACGCCGTTGTACTTCTCGGTGGCGACCTCCGCCTCGTGGTAGAGCCGGTCGACCTCGGCCTTCACCTGGGCCGTGGTGAGCTGCGGCTCCGCGTGGCCGGTGCCTTCGAGGGCCGTACCGGTGGCCGCTGTGGCGAGGGCCAGGGTGGCGGCGGTACGGGCCGTATGGCCACTGAGCGAACGGTGCCTGGGTTTTCGGTGCGCGGCCAACGGATCCACTTCCCTCACGCGTCCGGCGGCGACCCGCTCGGGGAGCGGACCGCCGCCGGACGTCTTCTCGGCGGAGGTGACCGGCTTGCCGCCCTACGGGGCGGGGGCGGCGAGGAGTGCGCCGGTCACCTGGGGAAGGACGCTAAGCCTCTCCGTAACGGACCGGTGACGGAATGTGCGCAACTGGTCGCGGGGAGTGGCTGGTTGACCGCAACTGATCGCGCGTGCCGGGGTGACCTGTCTGCTTGTGGGGTAGCTGTGACCGTTGCGCCCGTCCGGGGTGACCTGGCTGTCGAGTGCTGGTATGCCCCCGGCTAGGCTCCGGCTCATGGACGTACTCATCAATGTGTTCGTCGCCCTGCACATCATCGGCATCGCCTCGCTCCTCGGTGGGTTCCTGACCCAGATGAAGGCGATGGGCGAGGGTACGGCGCGATTCACCCCCGCGATGCTGCACGGCGCCCTGACGATGCTGATCACGGGCGTGGCCCTGGTCGGCCTCAACCAGGCCGACGACCAGACCGTGAACAACATCAAGATCGGCGTGAAGCTCGCCGTGCTGATCGTGGTCCTCGGCCTCGTGTACGTGAAGCGCGACGAGGAGAAGGTCGACAAGGGGATGTTCGTGGCGGTGGGCGCGCTCACCACCGTGAACATCTTCATCGCGACGCTCTGGACGTGAGCGCCGCCCCGAACGGGCAGAAGGGCCCGGACCGCTGCGGCGGTCCGGGCCCTTCGTCGTTCCCCGTCGGCTACGCCGGCCGCACCACGCTGTGGATCGGCATGTAGTAGATCGACTCGGTACGCACATTGGCGCCCGGCTTCGGCGCGTGGATCATCTTGCCGCCGCCGATGTAGATGCCGACATGGCTGATGTCGTCGTAGAAGAACACCAGGTCACCCGGCTCGGCGTCGGCCGTCTTGACCGTGGTGCCGACCTTCACCTGGTCCCAGGTGGTGCGCGGCAGCGAGATCCCGGCGGTCTTCCAGGCGTCCTGCGTGAGCCCGGAGCAGTCGTACGAGTCGGGCCCGACGGCGCCCCACACGTACGGCTTGCCGATCTGCGCCTCCGCGAAGGCGATGACCTTCTCCGCCTTGGCCGCGTACGAGGTGTCGCCCGAGCCCGACCCCGTACCGCTGTCCGAACCCGAGTCGGAGCCGTCGCCGGTGCCCGACTCCTGGTCCTCCTGCTCCTGCCGCGCGGCCTCCTCGGCCTCGCGCCGGCGCTCCTCCTCGGCCTGCTGGCGGGCCAGTTCCTCGGCCTTGCGCTTGGCCGCGGCCTCCTTCCGGCGCTCGATCTCGGCGAGCCGCGCCTTCTCCTCGGCGGTCAGCTTCGACAGGAGTTCGCGCGCTTCGGAGAGCTTGGCCTGGACGGCCTTCTTGCTGTCCCGCAGCTCGGACTGCGACTCGGTGAGCGTCTCCAGACTCTTCTGCGCCTCGCCGCGCTTGTCGTTGGCCTCGCGCTGCAGCGACTCGTAGTCCTCGACGGCCCGCTGCTGCCGGTCGCCGAGGCGGCTCATCAGCTGCCGCTGGTCGAACATCTGCTGCGGGTCGTCGGCGAGCAGCAGGCTCGCGGTCTCGGAGGTGCTGCCGTTGCGGTACTGGGCCGCGGCGAGCGAACCCAGCTCGCGGCGCGCGTCGTTGAGCTTGTCGGTGCGCTTGGCCACCTGGTCGAGGAGCCCGTCGACCTCGCCGCGCTGCTGGTCGGCGCTCTCCTTCGCGGCGTTGTACTTCTGGGTGGCGACGCCGGCCTGACGGTAGAGGTCGTCGACCTTCTTCTGGACCTCTTCGAGCGAGGGCTTCGGCTCGGCCGGAGCGGCGCCCGCGGTCTGCGAGAGCAGGGCGACGGAGGTGAGAGCGGCGGTGGTGATGCCGACGGCCTGGGAGGTACGCATGAGACCGGACCTGGACCGCGGCTTGCGGTGCGACGCCAAAGGAGGCGCTCCTTCCGTATGCCGCCTACCGGGTTAGCTGTCGGGTTCGGGCGGATGGTTCGGAAGGGCTGCCCTACGGTCTCGTACGTTGTGCACTTGTACGGGACCGATTCACCCCAAGGATCAAGGTGGGTCCCCGGCTCCGGAGTTGCCGCGTGGGCGCACCGGACTCGGCGCAGGCCGCCCGCTCCCGGCGTGGTTCGCCGGTGGGGGACGAGCAGCCCGCGGAGCACGCTAGCCAACTCGTGTGGTTGCTGTGAAGGTTGGTGTTCGATATGCCCGATACATTTTCGTGACTTTCGCGCTGTGTGAGCGTGCGGACACGTTCGCGGACCGGGCTCGGGGAACCGGGGACGGGCTGTCAGTGCGGCCGCCTAGACTCGGTAGGCGATGAGCAGCCTCTTTGACGACAGCTTCCTGGCGGACCTGCAGCCCAAGGATCACGGGCCCCCGCCGCCCCCCGAGGAGCCCGCTCCGGAGGAGGTTCCGGACGACCTCTTCGGCGGGCGCTTCGACGCGCCCCCGCCCAGGGA
>NZ_JAAAHS010000141.1 GCF_009908195.1 Streptomyces boluensis | reverse complement strand
CGGACGGGGTCGGGCGGGCGGCTGCCAGGCGGGGCCGGGTGCGGTCAGGCGAGCCGCCTCGTCGGCGGGGGTGAGCTGCTGCGGGCCGTTCACGGGTGGGACTCCTGGGGTGAGGCGGCGGGCGTACGAGACGGGTCCCTGCGACGGAGCAGGGCGGTGAAGGCGGTGGCGGCGAGCAGGATGACGATGCCGTAGACGGACGGGGCGATGGCCATCTCGGCGCTGTGCAGCAGTCCGGTGGCGACGGCGATGGCGAGGGCCGCGTTGTGGAAGCCGATCTCCATCGAGGCCGCGACGGCGTGCCTCCGCTCGGCCTTGACCAGGCGGGGAACCCAGTAGCCGAGGGTGAGGCTGGCCAGTGCGAAGAGGGCGTCGGCGATGCCGACCGTCAGGAAGTTGTCGAGGAGGAGGGCGAAGTTCGCCGTCAGGCTGAGGACGACGATGATGCCGAGGGCGATGCCGGAGCCGACGTTGACCGGCCGCTCCGCTCGTCGCGCGAGAACGGGCCGCCGCGCTCGTACGGCCATGCCGAGCGCTACGGGTACGAGGACGACGGCGAAGACCTGGAGCACCTCGCCGGGCCGCAGGCCTAGCCCGGCCTCGGTGCCGAGGAAGTGCTGCACCGACAGGTTGGTGATGACGGGCAGTGTGACGACGGCGAGGAGTGAATTGACGGCGGCGAGCGTGATGTTGAGCGCGACATCGCCGCCGGCCAGGTGGGAGTAGATCCCGGCGACAGGCCCACCCGGGCAGGCCGAGATCAGCATCACCCCGACCGCCGCGACGGGTGGCACGCCGAGCGCACTGACCAGACCGAAGCAGACGAGGGGCAGCACGAGCAGCTGGCAGAGGAGCGCGGCGGAGAGGGTGCGGGGGTGCTGAGCGGCCCGGCGGAAGTCGGCGGGGGTCAGGCTGAGGCCGAGGCCCAGCATGATCAGTCCGACGACGGCAAGGACGGCCATGCCGCTGGTGGCAGGGCTCATGCCCGGAGCACCTCCCGGTGGCACCGGGGCGGCCTGGGGATAATGTTCCGGCCTCGGCCGGGGGGCCCGAGTGGGCGGCGGAAAGCGGAGCAGCTACACATGCGGTCCTCACAGACGTGGTGATCCGTGGCGTTTCCGCGCGGTCTCGGGAGGTGTCGGCGGAGTCGCCGGCCCTGTGAGGCCATGCGGGCACGCGGAACGGTGCGAGCACGCGAACAACCCATTAAGACAGGTTGTCTTAACTCGGGGGGATGCTAGCCGCCCTCCAGGAAGAGGTGAAGGTGTCGACCAGGACTGAGATCCTTCTGTCCGCGGAACGCCTGTTTTCGGAGCGGGGGTTCGACGTACCCCTGCGCGAGATCGGTGCGGCCGCGGGCCAGCGCAACAACTCGGCGGTCCAGTACCACTTCGGCACCAGGGAAGGGCTCATCACCGCCCTGCTCGACCACCGGCGGACCCCGCTCAACGCCCGCCGCATGGAGCTGGTCACGGCCCTGCGGGAGTCGGGCCGCGCGAGCGCCCCGCCCGCCCTGATCGACGCCTACGTCCGCCCGCTCGCCGAGCACGTCCACGAACACCGCGGCCGCAGCTGGTACTTGCGTTTCCTCCAGCGCCTCTCCCACTCAGGACTGCCGTCCGGACTCCAGACCGGCGAGGCGTACCCCGAGGGCATCGCGATCCTGGACGACCTGTTGCTCGGCGCGCTGCCGGGGCTGCCGCGATGGCGGCTCGAGGTGATGAGCCTGCACGTCGTGGCCGTCCTCGCGCAGGTGGAACAGCGCTATATGGAATCGGGCTTCGGCGAGGACGAGGCCCACGAGCGAACCGCGGACCTCTACGCCACGGCACTGGCGGTACTGACGGCCCCCGCAAACGCGGACAGCGCCGCCGGTGACGCATAGAGGGTCCGGCGCGATCCTCCGCCCTCCGCGCGGAACGGGAGGCGTTCACCCGGCGCGAGTAGCGGCCGGCGGTCAGGCCCCGTCGGCGAAACGAAGGGGACCTCTCCGTGGCCGCCCGGACGGACAGCCACCAGGCGTTCCTCGTGTGCCCGCACAAGACCGTCCGTCTGCGGCCCCCAGAGGACATGCACACCCTCCGGGCCGAACAGAAGCCGTACGACGAGCAGTTCAGGACCTGGGCCGGACAGGTTGTCGACGTGGACGCTTACTGGCGCCCTCCCGTACGGCCGTGCCCCGGCGGACAGTCGCGGTCGTACGAGGGACGATGGCCGTGTGGAGAAGGACACGGGTGGCGGCCGGCTCGGCCCGGTCGGGGTGTTCGACGTGGCGCCGACTGCGCGCAGCGCGCTCGCGTGGATCCCGCCGCTCGGGCTGTGGCCCACGATCCAGGGCATTCGGCAGGAGCACGACCCGCAGATCCGCCGCTGGCCTCCACACGTCAACGTCCTCTTCGGCTTCGTACCGGAGTCGGACTTCGAGCAGGCGCTCCCATGGGTCGCCGCGGCGGCGGCGCGGACGCGGGGGTTCACGGCGCGGCTGTCGGGGGTGCGGGCCTTCCGGCACCGGGCGTACTCGACGGTGTGGCTCGATCCGGCGGCTGCGGGGCGGGCGCCGTGGCAGGAGCTGTACGGCTCGTTGGTCGAGGCCTTTCCCAAGTGCCGTGGGCGACACGGCGGGTTCACCCCGCACCTGTCACTGGGCCGGGCCCGCGACCCGCGGCGCCTGGTCGCCGAGTGCACTGCCCTGCTCGGCTCCATGACGACCACGGTCGAGGAGCTCGTGCTCCTCTCGCGGCGGGGCGACGAACCCATGCGCCCGCGGGCCACGGTCGCGCTGGGCAGCGGCGAGGTCCGCGCGTACCCGGAAGCATCGAGTGCCTCGGGCGAGGTGAGCGCGGAGGACGTCGCGCGGCGGGCGCAGGAGCGGCTCGATGTCCAGCGCCCTGCCACGGACGACGGCTGACCTGCGCCTACGAGGCCATCTCCGTGCGCTCCCACCACTCGTACACGGGGAGTTTCCCCTGCGCTGTGTCCGCCTGGCGCTGGGTGGCCCGGAAGTGCTCGTAGCCGTTGCGGAATTCGACCTTCAGATCCTCTCCGGGGGTGTCGACCGGGACGATCCGCTCGGGCAGATCCTGCGGGCCGCCTTCGAGGAGTGCTTTGCCTGATTCGCTCATGGCCTCACCGTTCCCGTCGGCCGAACGCGGTCTCTCGTACGGAGCGGAAGATCAGTCGTGTGGGCCATCCCGAATATTGAGCGCGTCCGCTTATTGAGCACGTCCCGTTATTGAGCGCGTCCCGCCGGCCGCCGAGCTTGGGCTTGTCGGCGCTGGCTGCCCCGCCTGCCGATGGCACGGCAACCGAGTTCGGTGTTCCGCTTCTCCCCCGCGTCCTCGGCACACTCCATGGCGATCGTGGCAATGTCACCTGTGGGGTTCCGGTGGTTTCTTCGCCTTGGGTACACGGCCGAGCGTCGGCCGTAGGACCGGTGCGTGGCGGGCCAGGAAGTCCCACAACTGGTCAGCGACCGGGCCGTGCGGCCGGTCGCGGCGGCGGGCTGCCGAGAGTTCTTCGACCACGCCGGGAAAGTGCCGTCCGGCGATGGAAAGCAGGCTTCCGTCCCGCAGCTCGGCCTTGATCATGAACCGCGGCACGTGTCCCCACGCCATGCCGTGCAGGATCAGCTCCTTCTTCATGAGGTGGTCCGGAACGGAGCTCCGGGGCGCGCCTTCGACCAGGAAGTGGCCTTGTTCGGACGGATTCCGGGCCGAATCCCGGACCACGCATTGGGTGAAGGCCTGCATCCGCTGCGGTGTGATGTCGGTGTCCGGGAGGAAGGGCAGGAAGCCGGGCGCCACGACGGGCACCAGCGCGACGCGGCCGAGATCGATCCACTCCATCCGCACGTCGCTTTTGGGGACGCGGTGCACGATGAGGTCGGCTTCGTCCTTAAGGAGCCGCTCCCAGGGGCCGGTGACCGTCTCGAACTGCAGGTGCAGCCGGGTCTGCGGGCGCTGCGCGAAGAAGCGGCTGAGCATTTCCAGCACCGGTGGAAGTGGGCACAAGTCCCCAAGCACCACGCGCAGTTCGGCCTCTTCTCCCATCGCCAACTGGGCGGCGTAGGTCTGCAGTTCCTCGGCCTCGTGCAGCAGTAGGCGCACCTTGCGGTGGAAGGCGCGCCCCGCCTCGGTGAGCTGAACCCGGTAGCCCGAGCGATCCAGCAGGTCCAGGCCCAGCTGGCGTTCCAGCTTGGCGACTGCCGCGAACACGGAGGGGTGCGAGCGGTGCAGGCGCTCGGCGGCGGCCTGGAAGCCGCCGTCGAGCACCACGGCGTTGAAGCACTGCAATTCGTGGAGCGTGAAGTTCGACATTGTCCGAGCACCCTACAGAGCTCGTTCGATCTTTGTAATAGATCTCTGCAGGTGGCGTTCGTAGGCTGAGCGCATAGCCACCGCATCACTGGATCGCTGGATCACTGGATCACTGGATCACTGGAGCTGACATGACTTCTCAGACCCGTACTGCCATCACCACGGGCGATGGCGTCCGTATCGCCTACCGCTTCGACGGTGACGAGAACAAGCCGGTGTTGCTGCTCTCGAACTCCATCGGTACGGACCTCCACATGTGGGATGGCCAAGTGGCGGCTCTGACCGAGCACTTCCGGCTGCTGCGCTACGACGCCCGCGGCCACGGCGCCTCCGATGTCCCGAGCGGGCCGTACTCCCTGGACCGGCTGGGGCGCGATGTGGTGGAGCTGCTGGATGCCCTGGGCCTGCAGCGGGTGCACGTGCTGGGGCTGTCTCTGGGCGGAGTCGTCGCGCAGTGGTTGGGGATCCACGTGCCGGAGCGCGTCGAGCGCCTGGTGCTCTCCAACACCGCCGCGTACCTCGGTCCGGCGAATCAGTGGGATCGACCGATCGCCGACCTGTTGGCGGCTCCCGACATGCGGGCCACCGCGGAGATGTTCCTGCACAACTGGTTCCCGGCCCACATGCTGCGCGGCGACGACGAGGTGGTGGAGGGCTTCCGCCGCACACTGCTGGCCACGCGGCGCGAGGGCGTGGCCGGGAGCTGGGCCGCGGTGCGCGACTACGACCTGCGCCGCACGGCCACGCTCATCCACAACCCGACACTGGTCATCGCGGGCGAGCACGACACCGTCACGTCCGCCGAACACGGGAAGGAACTCGCCGCGACCGTCCCCGGCGCGGGGTTCACCGTCCTGCCCACGGTGCACATGGCGAATGTCGAGGGGCAGGCGGAGTTCCTGGACGCTGTGCTGGCCTTCCTCACAGAACAGTCTTGACGACTCCCGCGTCGTGGCCGGCCGTCCCCGTCCGGCTGTCTCTGCCAATAGGCCCACGAAACGTTCGGGGTCGAAGGTCGTCTGTGGCAAGGCCTGCCACGAAGGGTGCGAAGGGATAGAAGCGACGCACCTCGTGGGCGAAGGCTCGTGCGTAGTCCTCCCCTTCGGCCGCCAGGCGTTCCCGAAGCTGGGGGCGCCGGTGCCGGGCGTGGGCGCCGAAGACGACGTACCAGGTGATCGCGACCGTGAGCCTGATGATGTTGAGGAGTTCGACGGCTGCCGTACGGGGTCGAGCAACTCGCCGTCGGCGTTGCGGTGTTCGGCAACGGACTGGCGGCGCGGGTGACCTGCTGTACGCGCTCGCGGACCGGGGTTGGCGCACCATCCTCGTCACCTCGGCGGGCGACAGTGAACTGGAGCCCTGAAGCGGGCGATCGGCGCGGACGACGTGGCCGCCGGGAAGCCTGCCCCCGAACCCGTGCAACGTGGACTCGATCTGGCCGAAGTCGACCCAGGCGCGGCGGTGTTCGTCGGCGACGCGGTCTGGGCCAGGAACGGCCGAGGGCCCGCCCCCGGAACGACCGAGAGCCCGGCGCGCCCGCCCCTCTGCGGGTGTGGCGCGCCAGGGCTCTCCGGCACTCAGGTCACATGGGCTTCTGCGGACCCTTCGGCATGGAGCCGCGGGCCTCGCGCGCCCGCTCCTCGGCCTCTGCGCGGATCTTCTTCACGTCGCCGCGGGCCTGATCGGCCTTGCCCTCGAATTCCTGCTTACGGTCGCCGGTGACCTTGCCGGCCACTTCCTTGGCCTTGCCCTTTGCCTTGTCCATGCCGCCCTTGTCGGCCATGGCTCCTCCTTGTCCGGAAACGGGTCCGGAAAGTCGTCGGGAAACGCTTGCGGATCCAACGTAGGACGGGGCGGTGGATCGCACACTTCGGAAAGTCACTGTCCGTGGTGGGCCGTTGGGAGCGCGGGGCACGGCTTTCTCAGTCCGCGCATCGTGCTGTGCTCGATGTTCACGAGAAGTGACAGCACTACTGGATGCTCCATTGGTGCGGATGCGAGGGAGTAACGGGGCAGGAGAAGACGTTCAACTCGCCCCAGCGGCCCACGGTGACCTCAGTCGGCGAGGCGAATCGGTGCGCGGGCAGGCCCCGGTCCTCAAGCGGTTTCCAACTGCCGCTGCCGCCGTCCCACTCACCGCTGTCGATCGTCAGCAACAGTTCCATCGGTACGCCGCAGGCACGGCAGTCCATGGGCGAGGGATCGGTCAAGTGCCACGACGCGAAGCCTCCGACGCGCCAGCCGGGCGGAATCGACAGGTCGTACTGGTAGGCGGGTGGTCCGGGTGCGTCGTCCGACGCAGCCGCAGCCTCTTCCTCGAGGGTTTCCTCCCAGGCATCGATCCGAGCACACAGAGCGTCGGGAAGCAGGCCGGCGAACGGGTACGTGGTCACCTGCTCCGGGTGCAGCACGCAGGGCTCCGGCACGTACCCCTTGAAGCCCACGACGGCCGGTCGGGGCGGTTCACGGAGAGTCTCGGTGACCTCTGAGGAACGGCGCCAGCGGAGGTCGAGCGACATGCCGTATCCGGTTCTTCCGTGCCGGTCGAAGGGGCACCAGAACACCTGGAGCAGATCGGCGCCGTCCGGGCCCGCCGGCAGGTCGGGGAGGTCCCGCCGGTAGAGCTGGGCGACGCCGATCATCGGCAACGGGTCGGTGTCCGCCAACCCGGCGACGCGGTGCTTCTGCGCCAGCTCAGCCAGGAGCGCTCGCTCCTGTTCCGTCGGGCCTGATTCCGGGTCTCGGTCCCAGGCCGCTGCAAGGACCTGGCGCTCCCGGTGGATGTCGACGGGGCGCCAGCCGGTGCCCCGCGCGTGCGGTGCAGTGCACACCGGCCACGGTTCGTCGCTCGGCCACAGCAGGGGCCCGCCCACGGAACTGGACGAAATGTCTGGGCTGCCTGGCCGCGGGTGCAGCCGGGTGGTGGTTCCGCGGTAGGCGGCCAGCTCGGGGAAGATCGCCTCGACCTCGAGCGGGCGTGGCGGCGTGGTCCTCGTCATGAACACGACCCTAGTCACCGACTTGTGTCGAGCGGTCACGGTCAGGGCTCGGTGAGCATGTCCGGCTACAAGTTGATTTCGGCGTCAACGGTCCTTGTGCGCAGCCGAGTTGGTGTACTGCATGCTGCACACCAACGGGGGCGGGAGGGGTCAAGTGAGTCTGAGTGGGCTGCGTGCTGGGGACCCGAGGCGGATCGGCGAGTGGGAACTTGTCGGTCGGCTGGGTGAAGGCGGCATGGGTGTCGTCTACCTGGCCCAGGATTCCGCGGGCCGGCTGGTCGCTCTCAAACGGTTGCGCGACGAGCTCGCCTCGGACGCCGAGTTCCGGGCGCGGTTCCGGCGTGAGGCCGCGGCGTTGCTGCGTGTTCAAGGCAGCTGTACGGCACGGGTGTTGGCCGTCGAGGTCGAGGCGAGCAGCCCGTTCGTCGTCATGGAGTACGTACAGGGGCCGACGCTCGCGGAGCACGTAGGCGAACACGGGCCGCTGCGCGGGGACATGGCGTACAGCTTCGCGCTCGGGCTCGCCGAGGCCCTCGCGGCGATCCACCGTGCCGGTGTCGTGCATCGCGACCTCAAGCCCGGCAACGTACTGCTGTCGGACCAGGGCCCGAAGGTCATCGATTTCGGCATCGCGCAGGCCGCGGACGCGACGGCACTGACCCGTACCGGCTCCGCGATCGGGACCGTCGGCTACATGGCCCCGGAACAGGTGCGTGGGCAGGCCGGGCCTCCGGCCGACGTGTTCGCGTGGGCGTTGACCGTTGCCTACGCCACGACCGGGCGGCCGCCGTTCGGGACCGGTCCGGCCGCGGCGGTGCTCCACCGGGTCCTGCACGAAGATCCCGACCTCGACGGGGTTCCCGCGCGGCTCACGGCGGTGCTGGCGTCGGCCTTGTCCAGGACGCCGGAGCGGCGACCCGCCCCCGAGCAGTTGATCTCCGAGCTGGCCGACGCTCAGGAGCCCGGCACAACCGTCGACATCGAGGCTGTCGGCACGGTGGTTGCCACCACGTGGCAGATGCCTGCACCGGCCGCGCCGTCCGCTGCTGTTCCGGGGCGGCGACGGACCGGGCGGACCGCTCTCGCGGTGGCGGCGCTGGCGGTGGCGCTCCTGTCGACGGCCGGGATCGTTCTCTGGGCGGTGCTGCCCGATCGGGGTGCTTCCGGGGCGTCCGGTACGACTCCGTCTCCGAATCCGCCGACGAGCACGGTCTCTTCGTCATCACCGACGACGTCGGCGCCGCCGCCCACCACTCCGTCCGTGCCCCCCTCACAGACACCGCCGCCGTCACCGTCCACGTCTTCCGCGTCCTCCGCGTCTACGGGCCCGATCAAGAACACCCACAGCGGACTGTGTGTCGACACCGACGGCCCGCAACGCCCCGGACTGCACGTGGAGCTCCGCCCGTGTGGGAACTACAGCGGACAGCGGTGGCGTTACGACGAGACGAGTCAGCGCTTCATGAACACCCCCAGCGACCTGTGTCTCGACACGGACGGGGCCCCGGCCACCGACGTCGCGGCCGTGCTCAAACCGTGCGGTGACTACAGCGGCCAGCAGTGGCGCCACGACGCCGACGAGAACCAGTTCGTGAACCCGCAGAGCGGTCTGTGCCTGGATACGAACGGCCCTCCGGCGACCCATGTCGACCTGGTGCTCAGGCCCTGCCGAAACCTCACCGGCCAGCACTGGCAGTTGTGAGTGATCTGCGCGACGCTTCCGTTAGCAGGAGTCAGCCCGGCTGACAAACATGCAGGTCAACGGCATGGGCTCACTCGACCTGGAGTGAGCCCAAGCCGGGCCGTGCTGGCTTGGTGCTGGCTTCCGTTGGGGTCCGTTCCGGTCCGGTGGGGGCCGTCGTGCTGGATCCGTGCTGAGAGCAAGGAATAACAGGCCTAGGCGTTCGAGGAAGACAGTGGCGACGGCTACATGTGCTCCGCATGGAGCCTTTGGTGCTGCCGCTATCCGTCCGTACATTGCGTCTCGCCCACGGCAATCTCACCCGAATGAGGAACTATGAACGAGCCGCTCTGGGATGTTTCTACCCTGGCCGCCTTCCTCGGAAAGCCGACTTCCTGGGTCTACGACAACCACGTCCGGGAGGGGATCCCGAGCTTCCGAATCGGCCAGCACCTCCGGTTCGCGCCAACCGAGATCTTCGAATGGATGACGCGCAGCTGTCGCGAATCGATCTGACTCCGACGCTTCCCCGGACCAGCGACCTGTGTCCCTGCACGGCGACCTCAGCGGCATGTTCGACGCCCCCTCGACCGTGGCCTTCGACCCGACCACGCCGATGCTGTCCATCGACCTCTCCCGCCTCGGCGGCTCCGGCGACGACACCGCGCTGGTCCTCGCGATGACCTGCGCGAGCGCGTGGATGGAATCCGCCCTCGCCGACCCTGACGGCGGGCGACGCTGGGTGATCTACGACGAGGCGTGGCGGCTGATGCGCCATGTCGGCTTGCTGGAACGGATGCAGAGCCAGTGGAAGCTCTCACGGGGTCTCGGCATCGCGAACCTCATGGTCATCCACCGCCTCAGCGACCTGCTCAGCGCGGGTGACGCCGGCTCGCGCGGCCGGGCGCTGGCCGAGGGCCTCCTGGCCGACTGCTCCACCCGCATCATCTACCGCCAGGAACCCGACCAGCTCTCTGCCGCCGCATCGCTGCTCGGCCTGACCGGCGTCGAGACCCAGGCAGTGTCCGCCCTGACCAAGGGCCGGGGCCTGTGGAAAGTCGCCGGCCGCTCCTTCATCACGCAGCACATCCTGCACCCGGCGGAGCGCGAGCTGTTCGACACCGACGCCCGCATGGCGGCCAAGCCCAACCAACCTGCCCTGTAAGGGAGTTACTTCTTGTCTTCAACCGTCTCGCGGGCAGACCACCGTCCTCGCGGAAACGTCCGAACTCGGGCTGCGAGTCCGCGGGTCGGCACACCGACCGCCGACGGGAGCGACCATCTCGCGGCCGCTCGGCCCGAGGAGTTCCCGGAGTTCGAGGCGTTGTTCTCCACGGCCCTCACTGGGGACTTCGGCGCCGTGGCACGACCTCGCCGCTCGCAGGGTGCGTGAGGCACACGTCGCGCGCACCCAGGACCGGTATCTCTTTCCGGCCGGAAAGCTCCTGGAGATGATCACCATTGACGCCACCACCATGATGGGTATGGCGCACGAGATCGGCTCCCTCGAGGTCGGCAAGCGCGCCGACGTCGTCCTGATCGACACGGCCAAGCCGCATCTGACGCCGTGGTGGATGCCGGTGCACCGCCTCATGCAGCAGGCCACGGGGCAGGACGTGGACACCGTGCCCGTGAGCCGCGAGGTGCTCCTGGCCGGTGGCGTCCCGACCAGGGTCGACATCGGCGACGTACTCGTACGCGCGGAAGAGACCGCTCGCCGCCACGTCGACAGAGCCGGTCTCGACTAGCACCTCACGGCACCGGGGTGGGGACAGGTCCGCCGGGTGTTCGACTGACCGGGCTCGAGGGCTCGGGTGGAATCAGGGGGATCAGGATGAATCGGGGGGATCCTCGCCGCTGGGCACCTGGCCTCGGCCCAGCGGCGAGGGTGGTCAGCTCAACGCCTTGACCGGGTCGGCCAGTTCGCCCGCGGTCGGCTCGTCCGCACGCTCGCGCAGGAAGCAGGCGCGACGAGGGAGATCACTCCGGCGAGGCTCAGGTAGAGCGCGATGGCCGACCAGCCGCCGGTGCGGTCGAGGAGGTAGGTGGCGATCATCGGGGCGAAGCCGCCGCCCAGGACAGTGCCGAGGGTGTAGCCCGCCGAGAGTCCGGTGTAGCGCACCTCGACCGGGAAGACGCGGGCGAAGAAGGTGGGCATCGCCGCGTACGTCGCCGACCAGGCCGTGAAGAGGAGTACGAACCCGACCAGCATGAGGGCGTAACTGCCCGTGTCCAGAAGGGCGAACCACGGGAACGGCAGCACGATCACGCCCGCGACCCCGGCGAGGAAGAGCCCCTTGCGGAAGCGCTCGGAGCGGTCGGACCAGCGGCCGAAGAGCGGGATCGCGACGAGCGTGAGTGCCGTGGCGGCCATGACCGCGCCGAGCATGGCGCTCTTGTCGATGGTCAAGAGGTCGCGTCGACAGGACGAGGGGCGGCGGCGCACTCTGACACCTGTACAAGCGATGCGACGAAGTTTCAGACACGCGGACGAATCGGCCCTCGGCGGACCGCTGGTAGAACTGGGACCACTTCGGCCCGTCGACCGCTCGCTCCAGTACGCCGAAGCTCCCGCACACAGCCTCGATCAGGCGCGCCGGGTCGCCGTTTCCCGACTCCGCTCGAAAGGCCCGAGGTTGAGCTCCCAGACCGCCCGTGGCAAGGGTGTTGACGCGTACCGCCAGGCCCCCATGGCGGGCCGACGCATCGTGATCATCGAGGACGACGAGGCCCTCGGAGCGTCGGCGGCCGCGTACGTCTCCCGCTGGGGCGGCACGGTGCACCGCCTCCCCCGCCCCGACGACACCACCCTCAGACGCACGTTGCGGCAACTCGAACACCCCGTGGACGGTATCGCGGTCGTCTCCCGCGACGACATCGTCGCCCTGCGCTACGCCCTGCTCGCCGAACACCTCGAACCCGGCGTCCGGTTGGTCGTGACGCTCTTCGACCGCACCGTGGCCGACGAGGTCGCCAGGACCCTGCCCAACTGCACCGTCCTGAGCATGACCGATGCCATCGTGCCCAGCCTCCTAGCCGGTTGCCTGGCTCCGCGGTACGCGATGCTGCGGCCCCACGGCGACCGGGTCACCGCCGTCCGGCACGGCCACGGGCCGGGGCCGGGAGTGGTCGAGCAGCTGCCCGTACGGGACCTGACGGCCGAGGGGCACCGGTACCCGCGCACGTCGGTGAAGGCGTGGTTCCGCTCCCTGGGCACTTCGGCGAAGGCC
Source organism: Streptomyces boluensis (assembly GCF_009908195.1). Lineage (GTDB taxonomy): Bacteria > Actinomycetota > Actinomycetes > Streptomycetales > Streptomycetaceae > Streptomyces > Streptomyces boluensis. The sequence goes on along the minus strand of NZ_JAAAHS010000141.1, from coordinate 4,682 downwards.
CTCGTGGCGAGCCTGGCCGCACTGCTGACGTCCTTCGCCGTGGACATCGCGCTCGGCGTCGTCGTCCTCCACGAACACTGGACCGACGCCACCTGGAACGCGGCCCGCACGCTCACCACGATCGGCTCCTCGCACGCCGCCGACCACGGCCCCGGCTGGTACAAGCTCGTGTCGGCCGCCACCATGCTGGCCGTCCTCGTCCTCGCCGCCGTGTTCACCGCGAGCGTGGTCGACCGCTTCACCGGGCACCGCCTGACCGCCATCCTCGGCGCCCGCTCCATACCCCGCCGGGGCCATGTCATCGTCGTCGGACTCGGACAGGTGGGCCTGCGGCTCTCTGCCCAACTCAAGGACCTGGGCGTGCGGGTCGTCGCCGTCGAACGTAACCCGCAGGCCGCCTGCCTCCCGCTGGCCCGCGCCCGGAACATCCCCGTCGTCCTCGGCCGCGGCGGCGACCGTTTCCTGCTCGAACGCCTCGCCGCCCGGCGGGCCCGAGGCGTTGCGGCGGTCGGCTCGGACGGCCTGGAGAACATGGCGGTCGCGGTCGCTGCCCGCGCCGTCGCCCCCGACCAGCGCATCATCCTGCGGGCCGGTGGCGACGAGGTCACCACGGATTCACAGTCCTTGTTCCGGATCGGGGCGGTGTGCGACTTCCCGCGCATCGTCGGCGCGTTCGTGGCCGCGTCCGTACTCGACAGCGAACCCACCAGCGTGTTCATCTCCGGCGGCCGTACACACGCCCTGTTCTCCGACAGCGACAAGGTCGTCGACCTCGCCGCCTGGGACGCCGACGACAGCTCCCCGCAACGGACTCCCGCGCCCCGGTCATGGCACAACGGCACACGCCGGTAGGGGCACCCGCGGGGAGAAGCGCCTCGGTTCAGAGCTCCGTATCAGCCCACTGGCCGAGGATGTCCTTGGCGTCACCCGCGGGTTCGCCGGCCTCGGCGTGCAGGACCTGCTCGGTCCAGATGACCTTGCCGCGGCCCGTGTACCTGGTGCCCCAGCGCTCGGCGAAACGGGCCACCAGGAACAGCCCGCGGCCGCCTTCGTCCGTCGACGTGGCCCGGCGCAGATGCGGAGACGTGCTGGAACCGTCGGCGACCTCACAGATCAGGGCGTTGCGGTCGTGCAGCAGCCGGAGGTGCACCGGCTCCGCGCCGTAGCGGATGGCGTTGGTGACGAGCTCGCTGACCACCAGCTCGGTGGCGAAGGCCGCCTCGTCCAGGTCCCAGTCCGCCAGCAGGCGGGTGACGGCCGCCCGGATCTGCGGCACGGCCGCCGGGTCGGAGGGTACGTCCCAGTCCGCGACCCGGCCGGACGGGAGGAGCCGGGTACGGGCTACGAGCAGGGCGACATCGTCGGCGGGCCGTTCCGGCAACACCGCGTCGAGGACCACCCGGCAGACCTCCTCCGGACAGCGGTCGGCCGCCCCGGCCAGGGTCCTGCGCAGCAACTCCAGGCCGACGTCCAGGTCGCGGTGGCGGTCCTCAACGAGACCGTCGGTGTACAGGGCGAGTTGGCTGCCCTCGGCCAGCCGCAGTTCGGCCGTCTCGACGGGCAGGCCCGCCCCGAGGCCGAGCGGCGGTGAGCCGGGCACGTCCAGGAACTCGGCGGTGCCGTCCGGCTGGACCACGGCCGGTCGCGGGTGTCCGGCACGGGCGAGGGTGCACCGCCCAGTGACCGAGTCGTAGATCGCGTACAGGCAGGTGGCACCGGTGATCATGCCCTCTCCCGTGCCCTCGGGGTCCACCTCGTCGGCGTCGATCCGGGACACCAACTCGTCCATCCGGCCCAGGAGTTCGTCGGGGGCGAGGTCGAGCGCGGAGAAGTTGTGCACCGCCGTCCGCAGTCGGCCCATGGTGGCCGCCGCGTGCAACCCGTGTCCAACCACATCACCCACCACGAGGGCGACTCGGGCGCCGGGCATCGGGATCACGTCGAACCAGTCACCGCCCACGCCCGCCTTGGCCGGCAGGTACCGGTGGGCGACGTCGAGCGCGGACTGCTCGGGCAGGGCCCGCGGGAGCAGGCTGCGCTGCAGGGTGACGGCGACCGTGTGCTCGCGGGCGTACCGGCGGGCGTTGTCGATGGACAGGGCGGCGCGGGCGGAGATCTCCTCGGCGAACGACACGTCATCCGGCTCGAACGCCTCGCTCTCGGACCGCCAGTAGTTGACCAGCCCGAGGACGACCCCGCGGGCCCGCAGCGGCACGGAGATCAGAGAGCGGATGCCGTAGTCCAACACCCGCTGCGCCCGCTCGACGTGCTGGGCGCGCCAGCCGTCGCTCGCTGCCAGGTCGGCGGCGAGCACCGCCCGGCTTTCCGTCATGCCTGCCGCCATCGGGCTCCCGGGGACGAAACGGATGAGCTCGCCCACCGGGAACAGGGGTGGATCGGCGCCGATTCCGCGCAGGGCCACACGCCGCATCTCGGTGCTCGACTCGTCCGCCGGATCCTCCCCGCGCGGCACCGCGTCGAGCAGTTCCACGGTCACGAAGTCCGCGAACCTGGGGACAGCCACCTCGGCCAACTCCTCGGCGGTACGCACCACATCGAGTGTCGTCCCGATGCGTACGCCCGCGTCGTACAGCAACTGCAGCCGTTCACGGGCCACTTGTGCCCGGCCGGCCAGTGCCTGGAGTTCCGTGGAGTCCCGCAGGGTGGCCACGCTGCCCGCGGCGGCGTCCTCCTCGCCGCCCACGGGCCGCACATTCACGGCGAGCAGCCGGTCACCGACCAGGTGCACCGCATCGGTGACCTTCGACCCGTGAGCGAGGCGCCGGGAGAGCTCGGGCGAGAGGCCGAGATCGGTGACCTGGATCCGCTCCGCGTCGAGCGGCAGGTCGAGCAGGCGCCGCGCCTCATCGTTGGCGAGGAGCAGCCGCCCGTCACGGCCGACGATCAGCACGCCCTCGCGCACCGAGTGCAGCACCGCGTCGTGGTGCTCGTACATCCGCGTCATCTCGGCCGGGCCCAGGCCGTGGGTCTGGCGGCGCAGGCGCCTGCTGATCAGCGCCGCTCCGCCGGTGGCCACCGCGAGGGCGGCCGCACCGGTGGCGAAGATGATCGGCAGCTGCTGTTCGACCAGGCTGCCGGAGCTCTGGACCGTGACCCCGGCGGAGACCAGGCCGACGACCGCACCGTCGGGGCCGAACACCGGGACCACGGCCTGGACGGCGTCGGTCCACCCCCTCGCCGTCGGCCCGGTGGTGTCCTCGACCACGATGCGGCCTTCGAGGGCCGGCTCGATGGTGCCGATGAACTTCTTCCCGATGAAGCTCCGATCGGGCTGCGTGTAGCGGATTCCCTCGGTGTCCGTGACGACGACGAAGTCGACGTCCGCCGCCTTCCGGGCCGCCTCGGCGCGCGGCTGCAGCACCGCCGTCGGGTCTCGGCTGCCCAGCGCCTCGACCGTGCCCGGGGCGTTCGCGAACGTCTGCGCCACAGACACCGACCGTTGCCGGGCCTCCCCCTCGGCCTCGTTCCTCGCCTGGACCACCTGGGCCGTCACAGCGGCCGCGATCAGCAGCACCACGATCACGATCTGCAACAGGAACGTCTGCCCTGCGGCGCTGCGCAGGTTCAGCAATGACCGAGAGAGCTTTCGGTCAACAGTTCCTTTCATGCCCCATGTCTACCACCGTGGGATCGGCTCGGGCGGTGGTGCAGACGTGGGCTGGGCAAGGGGCGCGGAGGCGGCCTGCTCGGTGCGGTGCACCTCGCCGTCGGCGCGGATTGCCGAGCTGGCCGACGCGCACGACTCCGGGACTCCCTGCGGCCGGGAGTTCTGGGCGGCCCACTCGCTGGCCTCCTTCTCCTGGTCGCGGTACCAACCCGCGATGGCGGATACCAGCGTCGGCAGGTGGCGCGGGTCGACGGTCTCGCCCTTCGGTCAACTGCCCTACCTTGTGGCGGTAGTCGGAGAGGCTGCCGTACCCCCTGGACGGCCCACGCCCGGACGGCGGCGGCAGTGCTCGGCGCATCGGGGTCGGCGTCGATGGCGGCCCGCCAGTCCATCGGGGCCTTGCGGTCGAAGAAGTACGCTTCGACGCCGTCGGCAGAGTGTTCTTCCACTGCTCGGACCGGCTGTAGAACCGACCTCCGCCTTGACGACGGCGGGCGGTCAGGACCTCGATCACCGGGACGCGGAGATCGGCCGGGACACCGCCCTCCTCGCCGTCCCAATCGGAGTCCTCAACGTGCCGAAATGCCACAACGCCTCAAGCCCCTTGATCGGCAGACCGGTGTGCGGCTCGACGCACGCAGTCCCCAACTGCCGCACCTCGCCATTCTCGTGGCGCGCGAGATAGGTGGCGGCGCGGTGGTGGGCGACGGCGCACCCGTGGCAGAAGTTCTCGATGGCGAGGCGGCGGAAATCGCCGCGCGCGAGGCCGCCGCTGCTGCTCTGCGGCTCTGCGCGAACGGCACCGCGATCTTCTCCGAGCTGCTGAACGTGCCCGCGGAGCTGGAGCGTGAGGCGAAGCCTGTTGCGGTGACTCGGGCGAAGGAGGTCGTCGAGCAGCTCCGCGCTCGCGCCGACCGTCCGCCTCGTAGCCGCCGCACGCGCCACGCGCACCGACGAGACGGCGGCTGAATCCCCGGCTCCTGCTCCCGTTGAAGAGGCGTCGGGGGACGGGCGCCCGGGAAAATTGAAACGGCCGGGGTGGGCGGCCCCGGGG
>NZ_JAAAHS010000140.1 GCF_009908195.1 Streptomyces boluensis | reverse complement strand
GATTGAGGAGGCCCGTCCGGCAGGACAAATTCGGGAAGGGGCGGGGCGGGGAGAAAAAAATCAGGCCCCAGCCGCCGCGTCCACCGCCTGCCCCCGCAACGACCGAGCCAAATCATCCCGAGCCTCAAGCACAAGCCGCCGCAAAGCAGGCGCAGCCGAAGCATGGGCGTCGAGCCACGCATCGGTAGAGGCCAGCGTCTCCGGCGAGTCGAGCAGCGAAGGGAACAACCCCCGCACCACATGCATCCCGATCTGGATCGACCGCTCCCGCCACACCCGCTCGATCACCTCGAAGTACCGCGGCGCGTACGGCGCGACCAACTCCACCTGCGACGGCCGCGCGAACCCCGCGATCGTCGCCTCGACCAGCGCGTTGGACAGCGCGTCCGACTCGACGAGCTGAGCCCACGCCTGCGCCTTGACCGCCGCAGACGGCCGCGAGGCCAGGCACCGCACCTGGTGCCGCTTGCCGGAAGCCGTGTCGTCCCGGGCGAGCTCCGCACCGAGCACCACCTCGTCGGCCCGCCCGTACTCGGCGAGCGGCCCGAGGAAGGTCCAGCGCAGCTCCTGGTCGACGTCGAGCCCGTCGATCTTCGCGGTGCCGTCGAGCAGCCCCTGAAGCAGCTGCAGGTCGGCCTCGCCCGCCGCGACCGCGGCGAAGAACCGGGCCCAGGTCAGCTGGTGCTGGCTGCCCGGCTCGGCGATGCGCAGCTCCCGCAGGGCACCCTCGGCGAGGAGCCGGCCGCCCTCCTCGCGCCACGCGGGCGCCGCGTAGTGGGTGAGCGCGGAGCGGGCCCAGGCGTGCAGCATCTGCAGGACGCCGATGTCGGTCTCCCGCCCGGCGAACCGCAGGACGAGACCGACGAAGTCCCGCGCCGGCATCAGCGCGTCCCGCGTGAGGTTCCACAGCGCGGACCAGCACAGGGCCCGCGCCAGCGGATCGGTGAGCGAGCCGAGGTGGTCGCGGAGCGTGTCGAGCGAGCCCTCGTCGAAGCGGATCTTGCAGTACGTCAGGTCGTCGTCGTTGACGAGGATCAGCTCGGGCCGCTCGGCACCGGCGAGTTCGGTGACCACGGTGCGCGGACCGTCGACATCGGTCTCCGCACGGGCGTACCGGACGAGTTCCCCGTCGGCGTCGCGCCGGTACAGGCCGACGGCGACGCGGTGCGGGCGCAGCTCGGGGTGTGAGGCGGCCGCCTCCTGGACCACGGCGAGCTCGGTGATCCGGCCCTCCGCGTCGTAAGTGGCCTGCGGCGTGAGGGAGTTGACCCCGGCGGTCTGCAGCCAGGCGCGGGCCCACTCGCCGAGGTCGCGCCCGGAGGTCTCCTCCAGGGCGGCGAGCAGATCGCGCAGCTCGGTGTTGCCGTACGCGTGCCGCTTGAAGTAGCGCCGCGCGCCGTCGAGGAACGCGTCCTGCCCGACGTACGCGACGAGTTGCTTCAGTACGGACGCGCCCTTGGCGTACGTGATCCCGTCGAAGTTGAGCTTGGCGTCCTCCAGGTCACGGATGTCGGCCGTGATGGGGTGCGTGGAGGGCAGCTGGTCGGCGCGGTACGCCCAGGACTTGCGGTTGTTGGCGAAGGTGATCCAGCCGTTGCTGAACCGGGTCGCGCCGACCATCGAGAAGGACCCCATGAAGTCCGCGAAGGACTCCTTGAGCCACAGGTCGTCCCACCACTGCATGGTGACGAGGTCGCCGAACCACATGTGCGCCATCTCGTGCAGGATGACGTTGGCCCGGCGCTCGTAGGACGCCTGCGTCACCTTGCCGCGGAAGATGAACTCCTCGCGGAAGGTCACCAGACCCGGGTTCTCCATCGCGCCGAGGTTGTACTCGGGCACGAAGGCCTGGTCGTACTTCCCGAACGGGTACGGGTAGTCGAAGTGGTCGTGGAAGAAGTCCAGGCCCTGCTTGGTCACCAGGAACACGTCGTCGGCGTCGAAGTACGGGGCGAGACCCTTGCGGCACATCGCGCCCAGCGGGATCGTCAGCCGCGTACCGTCCTCGAACTCGCGCTCGTAGCTGTCCGTGACGTAGTGGTACGGACCGGCCGCGAACGCGGTGATGTACGTGGAGATCGGCTTGGTCTCCGCGAACTTCCAGACACCGTCGGCCAGTTCACCGACACCGTTGGACCACGCCGTCCAGCCCTCGGGCGCCGTGACCTCCATCCGGTACGGCGCCTTGAGGTCCGGCTGCTCGAAGTTGGTGAAGACCCGGCGCGCGTCGGCGGGCTCGTACTGCGTGTACAGGTACACCTCGCCGTCCTCCGGGTCGACGAAGCGGTGCATGCCCTCGCCGGTGCGGCTGTACGCGCACTGGGCGTCGACGACGAGTTCGTTCTCCGCGCGCAGCCCGTCCAGGCGGATCCGGGACCCGTCGAAGACCTCCGCCGGGTCGAGGTCCACGCCGTTCAGCGTGACCGCGGTGACGGACGGGGCGATCAGGTCGGCGAAGGAGGCGGCGCCCGGCTCTGCGCAGCGGAACCTGACCGTCGTCACGGACCGGAACGTCCGGGTCCCGGTCTCGCTGCCCCCGATCGCCGACCGCAGGTCGAGGGCGATGTCGTACCCGTCGACGGACAGCAGGGCGGCCCGCTCGCGGGCCTCGTCGCGGGTCAGGTTCTCACCGGGCACGGGCACTCCTTCTGTGGCCTTGTGGGCGCGTTCGAATTGCCCCCGATCCTGTCATGTGGCCGCGGCCCGGGGCATCCGGGAATGCCCGGGGCGCGCCCGCTGTTGTCGGCCACTGGACCCGCGCACGAACTGAACGCACCACCGGATTCCCGTACGAGGAGAGACATGACGAGCAAGGCGTCGAACGACACGGTCGACAAGGTCATCGCCGACTTCTGGTTCGACCCGCTGTGTCCCTGGGCGTGGATGACCTCCCGCTGGATGCTGGAGGTCGAGAAGGTCCGCCCGGTCGAGGTCCGCTGGCACGTGATGAGCCTGTCGGTGCTGAACGAGGACCGGTTGGAGGAGCTCCCCGACGAGTACCGCGCGCTCCTCAAGGACGCGTGGGCCCCGGTCCGCGTGGCGATAGCCGCACAGCAACTGCACGGCGACGAGGTCCTCGGCGCCCTGTACACGGCGCTCGGCACCCGCTTCCACAACCGCGGCGAGGGCGCGAGCCGCGAGGCGATCGCGGGAGCCCTCGAAGAGGCCGGCCTGCCCGCCTCGCTCCTGGAGTACGCGGACTCCGACAAGTACGACACGGAACTGCGCGCCTCCCACAAGGAGGGCATAGACAAGGTCGGCCAGGAGGTCGGCACCCCGGTGATCGCGGTGCCCGGCGAGGACGGCGAGCAGATCGCCTTCTTCGGCCCGGTCGTCACCCCGGCCCCGCAGGGCGAGGCCGCCGCGAAGCTCTGGGACGGCACCCTCCTGGTCGCCTCCACCCCGGGCTTCTACGAGATCAAGCGCACCCGCACGAAGGGCCCGGACTTCTCCAACCTGGCCTGAGACACCCGGCTTCAGAGCACACATGGAACGGCCCCTGCGAGTCATTTCCTCGCGGGGGCCGTTCTTTCATCCGCCTGCCCGGTGAAGGTTGAGAAGACGATCACGAGCAGGAGTGGGGGTACGGGGGAGAATCCCCCGAAAAACCTCAGTCTTTTCTACGGTCACGGAGCCAACAGCAAGTTGTACGACCGCTCCTTCGCCGCCGCGTAACGCCTCGCCACGTCCTGCCAGTTGACGACGGCCCACATCGCGTCGATGAAGTCGACCTTCTGGTTCTTGTACTGCAGATAGAAGGCGTGCTCCCAGGCGTCGAAGACGAGGACCGGCGTGGAGCCCTGGCCGACGTTGCCCTGGTGGTCGTAGATCTGCTCGACCACGAGGCGCCCGCTGACCGGCTCGTACGCGAGGACGCCCCAGCCCGAACCCTGCGTGGTCGCGGCGGCCTTGGTGAGCTGCGCCTTGAAACCGGCGAACGAGCCGAAGGACTCGGCGATCGCGTCGGCGAGCTCGCCCACACCGTCCTTCTCCAGCGGCTCGCCACCGCCCTCACCCGTCATGTTCTGCCAGTAGATGCTGTGCAGGATGTGGCCGGAGAGGTGGAAGGCCAGGTTCTTCTCCAGGCCGTTGATCGAGCCCCACGACTCCTTGTCCCGCGCCTCCGCCAGCTGCTCCAACGTGTCGTTGGCGCCCTTCACGTACGCGGCGTGGTGCTTGTCGTGGTGCAGCTCGATGATCTCGGGGCTGATCACGGGTGCCAACGCGGCGTAGTCGTAAGGGAGTTCAGGAAGTGTGTAGACGGCCATCGTGGTCCCCTCCGAGGCTTATTGCAATCAACTTGCAAGTGCAGGCTAACAGTAACTGTTGATCACGGCGCAGTAGGGATCGGCCCCCGCGCGGCCTCGTGCGGGCATGACGAAGCCCCCGCCCGGTGTCCGGGCGGGGGCTTCGTCGTACGGAGCGGCGTCGGCTCAGCTCTTGGCGTCAGCCTTGGCGTCGTCCTTGTCCTCAGCCTCGTCCTCGGCCTCAGTCTTGTCCTCAGCCTCGTCGGCCTTGTCCTCGACCTTGTCCTCGGCCTTCGCGGCGTCGTCCGCAGGCTCGGCGTCGGCGTCGGCCTCGGCCACCGCTTCCTCCGGCTCCTCCGCTTCCTCCGCCTCCGGCTCGGCGGCGACAGCCGCGTCGCCGCCCGCCGGGGCGGCGGGGAGGCGGCCGGCCTTCAGGTCCTCCAGCTCGGCGGCGATCGCGTCGACCCGGCCGTGCGCGGCCTTGACGGCGTTCGACTGCTGCAGGAAGTAACCGATCACGGCGAGCACGAGGGTCAGACCGCCCGTGTAGTACAGCTGGATCCGGGTGCCCTCCTCGCGCGCCATGAGCACGAAGACCGCGGCCATCCCGGCGAGCGCCACCCACGTCAGGTACGGGTAGGCCCACATCTTCACGACCAGCTTCTCCGGCGCCTCGCGCTGCAGGATCCGGCGCATCCGCAACTGCGCGGCGGCGATGAAGAACCAGACGACGAGGATGATCGCGCCGATGATGTTGAGCAGCCAGGCGAAGAGGGTTTCCGGGTACCAGTAGCTGAGCAGCACGCAGACGAAGCCGAAGACGCTGGAGACCATCACGGCGACACGGGGGACGCCGCCGGAGATCTTGCCGAGCAACTTCGGGCCCTGGTTGCGGGCGACCAGCGAACCGGCCATGCGGGAGGCGCCGTAGATGTTCGCGTTCATCGCGGAGAGCAGGGCGATGAAGACGACCACGTTCATGATCTGGCCCGCGGCCGGCAGGCCGAGCGCCTCCAGGGTCACGACGTACGAACCCTTGTCGGGGTTGGGCAGTGCCGGGTTGTTCCACGGGACGAGGGTGGCGATGACCGCCATCGAACCGACATAGAAGATCGCGATGCGCCACATCGCGGTGCGCACGGCCTTCGCGACGCCCTTGACCGGGTGCTCGGACTCGGCCGCGGCGATGGTGACGGTCTCCAGACCGCCGTACGCGAACACCGAGGCGAGCAGGCCGACGATCAGGCCCTCGCTGCCGTTCGGGAAGAAGCCGCCCTCGCCGGTGAGGTTGGACAGGCCCGGCGGCTCGTGGTCCGGCAGGACGCCCGCGATGGCGGCGATGCCGATGCCGAGGAAGAGCACGATCGCGCCGATCTTCAGCGCGGCGAACCAGAACTCGAACTCGCCGAAGTTACGTACCGAGATCAGGTTCGTGATGCAGAAGAGGAGCATGAAGAGGGCGACGAACGCCCACTCCGGCACGCTCGGGACCCAGCCGTGCGCGATCTTCGCGGCGCCGATGCCCTCGAGGCCGACGGCCACGCAGAGCAGGAACCAGAAGGACCAGCCGGCGGTGAAGCCGGCCCACGGGCCGATCGCCTTCTCGGCGTGCACCGAGAAGGAACCGGAGGCCGGGTTGGCGGCGGCCATCTCGCCCAGCATGCGCATGACGAGCATGACGAGGGCGCCGGAGATCGCGTACGCGATGATGATCGATGGCCCGGCGGCGGCGATCGCGGCACCGGAGCCGACGAACAGCCCGGCGCCGATCACTCCGCCGAGGGCGATCATGGAGAGGTGGCGCTGTTTCAGGCTGTTGGTCAGCGGCGACGCTGCCGCAGTACCCGAATCGTGCTCTTTATCCAGAGTTGTCCGAGACATGGGCGTTGAAGGTCCAGTACGTGAGACGGTTAAAGGTCACGTCAGTGTGAGTGCCCTCTCCGGTGAACAGAAGATCCGGCCCGTTATTCGGACAGAACTTTGACCAGAAGTGAACGTTCGGTCACCGGGTGTCGCGGTGTCGGCACGCTCGCCACTCGCGCAGGCCTGCCACCGCCATCACCGCGGCCGTGGCCCCGGTCGACCAGAGCAACTGCGGCCGCGCCTGGTCGTCCGTCAGCATCAGGCCGACGATCGCGGCCATCACGGCGAGCGCCGTCCAGGTCAGCCACGGAAAGAGCCACATCCGGAGGACGAGCCGCTCGGGTGCCCGGCGCTCGATCAGCCGCCGCAGCCGCAGCTGGGACACCGCGATCAGCGCCCAGACGAACAGCAGGACCGCGCCGACCGAGTTGAGCAGGTACTTGAAGACCGAGTCCGGCCACTCCAGGTTGAGCAGCACCGAGACGAACCCGAAGGCCACCGAGGCGAGCACCGCACGCCGCGGCACCCCGCCCCGCGACACCTTCAGGAGCCCCTGCGGCGCCTCGCCCCGCTCGGCAAGGGAGAAGACCATCCGCGAGGAGCCGTACAGGTTCGCGTTGAGCGCCGAGAGCAGCGCCACGAACACCACGATGTTCATGATCTGCCCGGCCGACGGCACCCCGATCGAGTCGAGCACCGCGACGTACGGGCTGAGCCCCGCCCGCTGCACCGTCCACGGCAGCACCGTCACGATCACCAGCATCGAGCCCACGTAGAAGAAGAGGATCCGCCAGACCGCGCTGCGCACCGCCCGTGCCACCGAGCGGGCCGGGTCGTCGGACTCGGCGGCCGCGATCGTCACGACCTCGAGGCCGCCGAAGGCGAAGACCACCGCGAGGACGCCGGAGATCACGCCCTCCCAGCCGTTCGGCAGGAAGCCGCCCGCATGTACGAGGTTGTCCAGGCCGACCGGTTCGGTGTCGGGCAGCACCCCGAAGATCGCGAGCGTGCCGAGGACGAGGAAGAGCACGATCGCCGCGACCTTGAGCGCGGCGAACCAGAACTCGAACTCGCCGAAGTTCTTCACCGCGGCGAGGTTCGCGCCGGTGAAGAACAGCATGAAGATCAGCACCCAGGCCCACTGCGGCACACCCGCGACCCAGCCGTGCGCGATCTGCGCGGCGGCGGTCGCCTCGACGGCGAGCACCACCACGAGCAGCAGCCAGTAGAGCCAGCCCACGCTGAACCCGGCCCAGCGGCCGATGGCCCGCTCGGCGTGCACGGAGAACGAGCCGGAGGCCGGCATCGCCGCGGACATCTCGCCGAGCATCCGCATCACCAGCATCGCGAGCGCGCCCGCGATCAGATACGAGACGACGATGCCGGGACCGGCCACGGAGATCCCCGCCCCGGAACCCACGAACAGACCGGCGCCGATCACTCCGCCGAGTCCCAGCATCGTCAGATGACGCTGCTTCAGGGCGGCGGAGAGCGGCTCCGACTCCGCCAGCGGAGGCTGCGGTTCCGTCGGCTCGGCCGCGGCTGCCGGGGCGTCGTGCATGGGTGGGGCCGTTCTCAGCGATTTGGTGGGACCCCACAGTCTCTCCCCGGCCTCCCGATTTCCGCAAAAGCGGCATCGCTGCTCTGGCCTCCCGTGATGCGGGTCACTCCGGACCGGGGTGTGCCGGCGCGCCTTTGTGTGGATCACACCAAGTCCCCAACCACCGCTTTGTTACCGCCTCATGGTGATCGGGTGCGGGGCCGTGGGCTAACGTCGCAAGGTCCGTCACCACCCGTCGCACCACGTCCTGCCAGGGAGTCCCCATGGCCACTGCAGCCGTCACCACCCGTCCCGGCCAGGTCCTCGCCGACCTGCTGCCCGCCTCGCGCACCCGCGATGTCGCGCTGGTCGTCGGCGGCGCCGTGCTCACCGGGCTCGCCGCCCAGGTGGTCGTCCCGGTGCCCGGCTCCCCGGTCCCGGTGACCGGCCAGACCTTCGCCGCGCTGCTCGTCGGCACCGCGTTCGGCGCCCGCCGCGGTCTGCTCGCGCTCGCCCTGTACGCCGTCGCGGGCATCGCGGGCGTGCCGTGGTTCCAGGGCGGCACCGCGGGCTGGGGCGGCGCGTCCTTCGGGTACGTCCTCGGCATGCTGCTCGCCGCGACCGTGGTCGGCGAACTGGCCCGCCGCGGCGGTGACCGCTCGGTGCTGCGGATGGCGGGCACGATGGCGTTCGGCTCGCTCGTGATCTATGCGGTGGGCGTGCCGTGGCTGATGGCGTCGACGGGCCTCTCCTTCACGGCGGCCCTCGCCGCGGGAGTCGTCCCCTTCCTCATCGGCGACGCGCTGAAGGCTGCGCTGGCTATGGGGATGCTGCCGTCGGCGTGGAAGCTGGCTGGTCGTCGGGGCTGAACTTCTCCCCTCCCCGCCCCTTCCCGAAAGTCCTGCGGACAGCCACGGCCTCCTCAATCGCCGGAGGGGCTATTTATTAGCCCCTCCGGCGATTGAGGAGGCCCGTCCGGCAGGACAAATTCGGGAAGGGGCGGGGAGGGGATCAGAACCCGGCGCACCCGAACACGACAGCGCCCCCTCGGAGAGTGAAAGCTCACCGAGGGGGCGCTGTCGTACGACGTTACGGCTCAGGCGTCCAGCTCGACGTCGACGTCGACGTCGAGTTCAGAGCGGACGCGCGCCCGCTGCCGCTCACGGAGCACCGCGAGACCGACCACGAACGCGGCGACAAGCACCGAGAGCAGCACCTGCTCGCGGCCCGCGTCGTCGAACAGCATGTAGACCAGGACGAACGAGATCATGCCGATCGTCGCCCAGGTCAGGTACGGGAAGGCCCACATCTTCACGACGAGCTTCTCGGGCGCCTCGCGCAGGATGATGCCGCGCATCTTCAGCTGGGTGAAGCAGATCACCAGCCAGACGAACAGGGCGACCGCACCGGAGGAGTTGAGCAGGAACGCGAAGACCGTGTCGGGCCACAGGTAGTTGAAGAACACGGCCACGAAGCCGAAGACGACCGAACCGAGGATCGCGGCCTGCGGCACACCGCGCGGCGTGGTCTTCCCGAAGGACTTCGGGGCGTCCCCGCGCTTGCCGAGCGAGAAGGCCATCCGGGAGGCGGTGTACAGGCCGGAGTTGAGACAGGACAGCACCGCGGTCAGCACGATCACGTTCATGACCTGGCCGGCGTGCGGAATGCCGATGGAGTTCAGCGCGGCGACGTACGAGCCGTCGTCGGTGATGGCCTTCGAGTCCCACGGCAGCAGCGTGATGACCACGAAGATCGAACCGAGGTAGAAGACCCCGATCCGCCAGATCACGCTGTTCGTCGCCTTGGTCACGGCGCGCTGCGGGTCCTCCGACTCACCGGCGGCCAGCGTGACGATCTCGCTGCCCATGAAGGAGAAGACCACCATCAGGACACCGGTGAGGATCGCTCCGGGCCCCTTGGGGAAGAACCCGCCGGCGTCGGTGAGATGCGCGAAGCCCGCGCCGGGGTTGTCCGAGCCGGGCAGCAGCCCGAAGACGGCGAGCACACCGATGACCACGAAGGCGCCGATCGCGACGACCTTGATCCCGGCGAACCAGAACTCGAACTCGCCGTACGAGGCGACCGAGGCCAGGTTGGTGGCGGTGAGCACGACCATCACGATCAGCGCCCAGCCCCACTGCGGTACGGCCGGTATCCAGCCTTCCAGGATCACGGCGCCGGCGGTCGCCTCGACGGCGAGCACCACGACCCAGAAGAACCAGTAGAGCCAGCCGATGGAGAAGCCGGCCCAGCGGCCGAGCGCCCGGTCCGCGTATTCGGAGAAGGAGCCCGAGGCGGGACTGGCCGCGGCCATCTCGCCGAGCATCCGCATCACCAGGACCACCATCGCGCCGACGAGGGCGTACGAGATGAGGATGGCGGGGCCCGCGGCCGCGATGCCGGCGCTGGAGCCGACAAAGAGCCCGGCGCCGATGACGCCGCCGATGGCGATCATGGACAGGTGCCGGTTCTTCAGACCTGCCTTCAGGCCGTCTCCGGTGGGTGCATCTCCCGGTGATTCGGAAGGGCTGTCTTGCTTCGCAAGGGACGGTTGCGAGGTCATGGACGGATCCTTAAGTTCTCGGGTTACGAGCCCGTGCATTCAAACCCCCAGCCCCCCAGGGACGGAAGACCCGATTCCGGATTGTTGTACGGGACGAAGGTCACGTCCCGGACGCGTGCCGGGCGCGCGCCCGGGACGTGCCACACTTCGACCCATGCGCGTGTACCTCGGCTCGGACCATGCCGGCTATGAACTCAAGAACCACCTCGTCGAGTGGCTGACCTCGCACGGGCACGAGCCCGTCGACTGCGGCCCCCACATCTACGACGCCCAGGACGACTACCCGCCGTTCTGCCTCCGCGCCGCGGAGAAGACCGCCGCGGACCCGGACGCCCTCGGCATCGTGATCGGCGGCTCGGGCAACGGCGAGCAGATCGCCGCGAACAAGGTGAAGGGCGTCCGCTGCGCCCTCGCCTGGAGCGAGCAGACCGCCGCCCTCGGCCGTGAGCACAACAACGCGAACGTGGTGTCGATCGGCGGCCGTATGCACACGGTCGAAGAGGCGACGAAGTTCGTGGAGATCTTCCTGGCGACCCCGTACTCCGACGAGGCCCGCCACACCCGCCGCATCGAGATGCTGTCCGAGTACGAGACCACGGGCGAACTCCCCCCGATCCCGGCGCACCACCCGCAGCAGCCGTAACCGACTGTCCTCAATCGCCGGACGGGCTGAGAAATTCAGCCCGTCCGGCGATTGAGGACGAGCCCGCAGGGCGATCGAGCCGCACACCCCTGCCCCGCACCATGCCGTGAGGAGACCCGTGCCCGAGGGCCACACCATCCACCGGCTGGCCGCCGACCACCGGGACCGCTTCCTCGACCGGCAGGTCCAAGTCACCAGCCCCCAGGGCAAGTTCACCGACTCCGCGGCCCTGCTCGACCGCCAGGTCATGGACACCACCGACGCCCACGGCAAGCACCTCTTCCTGGGCTTCGGCGCCACCGGCCACGTCCACATCCACCTCGGCCTCTTCGGCAAGCTGAACTTCGGCGGCACCCCCGCGCCCCCGCCCACGGACACCGTCCGGCTCCGCCTCGTCGGCCCCACCGCGTACGCGGACCTGCGCGGCCCCACCACCTGCGTACTGATCACGGACGCCGAGAAGCAGGCGATACACGACCGCCTCGGCCCCGACCCGCTGCGCCCCGCGGACGACCCGGACAAGGCGTGGAAGCGGATCTCCCGTTCCCGTACCACCGTCGCCGCCCTGCTGATGGACCAGAAGATCATCGCGGGCGTCGGCAACGTCTACCGCGCCGAGGTCCTCTTCCGGCACGGCATCGACCCGTACCGCCCCGGCAAGGACCTGACGTACGACGCGTGGACGGCGATCTGGACCGATCTCGTCGCGCTGATGCGGGAAGGCGTGCGGCTCAACCGGATCGACACCGTCCGGCCCGAGCACACCCCGGAGGCGATGGGCCGGCCGCCGCGCGTGGACGACCACGGCGGCGAGGTGTACGTGTACCGCAGGGCGAATCTGCCCTGCCATATCTGTGGCGGCGAGATCCGCACCGCCGATCTCGCCGCCCGCAACCTCTTCTGGTGCCCCGGCTGCCAGCGCCCCTGAGTCGCGGGTTGCGCGGCCGCACCGAACGGCGCGCGGGGAGTTCCGCCCGTCATGTCCGGTCCGCCCCGCCCGCTCGACTGAGGGACAAGCGACACCTCCCGTGCACAGCGCCGCTTCGGCTGTATAGGGTCCACGAGCAATGAGAGGACGACGGCGCGACCCCGAGCGGCGCGCGGCTGCGGAGACGTTCCCGGCCCGGTTGCGCAAGCGCCTGCACCGGGTCCGTATCGGCCTGCGTAAATCCGGCGTCGACTACTTCCGCGGCGACGGCTCGGACTGGATCGCCCTCGCCGGACTGCTCCTCACCATCCCGGTGCTCGCCCTCGGCACGCTCGCGATGCCGGTGTGGTTCTCGCCCGCCCTGCTCGTCCTGCCGATCGTCGCGGGCGGACTGCTGCTCCGCCCGGCCAGCCTGCTCGCCCTGTACGCGACCGCCGCGGCGGCCCTCATCGTCGAGTCGGTACGGCTCGGCCCGTACACGGAAGGGCCCTCGCGGGTCACCCCCGGCATCGTCCTGACCGTGGCGGCCTGCGGGTTCTTCGGCCTGGTCATCGCGCAGTTCCGCAGCCGGGTCGGGGTGCCCTGGCGGCGCGGCGGCACCATGCTGTTCGACCTCCGCGAGCGCATCAAGACGCAGAGCAAGCTGCCGAAACTGCCGCCCGAGTGGCACCGCGAGATGGCGCTGCGGCCCGCGGGCGGCCAGTCGTTCTCCGGTGACTTCGTGGTCGCGGCGCGCACCAGCGGCGGCCGCACCCTTGAGGTCGTTCTCACCGATGTCTCCGGCAAGGGCATGGACGCGGGCTCCCGGGCGCTGCTGCTCTCCGGCGCGTTCGGCGGGCTGCTCGGCTCGCTGCCGCCGCACGCCTTCCTGCCCGCGGCCAACGGCTACTTGCTGCGCCAGGACTGGGACGAGGGCTTCGCGACCTCCATCCACCTCGCCCTCGACCTGGAGTCGGGGGACTACGAACTGCTCTCCGCCGGCCACCCGCCCGCCGTCCAGCTGCACGCGGGCACGGGCCGCTGGGAGGAGATCACCGCGGAGGGCCCGCTGCTCGGGGTGTACGACGGGGCGCAGTTCGACCCCGTGAAGGGGTGCCTGCGCCCCGGCGACGTACTGATGCTGTTCACCGACGGACTGGTCGAGACCGCCGAGCGGGACCTCACGGAGGGCATCGACCGCCTCACCGGCGAGGCCGACCGGTACGTGGCCGGGGGCTTCCACGGGGCGGCGTGGCATCTGATCGAGGCGGTGGCGAAGGACGTCAACGACGACCGGGCGTTGCTGCTGATCTGCCGGGACGCGTGAGCTTTTCGGTTCATCGTCGCCGGGTGCGGGCCGTCCTGGGCTGGTCGCGCAGTTCCCCGCGCCCCTGAGCGATGCGGCTGCGCCGCCGCTCATCGGGAAGGCCGCGGCGCAGCCGCACGCCTTCAGGGGCGCGGGGAACTGCGCGAGGACGGACCACCGGGCCGCACCCGGCGACGAAACCGGACCCCCGCGGCGAGCAGGCCTCACACCCCGGCGCCGACCCGCTCCTCCGAAGCCGAAGCCGAAGCCGAAGCCGAACCCGAAGCCGCCGCCCGCCGCCCGCCCGGCAGAACCCGAGCGAGCCACCGTGACTGTCCCGCCGCAAGGGGCCCAAGAACCGCGAGCAGCAACACGTACCCCGCGATGAACGGAGAGAGCCGCTCGTCCAGACCCGCGGCAGCGGCCATCGTGGCGAGAATCAGCGCGAACTCCCCGCGCGCGAGCAGCGTCGTGGAGATGTTCGCGGCGGGCCCCGGCCCGAAGCCGTACACCTTCGCCGCAGCGAGCCCCGCCAGTACGTTCATGAGCAGCGTCACCGCGACAGCGGCAAGCACCGGCCACAGCACCACCGGCAGGTCGCCGGGGTCGATGGAGAGTCCGAAGGCGAAGAAGAAGATCGCGCCGAAGGCGTCCCGCAGCGGGTGCACCAGTTTCAGGATGCGCTCGCCGGAACTCGTGGAGCCGAGCATCAGGCCGACCATGAACGCACCGATCGCGTCCGCGACCCCGAACCACTCGGAGACCCCGGCGAGGAACACCGCGGCGCCGAGGAAGGAGATGACGAGCAGTTCGTCGTCCGGGGTGTTGATGAGCCGCCCGACCAGCTTCGTACCGAAGCGCGCCGCGAGCGCGAGCAGCAGCAGGAAGCCGAAGGCCTTGCCGCCGTCGAGCAGCGCCGAGGAGAGGCTGTCGGCGCCGGACAGGATCGGCTGGAGCGCGGCCAGATAGAGGGCGAGGAAGACGTCCTCGACCACGATGATCCCGAGGATCGGCTTCGTCTCGGGGTTGCCGAGCCGCCCGGTGTCCACCAGGACCTTGGTGACGATCGCGGACGACGAGATGCCCAACACCCCGGCGAGGACCAGCGCTTCGGAGGTGCCCCAGCCGAGGGCGAATCCGAAGCCCAGGCCCGCGCCGACGTTCAGCACGAGGTACGCCCCACCCGCGACGGCCATCTTGCGGCCGCCCGCCTTGAGGTCGTCCATGTGGAACTCGAGGCCCAGATAGAAGAGGAGCAGCACCAGGCCGAGCGCGGACAGCATCTCCAGGTCGTGCGGGTCGGAGACCAGGACGACACCGGGGGTGTGCGGGCCGAGCAGGATCCCGGCCAGGATGAAGAGGGGGATGGTGGGCAGTCCGATCCGGCCCCCGAGCCGGGCCAGGACCGCGGCGGCGAGAAAGGCGCCGCCCATGGCTATCAGGGTGTCTGCGTGTCCGATGGGCCGTACCTCCGTGTCGGTCGTGCGCGGTCGGTCCGCGTGCGCAAGGAACGCGGTAAGCAAAGAGCGCGTCAAGAAAGCGTCAATACTTAGATTACCAAACGATTGAAAGTGGAAACCTTGGGAACCTTGGACCGGTGATTCCACCCCATTCACCCCTTCCGTACCCGGCGACGACAGCCCACCCCCTGAACAGGCAGGCGGGCGGCGGCGGTTGCGGGTGGCCGGTGCCGGGCGGCGCTCCCACGTACGGGAGAATGCCGGGCAGCGAGACGGGAGGGCGGTGCGGCGGACACCGGCCAAACTCGGGAGCCGGGAGGGGGACGGATGGAGCGGACGCACCGGCTGAGCCTTGCCGAGGTCGAGGCCCTCGCCCGCGAGGCGCATGCCGCGCAGACGGACAAGGCGGGCCGCCCGTACGCCGAGCACCTCGCGGCCGTCGCCGACGGAGTGCGCGCCCGTGGCGGCGACGAGGAACAGATCGCCGCGGCCTGGCTGCACGACTCCGTCGAGGACGACGCCCTGACCGAGCGTTGGCTGACCGACGCGCCCCTCTCGCCCCGGACGAAGGCTGTCGTCCGCGCGCTCACCAAACGCCCCGGCGAGACCCCGCGCGCCTACGCCGACCGCATCCTCGCGACTCCCGGCGCCAGGCTCGTCAAAGCCGCGGATCTGGCGCACAATGCCGATCCGGCCCGGCTCGCGGCCCTCGACGAACCCACCCGCACTCGGCTGACCCGCAAGTACGCCGACATGCGCGCCCTCCTCGGGCTCACGGACGGCGACTGAGATGTGCGGCATACCCGGCGGATGTGTGTGGGTCCAACAACACAGCAGGTCAAAGGGGTTGGCGATGATAGGTTCCCGCGCGTGGTGAACGTGGTGGGTGGGGTGGACGCTCGGTCGGCGACAACGCGCGCGACCACGGCGGGCATGGCGGGCATGGCGGGCGTGGCTGATACGACGGCGGCCGATGCGGCGGGTTCGACCGTTACGGCGGGTCCGGCCGATACGGCGGCGCCGCCGCTCTCGGACCAGGACCGTCTCGATCTGCGCACCTGGCGCTGGCGGCCGGCCTCGCGCCGCCCGGTCGCGGCCGTCGCGAGCTTCCTGCTGACCGCGGTGACGGCACTGCTCGCCCGCGCCGAATTCCCGCCCGCGCCCGTGGCGTACGGCCTGATCGGAGCGGCACTCGTGCTCGCCGCCGCGGGCGCGCTCGCCGCCCGACTCGGCAACACCGGTACGCCCAACACCGGTACGCCCAGCACCAGTACGCCAAGCACCGGCACGCCCGGCAGCGGCGGCCTCGCGACCGTAGAAGGGCGCGGCAACCGCGGCCTC
Organism: Streptomyces boluensis; assembly: GCF_009908195.1. Lineage (GTDB taxonomy): Bacteria > Actinomycetota > Actinomycetes > Streptomycetales > Streptomycetaceae > Streptomyces > Streptomyces boluensis. The sequence continues at coordinate 1,073 of NZ_JAAAHS010000140.1, read as the reverse complement.
GCCACCGTGCTGCTGCTCGGCGCCGCGCTGCTCGGCACGGTCGGCGCGTGGACGGTCGCGGACGCGCACACGCTGCCCGGCGCCGCCCGGCTCGCCGTCACCGCGACGGCCGTGGTGCTCGCGCTGCTGCTGCTCGGCCTGTTCACCCCGTTCGCCCGCGCCGGAGTCATCGGCGCGGGCGCGGCCCTCGGCCTGACGGCCGGGTGGGAACTGGCCGCGCTGCTCGTCGACGGCGACCCGGCCCGGCTCGGCGCCCTGCTCGCGGTTGTCTCCGTCGTACTGCTCGGACTGCTGCCCCGGATCGCGCTGCGCGCCACGGGCCTGACGGCCATCGACGACCGCCGCTCGGCGGGCAGTTCGGTCAGCCGCCACCATGTGGCCGACGCGCTCGCCGACACCCACCGCGGCCTCGTCGTCGCCACCGTCCTGACCGCCGCGTCGGCCGCGGCCGCGGGCTGGCTGCTCACCCGGGCCGAGCCCACGGTGTGGACGGTCCTGGCGACCGCGGTCACCGGTGTGGTGCTGCTCGCACGGGCCCGCGCGTTCCCGCTGGCCGTCGAGGTGGTGGCGGTCTTCACGGCCGCCGCCGTCCTGGTGGTACGGCTCGCGGTGCTGTGGCTCGGGCGTACGGACGGTTTCACGCCGCTGCTGCTGCTCGCCGTGGCCGCCGCGCTGCCGCTGCTCGCACTGGTCCTGCAGCCCGCGCCGCCCCTGCGACAGCGGCTGCGCCGCGCGGCCGACCTGGTCGAATCGATCGGAGTGGTCGGCCTGTTGCCGCTCGCGGTCGGAGCATTCGGTGCGTACGGGCACCTGCTCGGCGGATCCTGAACGGGCAGCAGGGGAGAGGGACATGATGCCGAACGGAGAGCAGGCCGCCCAGGGCGAGACGGCCGCGGCGAGCGACACCACACGCCTGCCGGAGCCCCCGCGCTCCGGCCCCGCCCTGCCCGGCGGACCGTCCCTGGCGAAGCCGGGCGACGGCGGTACGGGCACTTCTGGGCCGCCGACGACACTCCCGCTGCCGCCGCCGGCCGAGCCGACCGCAGCGCCCGCTTCCGGCCCGCCCCCGATCC
>NZ_JAAAHS010000014.1 GCF_009908195.1 Streptomyces boluensis | reverse complement strand
GCATCGGGGGATGCGGTACGAGGTGGTGGCGGAGGTGCCGGCCGGAAAAATCAGCCCCTCCGGCGTTTGAGGTGGGGGCACCTCCCAGCGGTAGCTGGGGGAAGGGGTCCGGGGGCGGAGCCCCCGTGGCGGCAACACCCGTGCCGGGCGCCTCAAACCGCAGACAGCAACCGTTCCAGCGAGTCGAAATCCTCCACGCACCTGCCGCAGCCGAGGGCGACCGAGTCGAGCGGGTTGTCGGCCACCACGACCGGGATGCCGGTGGCGGAGGCGATGCGCAGGTCGAGCGCGGGCAGCAGCGCGCCGCCGCCGGTGAGCACGATGCCGTGTTCCATGACGTCGCCGGACAGCTCGGGCGGGCAGTCCTCCAGGGTGGCGCGTACAGCGGTGATGATCGCCTCGACCGGCTCGTCGAGCGCGGCCCGCACCTCCTTCACGGTCAGGTCGACGGTCTTCGGCAGACCGCGCACCTTCTCCCGTCCTCGTACCGCGTGGGTCCGCATCTCGAAGGAGTCGGCGCCCGGCACCGGCCAGGCCGAGCCGATGGCGACCTTGATGTCCTCGGCGGTGCGCTCGCCGATGAGCAGCCCGTGCTCCTTGCGTACGAAGTCGGTGATCGCCGTGTCCAGGCGGTGGCCGCCGACCCGCAGCGACTGGGCGGTGACGATCCCGCCGAGGGAGATCACGGCGACCTCGGTGGTGCCGCCGCCGATGTCCACGACCATCGAACCGCGCGGCTCGGACACCGGCAGGCCCGCCCCGATCGCGGCGGCCATGGGCTCCTCGATGAGATGCACCGCGCGGGCCCCGGCACGCTCCGCGGCGTGCACGATCGCGCGCCGCTCGACCGGGGTGACCCCGCTGGGCACGCAGACGACCATGCGGGTACGGGGACGGCGGCCCGGCACGGCCTTGCGCACGAAGTGCCGGATCATCTCCTCGGCGGCCTCGTAGTCGCTGATCACACCGTCCCGCAGCGGGCGGATCGCGGTGATCGACCCGGGGGTGCGGCCGATGGTCTCCTTGGCCTCCGCGCCGACGGCGAGGGCCCCGCGGGCGCCCGCGCGTACGGCGACGACGGAGGGTTCATTGAGCACGATGCCCTGGCCGCGGGCGTAGAGCAGGGTGTTGGCGGTGCCGAGGTCGATACCTATGTCCATGATCGCCAAGTTTGCCCGGCGTTCCGGGCGAAGGGCGGGCCCAAGGTCCTGAACCGGGCGGGTCGAAGGACCTGTCACACCCCCTCCGTAGACTGGTCGGCGTGAGCGACCTCCCCCCGCCCGGCAGCCCGAGCGACCACAACGACCCGGACGACCTCGACACGCATGACTCCTTCGAGGGCATCGTGGAGAACGAGACAGAACGAGACCCCGACCTCGCCGTGATCGAGGCCGGCAGCCGCACCCTGCGTGCCCAGTCGGCCCCGCAGCAGGCCGATGTGCCGGCGCGCCCCGAGGACCCCGAGGTGGACCGGGCGCTGCGCGAGGTGGAGACGGAGCTCGCCTCCCGCTGGGGCGAGACGAAGATCGACCCCTCGGTCACCCGCATCCAGGCCCTGATGGACGTGCTCGGCGACCCGCAGCGCGCCTACCCCTCGGTGCACCTGACCGGCACCAACGGCAAGACGTCCACGGCCCGCATGATCGAGGCGCTGCTCGGCGCCTTCGAGCTCCGCACGGGGCGGTACACATCGCCGCACGTCCAGTCGATCACCGAGCGGATCAGCCTGGACGGCGCCCCGATGTCGGCCGAGCGCTTCATCGAGACGTACCAGGACATCAAGCCGTACGTGGAGTTGATCGACGCACAGGAGGACTTCCGCCTGTCGTTCTTCGAGGTCCTGACGGGCATGGCGTACGCCGCGTTCGCGGACGCCCCGGTGGACGTCGCCGTCGTCGAGGTCGGCATGGGCGGCACCTGGGACGCGACGAACGTCATCGACGCCGATGTCGCCGTGGTCACCCCGATCGACCTGGACCACACGGACCGGCTCGGTTCGACGCCCGGCGAGATCGCCACCGAGAAGTCCGGTGTGATCAAGCAGGACGCGACGGTCATCCTGGCCCAGCAGCCGGTGGACGCCGCGCAGGTGCTCCTGAAGAAGGCCGTCGAGGTCAACGCCACGGTGGCCCGCGAGGGCCTGGAGTTCGGTGTGGTGTCCCGACAGGTCGCGGTCGGCGGCCAGTTGATGAACCTGCGCGGACTCGGCGGGGAGTACGAAGGCATCTTCCTGCCGCTGCACGGCGCCCACCAGGCGCACAACGCCGCGGTGGCGCTCGCCGCGGTGGAGGCGTTCTTCGGCGTGGGCGCCCAGCGCGCCGAGCCGCTCGACGTCGACACGGTCCGCAAGGCGTTCGCCTCGGTCATCTCGCCCGGCCGCCTCGAAGTGATCCGCAAGTCGCCGACGGTCGTCCTGGACGCCGCGCACAACCCGGCCGGGGCCCGCGCCACCGCCGAGGCGATCAGCGAGGTCTTCGACTTCAGCCGGCTCATCGGTGTGGTCGGCGCGAGCGGCGACAAGGACGTACGCGGACTCCTCGAGGCCTTCGAGCCGATCTTCGCGGAGATCGTCGTCACGCAGAACTCCAGCCACCGCTCCATGGACGCGGACGCCCTCGCCGCCGTGGCCGTCGAGGTCTTCGGCGACGAGCGGGTGCAGGTCGAGCCGCGTCTGGACGACGCGCTCGAAGCCGCGATCACCCTCGCCGAGGAAGAGGGGGAGTACGCCGGTGGCGGTGTGCTGATCACCGGTTCCGTCATCACCGTCGGCGAGGCCCGACTGCTTCTGGGGAGGCGCTGACTCCATGCGCACGCTCTGTTCGTCCACGCTGATCGGCGAGTTCTTCATCATCGGCTTCGCCGGTCTGGTCGCCATGAAGGACCCGGACCTGACGATGGGCACGGTCTGGACGGTCTGCGGCATCGCCATGGTCGTCTCGGTGCTGCTCTGCGCCATGGTCAGCAGGCCCGGCGGTGTGCAGCTCGGCTGGGCCCTGCAGATCGGCCTGATCCTCTCCGGCTTCGTGGTCCCGACGATGTTCTTCCTCGGCGCGTGCTTCGCCGCGCTGTGGTGGTGCTCGGTGCACTTCGGCCGCAAGGTCGACGAGGCGAAGGCCCGCTTCGCCGCCCAGGCGGAAGCGAGCGCGGATCCTGTGTAGGTCTTGCGGGTGTCCGTCGTCCGGACCGGGGGCGACGGCCCTGCCGCGGGCTTGACGCTGCGTAACCGGTGCTGCTCCTGGCCCTGTAGCCTCTGACGCACCGCGAACCCGCATTTGCACTTTGAAGGAGCCGACACAGTGAGCCAGCGCACCCTCGTCCTGCTCAAGCCCGACGCCGTACGCCGTGGTCTGATCGGCGAAGTCATCGGCCGTATCGAGCGCAAGGCGAACTGGACCATCAGCGCGCTGGAGCTGCGCACCCTGAGCCAGGACGTCCTGGAGCAGCACTACGGCGAGCACAAGGGCAAGCCGTTCTACGAGCCGCTCGTGGAGTTCATGTCCTCGGGTCCGGTCGTCGCCCTGGTCGTCGAGGGCGAGCGGGTCATCGAGGGCGTGCGCGCGCTCGCCGGCCCGACCGACCCGATCGCCGCCGCACCCGGTTCCATCCGCGGTGACTTCGGCACGATCGTGCGCGAGAACCTCATCCACGCCTCGGACTCGGAGGAGTCCGCGGAGCGCGAGCTGAAGCTCTTTTTCCCCTCGCTGGTCTGAGACTTCATCTGAGATCTCGTCCGAGACATCGACTGAGACCTGTCCGGGACGCGGCTGACGCGCCCTGCTGAGAGGTCGTCAGAATCTGCTTCTGTGTCAAGAGGTGGCCATGAATTACGGGCCGCCTCTTGGCATATGCAAGCCGTTTGGGGGAACGCATCCTTCCGTCGGCTCGTCCCCATTAGCGGGGCGGCGAGTCATCTGCTGACAATGGCGGAGACCCTCGCGCCGTGTCCGTGCAGGCGAGACTACGATGTAAGCCTCCACGCCACAGCACCCACCTTGCCGACCTGACAAAGCCATTGACGCTCGACTTTGGGAAGGCCAGACGCATCCTGATGGGACCAAACATGTCGTTCATCGGCCGGGACATGGCTGTCGACCTCGGGACCGCCAACACGCTGGTGTACGTCAGGGGCCGCGGCATCGTACTCAACGAACCGTCCGTCGTCGCCATCAACACGAATACGGGCGGCATCCTCGCGGTCGGCGCTGAGGCGAAGAAGATGATCGGCCGCACCCCTGGCAACATCGTCGCGGTCCGCCCGCTGAAGGACGGCGTCATCGCCGACTTCGAGATCACCGAGCGGATGCTCCGCTACTTCATCCTCAAGATCCACAAGCGCCGCTACCTGGCCCGCCCCCGCGTCGTGGTGTGCGTGCCGTCCGGCATCACCGGTGTGGAGCGCCGCGCGGTCATCGAGGCCTCCACGCAGGCCGGTGCCCGCCAGGTGCACATCATCGAGGAGCCCATGGCCGCCGCCATCGGCTCCGGCCTCCCGGTGCACGAGGCCACGGGCAACATGGTGGTGGACATCGGCGGCGGCACCACCGAGGTCGCCGTCATCTCGCTCGGAGGAATCGTCACAGCACAGTCGATCCGGGTCGCCGGCGACGAGCTGGACAACGCGATCATCCAGCACATCAAGAAGGAGTACAGCCTCCTCCTCGGTGAGCGCACCGCCGAGCAGATCAAGATCACGATCGGTTCGGCGTACGACCTGGACGCCGACGAGCACACCGAGATCCGCGGCCGCGACCTGGTCTCCGGCCTCCCCAAGACCGTGGTGATCTCCGCGGCCGAGGTGCGCAAGGCCATCGAGGAGCCGGTCAACGCGATCGTGGACGCGGTGAAGACCACCCTCGACAAGTGCCCGCCGGAGCTCTCCGGCGACGTCATGGACCGCGGCATCGTCCTCACCGGCGGCGGCGCGCTCCTGCGCGGCCTCGACGAGCGGCTGCGCCGCGAGACCGGCATGCCGATCCACATCGCCGAGGACCCGCTGGACTCCGTGGTGCTCGGATCCGGCAAGTGCGTGGACGAGTTCGAGGCCCTGCAGCAGGTCCTCGACTCCTCGCCCCGTAGATGAACCAATTCCACGACATCCGCCGTACGGAGCTGTCTTTTCGTACGGCGGATCGTTGATATAGAGGCATGAGTCCGACCTGCCCCGGACCCCCGCCCGACAGGACAAACGCGCCCCGCAGGCGTACATAAGCAAGAGGCACAACCATTCCGACGAGGAAGGCACGGCCGCCGCACGTGAGGGACACACGAGAGAGCCGGCTGCTCCTGGTGCTGCTGATCGCCATCGCGTTCGCATTGATCACGGTGGACATCCGCGGTGGAGGGGACTCCCCGGTCGACGGTGCCCGACAGGCCGCCGCGACAGTCTTCGGACCGGTGGAGAACGGCGTTTCGACAGCGGTCGACCCGCTGGGCAACGCCATCGCCGCGGTCCGCGACTCCGACGGCAGGCACAGCCGTATCAGCGAACTGGAGCGGGAGAACGCCGCGCTCAAGGCGAAGCTCGGCAGTGACGACCGGAACCGCAGCCGGGTCCGCCAGCTCGACCAGATGCTGAAGAAGGCGGGCGCCGGCCAGTACGGCATCAAGGGCGCCGAGGTCATCGCCATAGGAGCCGCGCAGGGCTTTTCCTGGACCGTCACCATCGACGCGGGCGCCAACGACGGCATCCGCCGCGACATGACCGTCCTCAACGGTGACGGACTCGTCGGCCGGGTCACCACGGTCGGCCCCGGCACCGCGACCGTACTGCTCGCCAACGACCCGGACTTCACCGTGGGCACCCGGATGGAGAAGACCGACGAACTGGGCTTCGCCACCGGCCGCGGCGACCGTGACCTCGCCGTGCAGATGCTCAACGGCAAGGCCAAGGTCAAGAAGGGCGACCGGATGGTCACCTTCGGCTCGCAGGCCGACAAGCCGTTCGTGCCGGGCGTACCGCTCGGCGAGGTCGTCAAGGTCGACCCCACCGGCGGCGACCTGACCCGCACCGTCCACGTCAAGCCGTACGTCGGCTTCACCAAGCTCGACATCGTCGGCATCGTCGTCGAAGCGCCCCGCACCGACCCGCGCGACAAGGTGCTGCCCGAGCCGGTGAAGCCCAAGCCGACCCCGACCGTCACGGTCACCGTCGCCCCGCCGGGCCCCGGCCAGGAAGGCCAGGCGGGACAGGGTGAGCAGGGCCAGGACGGCCAGGCGCCACCCGCCGACGGCGCCGCGGACGACGCGGCCGGGACCGGTCAGCAGCCCCAGGACGACCAGGAGTAACACCCATGCGCTTCAACCGGATGCTCCTGTCCACCACGCTGGTGGTCGTCGCCCTCGTCATCCAGGTCACCGTGCTCGCCAGGCTCCATCTGCCCGGCGCCGTACCGGACTTGATGCTCCTCACCGTGCTCGCCCTCGCACTCGTCTACGGACACGTCGGCGGCGCCCTCATCGGCTTCGGCGCCGGACTCCTCGCCGACCTCGCCCCGCCCGCCGACCACGCCGCCGGGCGGTACGCCCTGGTGCTCTGCCTCGTCGGGTACCTCGCGGGCCTGATGAAGCCCGACTCGGGCCAACTGCGGTCCGCCACAGGCCCGATGGCCGTCGTGGTCGCCGGAGCGATCGGCTCCACCCTGCTGTACGCCGGAGTCGGCGCCCTCGTCGGCGACACCGCCGCCGCACAGGTCGGCCTCGGCAGCCTGCTGTTCACCGCGACGCTCTACGACCTGCTGCTCGCGCCCTTCGTGGTGCCCGCGATCATGGCCCTGGCCAGACGCGCAGAGAACGACCCGCTCGCCGACTCGGGCGGCGGCAAGACCAGTGACGTCTCCACCGGCTGGCTCTCCGCCGGCACCGGACTGCGCATCGGCAGCCAGCGCGGCTCGGGTCTGCGGATGAAGTCGGCCAAGGCACGCGTGGCCCGCGCCGGCCGCATCAAGGGGGTCAAGCGGCTGTGACCAACATTCCCGAAACAGGCCGGACACCCCGGGTCCGGATCCGGCTCGTCATCATCCAGGTACTCGTCTTCTCCCTCCTGCTCACCCTCGGCGGCCGCCTCTGGTACCTCCAGGTGCGCAACGGCGAGGAGTACGCCGACGAGGCCAACGGCAACCATGTGCAGCGCGTCGTCGACCCCGCCGTACGCGGCTCGATCCTCGACGCCACGGGTGTGCCCCTCGCCGACAACCAGACCCGGCTCGTGGTCTCCGCGTCGCGTACCGAGCTGATGAAGATGAAGGACGACGGGGACGCCGTCCTCACCCGGCTCGCCGGGGTGCTCGGCATGACGCCCAAGGAAGTCGGCGACAAGGTCCGGCTCTGCGACGCCAAGACCCCGCAGCCCTGCTGGAACGGTTCGCCGTACCAGCCCATCCCGATCACCGACGAGGCCACGCCCCGGCAGGCCCTGCAGATCCGGGAGCGCGCCGAGGAGTTCCCCGGCATCAGCGCCGAGCCCACCGCCGTCCGCCGCTACGCCGCACCCGGCGGTGCCCAGACCTCGCAGGTGCTCGGCTACCTCTCGCCGGTCACGGACGCGGAGATCCAGGCGGCCAAGGACACCGCGTCACCGTATCTGCGCTCCGACTCGGTGGGCCGCTCCGGTCTTGAGCGCACCTACGACAAGGACCTGCGCGGCAAGGCGGGCGTCACGGCCTACGAGGTCGACAAGCTCGGCCGCGTCATGGGCAAGACCCAGTCGGACCCGGGGCGGCCCGGCTCCAACGTGGTCACCAGCATCGACGCCCGGGTGCAGCGCGTCGCCGAGTACGAGCTCAACGAGGCGATGAAGACCGCCCGCCTGGAGACCGACAAGATCACCGGCCGTAAGTACGAGGCCGACTCGGGTGCCGTGGTCGTCATGGAGTCGAAGACCGGCCGCGTCGTCTCCATGGCCTCGCAGCCGGACTACGACCCCAACGCCTGGGTCGGCGGCATCTCCGGCAAGGACTACGCCAAGCTCACCACCAAGAAGTCCAACTACCCGCTGCTCAACCGGGCCATCCAGGGCCAGGCCCCGCCCGGCTCCATCTTCAAGGTGGTCTCCGCGAGCGCCGCCGTCCGGGGCGGGCATCCCTTCGACGGCAAGTACAACTGCTCCAGCTCCTACAGCCTCGGCAACCGCAGCTTCGCGAACTTCGAGTCGAAGGGGTACGGCCCGATCACCCTCGGCCGCGCCCTCGAAGTCTCCTGCAACACCGTCTTCTACGCCCTCGGCCACAGCGAGTGGAAGCGCGACGGCGGCAACCAGCCGAAGAAGAGCCCTTCCGACTGGTTCTACAAGACGGCCCGCGACTTCGGCCTAGGCAAGGAGACCGGCGTCGACCTCCCCAACGAGGTCACCGGCCGCATCCCCGACCGCCAGTGGAAGAAGGACTTCTGGAAGGCCAACAAGGACGTCTGGTGCAAGCAGGGCAAGAAGGACGGCGACTACGCCGAGAAGATCGCCTTCGAGAACTGCCTGGAGGGCAACCGCCTCAAGGCCGGTGACAGCGTCAACTACGCCATCGGACAGGGCGACGTCCTCGTCACGCCCATCCAGATGGCCACCATCTACTCCGCCATCTCCAACGGCGGGACCCTCTACGACCCCACCGTCGGCAAGGCGGTCATCAGCCCCGACGGCAAGCAGGTCGAGGAGATCAAGCCCAAGTCGCACGGCAAGTTGCCGGTCGACGCCAAGACCGTCGCCGACCTGAACAAGGCCCTGGCCGGCGTCGCCACCAACGGCACGGCCGCCTGGAGGTTCGGCGGCTGGCCGCAGGACAAGATCCCGATGCACGCGAAGACCGGTACCGCACAGGTCTACGGCAAGCAGACCACCGGCTGGCTGGCCACGTACACCGACGACTACACGATCGTGATGACCATCTCCCAGGGTGGTACCGGATCCGGCTCCGCCGGCCCCGCCGTCCGCAAGATCTACGACGCGATCTACGGCCTCGACGCCAAGGGCCAGCAGAACCTCAAGAAGGCCCTGCTGCCCAAGCCCCAGTCCGCGCTGCCCAAGATCCAGGGAGACGGTTCCATCGACGCGCCCGAGGTCAAGCCGTACGACCCGCAGAAGGAGGAGCCGCCCGCCGAGCAGGAGCTCGCGGCCGGCCTCGCCGCGCAGGCGCCGGGGAGGCGGGACTGATGGCCGGCGGATTCTCCGTCTCCGGATACGGGCCCGAACGCGGCTCCTGGTCCAAGCTGTTCGCCCGTGACGCGGTCACCCGGCGGCTCGACTGGCCGCTGCTCCTGGCGGCGGTCGCGCTCTCCCTGGTCGGTTCGGCGCTGGTCTACTCCGCGACCCGCAACCGCACCGAACTCGTCGGCGACGACCCGTACTCGTACCTGTTCAAGCACATCCTGAACATCGGGATCGGGCTCGCCCTGATGGCCGGCACCATCTGGCTCGGCCACCGCACGCTGCGTACCGCGGTGCCGATCCTGTACGGCCTCTCGGTGTTCCTCGTGCTGCTCGTGCTCACCCCGCTCGGGGCGACCATCAACGGCGCGCACGCGTGGATCAACATCGGCGGACTCTCGCTGCAGCCCTCCGAGTTCGTGAAGATCACGATCATCCTGGGCATGGCGATGCTGCTCGCCGCGCGGGTCGACGCGGGCGACCGGGACCACCCCGACCACCGCACCGTCGTCCAGGCACTCGGCCTCGCCTTCGTGCCGATCATGGTCACCATGCTGATGCCGGACCTCGGCTCCGTCATGGTGATGGCCGTGATCGTGCTCGGCGTGCTGCTCGCCTCCGGCGCCTCCAACCGCTGGGTGCTCGGACTGCTCGGCACCGGTGCCGCGGGGGCCGTCGCGGTCTGGCAGCTCGGACTGCTCGACGACTACCAGATCGCCCGGTTCGCGGCCTTCGCCAACCCGGCGCTCGACCCGGCGGGCGTCGGCTACAACACCAACCAGGCCCGTATCGCCATCGGCTCCGGCGGACTCACCGGTTCCGGGCTCGGCAACGGCTCGCAGACCACCGGCCAGTTCGTGCCCGAGCAGCAGACCGACTTCATCTTCACCGTCGCCGGTGAGGAACTCGGCTTCCTCGGCGCCGGGTTGATCCTCGTCCTGCTCGGTGTGGTGCTCTGGCGTGCCTGCCGGATCGCCCGCGAGACGTCTGAGCTGTACGGCACGATCGTCGCCGCCGGCATCATCGCCTGGTTCGCCTTCCAGGCCTTCGAGAACGTCGGGATGACCCTCGGCATCATGCCGGTGGCGGGCCTTCCGCTGCCGTTCGTGAGTTACGGCGGTACGTCGATGTTCGCGGTCTGGATCGCCATCGGACTGCTCCAGTCGATCCGGGTGCAGCGGCCGATGTCGGCCTGAGCACGACCGGCCCGCCGAGGGGGCTGCCCAGGTCCGCGCCGCGCGACTAAATTTTGTTCTATGGCGGATACGAAACGCGAGATCGAGCGGAAGTACGAAGCCACCGGAACCAGCGGATCGACCGGATCGGCCGACGGCCCCGGACTGCCCGACCTGACGCGGGTGTCCGGGGTCGCCGCCGTCCTGGACCGCGGCGTGGTCGACCTGGACGCCACCTACTACGACACCGCCGACCTCCGCCTCGCCGCCTCCGCGCGCACCCTGCGCCGCCGCACCGGCGGGGACGACGCCGGCTGGCACCTCAAGCTCCCGGTCGCCGCCGACGTGCGCGACGAGGTGCACGCCCCGCTCTCCGCCCAGGTGCCGCGCGCCCTTGCCGGACTCGTACGGTCCCGCGTCCGCGACGCCGCCCTCGTCCCCGTGGTCCGGCTCCGCTCCGCCCGCGCCCTGCACCACCTCGTGGACGCGGACGGCGCGCTGCTCGCCGAGGTCAGCGTCGACGCCGTACGGGCCGACCGGCTGAGCGGCGGGGACGGCAGCGCGGGGTGGACCGAGATCGAGGTGGAGCTGGCGGAGGGCGGCGACCCCGCGTTCCTCGACCGGGTGGAGAAGCGGCTGCGCAAGGCGGGCATCGTCCCCGCGGGCTCCGCGTCGAAGCTGGCCCGCGCGCTCGCCGAGACCGGTACGGCGCCGCCCGGGGGGACGGAGCCGGCGGCGCCCGTCACCGCCGGGGACCATGTGCTCGCGTATCTGCGCACCCAGCGCGACGCCCTCGTCGCCCTCGACCCGGACGTCCGCCGTGACCTGCCCGACGCCGTGCACCAGATGCGGGTCGCCACCCGCCGGATGCGCAGCGCCCTGCGCTCGTACCGCAAGGTCCTGGACCGGGCCGTCACCGATCCGGTCGGCGCGGAGCTCAAGTGGCTCGCCGGTGAGCTCGGGGTCGACCGGGACCGCGAAGTGCTCACCGCGCGCCTGGGGGAAGCCGTCGCGGAACTGCCCCGCACGCTGGTCGTCGGGCCCGTGCGGGGGCGGCTGCGCACCTGGTCGGCGGCCCGGCGCGGTGGTTCGCGGCGCCGCCTGACCACGGTGCTCGACGGCCGGCGCTACCTCGCGCTGCTCGACACCGTGGACGCGCTGCTCGCCGCTCCGCCGCTGCGCGCGGCCGCAGCGAAGCCCGCAGGGGACGTGCTGCCGAAGGCGGTGCTGCGCGAGTTCGAGCGGCTGTCCGGCCAGGTCGAGGCGGCGCTCACCGCGGACCCGGGCACCGAACGGGACGTGGCCCTGCACGAGGCCCGCAAGAAGGCCAAGCGCACCCGGTACGCGGCGGAGCTCGCGACCCCCGAGCTCGGCAAGCCCGCGAAGCGCCTCGCCGCCCGCGCGAAGCAGCTGCAGAGCGGGCTCGGCGAGCACCAGGACAGCGTGATGACACGGCTCGCGCTGCGCGATCTGGCCACGCAGGCACAGGCGGCGGGGGAGAGTTCCTTCACATACGGGCTGCTGTACGGCAGGCAGGAAAAGGCCGCCGAACACTCCGAGGCCGGGCTGCCCGCGTGGTGGGAGGGGGCGGTCTCGGCGGCCGAGAGGCTCCGCCGGACGCGTTAGGCTTGAGGGTCACCCTGCCCCTGCCTCCGGCTAGGGGATGCCCCCAGCCAGCTCACGAAGGTTGCTGTGATGCCTGCCGAGTCCGTCTTCCCCCAGCTAGAGGCTCTGCTGCCGCACGTGCAGAAGCCCATTCAGTACGTCGGTGGCGAGCTGAACTCCACCGTCAAGCCGTGGGACGAATGTGACGTCCGCTGGGCGCTCATGTACCCGGACGCGTACGAGGTCGGGCTGCCCAATCAGGGCGTCATGATCCTTTACGAGGTGCTGAACGAGCGCGAGGGTGTCCTCGCCGAGCGCACCTACAGCGTGTGGCCCGACCTCGAAGAGCTGATGCGCGAGCACAATGTGCCGCAGTTCACGGTCGACAGCCACCGCCCGGTGAAGGCGTTCGACGTCTTCGGGCTCTCCTTCTCCACGGAGCTCGGCTACACCAACATGCTCGCGGCCCTCGAGCTCGCGGACATCCCGCTCGAGGCCAAGGACCGCACGCTGGACGACCCGATCGTCCTCGCGGGCGGGCACGCCGCGTTCAACCCGGAGCCGATCGCCGACTTCATCGACGCGGCGATCATCGGCGACGGCGAGCAGGCCGTGCTCGACATGACGGAGATCATCCGCGGCTGGAAGGCCGAGGGCCGTCCCGGTGGCCGTGAAGAGGTCCTGTTCCGCCTCGCGAAGACGGGCAACGTCTACATCCCCGCGTTCTACGACGTGGAGTACCTGCCCGACGGCCGCATCGGCCGCGTCGTACCGAACAAGTCGGGCGTCCCGTGGCGTGTGTCCAAGCACACGGTGATGGACCTCGACGAGTGGCCGTACCCGAAGCAGCCGCTCGTGCCGCTCGCCGAGACGGTGCACGAGCGGATGTCCGTGGAGATCTTCCGCGGCTGCACCCGAGGCTGCCGTTTCTGCCAGGCCGGCATGATCACGCGCCCCGTGCGGGAGCGAAGCATCACCGGCATCGGCGACATGGTGGAGAAGGGCCTCAAGGCGACCGGCTTCGAGGAGGTCGGCCTGCTCTCGCTGTCCTCCGCCGACCACTCCGAGATCGGCGAGGTCGCGAAGGGCCTCGCGGACCGGTACGAAGAGGACAAGATCGGCCTCTCGCTGCCCTCCACCCGCGTGGACGCCTTCAACGTCGACCTCGCCAACGAGCTGACCCGCAACGGCCGCCGCTCGGGCCTCACCTTCGCCCCCGAGGGCGGCAGTGAGCGCATGCGCAAGGTCATCAACAAGATGGTCTCGGAAGAGGACCTGATCCGGACCGTCGCGACCGCGTACGGCAACGGCTGGCGCCAGGTGAAGCTGTACTTCATGTGCGGCCTGCCGACGGAGACCGACGAGGACGTCCTGCAGATCGCCGACATGGCGACCTCCGTGATCGCCAAGGGCCGTGAGGTCTCCGGCAAGAACGACATCCGCGCCACGGTCTCCATCGGCGGCTTCGTGCCCAAGCCGCACACCCCGTTCCAGTGGGCCCCGCAGCTCTCCGCCGAGGACACCGACGCCCGCCTGGAGAAGCTCCGCGACAAGATCCGCGGCGACAAGAAGTACGGCCGCTCCATCGGCTTCCGCTACCACGACGGCAAGCCCGGCATCGTCGAGGGCCTGCTCTCCCGCGGCGACCGCCGCATCGGCTCGGTCATCCGCGCCGTCTACGAGGACGGCGGCCGCTTCGACGGCTGGCGCGAGCACTTCTCGTACGACCGCTGGATGGCCTGCGCCGAGAAGACGCTGCCGGCGTACGGCGTGGATGTCGACTGGTACACGACCCGCGAGCGCACCTACGAAGAGGTCCTGCCCTGGGACCACCTGGACTCCGGTCTCGACAAGGACTGGCTCTGGGAGGACTGGCAGGACTCCCTCGACGAGACCGAGGTCGAGGACTGCCGCTGGACCCCGTGCTTCGACTGCGGCGTCTGCCCGCAGATGGACACCCACATCCAGATCGGCCCGACCGGCAAGAAGCTGCTTCCGCTCACGGTCGTCAAGTAGCGGTTCCCGCCGGGGCGTTCACGCGCCCCGGCGATTCCGTTTCCCGCCGGGCGCATCCAAACCGGCCGGCGAAGCGTCATCGTCGACATGGAACGGGAGAAGCGCCCCATGACCCCACCGCCGTCGGCGGGGCCCGAGGGCTGTCTGGTGACGGCGATCCGGCTGCCGGTACGGATCGTGGTGCTGGTCCTCGTCGTACCGGTGCGGCTGATCTGGGACGCGCTCGTCGTCAGCGGCCGGTTCCTGCACCGCTATCTGCTGCGCCCCCTCGGCCGCGCCCTGTTCGTCGTGCCGTGGGTGTGGGCGTACCGCAATCTCCTCACCCCGCTCGGCCACGGCCTCCGCTGGTGCTGGCACACCCTGGCCGTGCTGCCCGCCCGCTGGCTCTACGCGCATGTGCTGACCCCGGTCGGCCACCTCCTCGCCCTGGTCACCAAGGCGATCGGCGACGTGCTCGGCCGGCTGGTGCTCGCGGTGTTCGTGTGGCCGTGGGTGGGTCTTTGGCGGTACGTCGTCGTCCCTGTCGGGCGCGCGCTCGCGTGGCTCGGCCGGGTGCTCCTCGTGGCGCCCGCGCTGTGGCTGTACCACCGGCTCCTCACCCCGCTCGGGCACGGCATCGCGTGGGCGGTACGCGCACTCGGCACCGGACTCGCCTTCCTGTGGCGGTGGTTGGTGGTCGTACCGGCCGTCTTCCTGTGGCGGTGGCTCGTGGTGGCGCCCGCGGTGTTCGTGTGGCGGTGGCTCGTGGTGGCGCCCGCGGTGTTCGTGTGGCGGTGGCTCGTGGTCGCGCCGGCGGTCTTCCTGTGGCGGTGGGTGCTCGTGCCCGTCGGGCGGGTGCTCGCGGTGATCGGGCGCGAGGTCGGCGCCGCGCTCGGGCACGCGTGGCGGATCGCCGGGTACGTGTCCCGCGCCGTCGGCCGCTTCCTCGGGCAACTGCTGCGGTGGGTGTTCGTGGAACCGGTGCGGTGGACGTACCGGCACGTCATGACCCCCGTCGGCCACCTGGTGCGCGACGGACTGTGGCGGCCCGTCGCCCGAACCGTGCGCGCCGCCCTGACAGTTGCCCGCGACAGCGCCCGCCAAGTACGGGCCGACCTGCGCCGCGCCCTCTTCGGCGCACCCCGGCCGGAACCCGAGCCGCTCGCCCCCGCGACGGCCCACGGGGAACCGGGAGCGGCCGGTGCACGTACTCTAGGTAGCAGTACGACCGCATACACGAAGCTCACGAAGGACTGAACGACACTGGGCAAGCGACAGCCCGAAGGCCCGCCGCCCGCACCGGCGGTGCAGCGCATCCGACTGCGCTACACCAAGCGCGGCCGCCTCCGGTTCACCAGCCACCGCGACTTCCAGCGCGCCTTCGAGCGCGCCCTGCGTCGCGCCGAGGTCCCCATGGCGTACTCGGCGGGCTTCACCCCGCACCCCAAGGTGTCGTACGCCAATGCCGCACCCACCGGCACGGGCAGCGAGGCCGAGTACTTGGAGATCGCCCTCACCGAGCACCGCGACCCCGCGATGCTCAAGGACCTGCTCGATGAGTCGCTGCCCACCGGGCTCGACATCACCGACGTGGTCGAGGCCCGCACCTCCGGTCTCGCCGACCGGCTCCAGGCCTCCGTCTGGGAGCTGCGGCTCGACGGAGTCACGGTCGAGGACGCCGCGCACGCGGCCGAGACCTTCCTCGCCGCCGAGGCGGTAGAGGTCCAGCGGCGTACGAAGAACGGCATGCGCACCTTTGACGCGCGTGCCGCCGTCGCAGCTCTCGAAGCGTCCCGTCCACATGCTGATAGGCCCGTGGACGGGCCCTGTGCGATACTGCGGCTGGTTGTTCGGCACGTGACGCCTGCCGTTCGACCCGACGACGTCCTGTCCGGTCTCCGAGCTGTGGCCGACCTGGCGCCGCCGGTCCCCGTAGCGGTGACCAGGCTGGCGCAGGGGCCATTCGATGAAGAGTCCGGCACGGTGACCGACCCGCTCGCGCCCGACCGCGAGGCAGTCACGGCCGCCCCGGCCGATCGCTCAGGGGCCGCCGGATCGCCCGTCGCGGCAGCGCAGGCGCCGGAAGGCTCCGCGTAGGGATGTCCGTCGTAGCGCAGCCCTCGTACTCGGGAGCCACCTGGGTCGGGCCGCGCGCTGACCACCAAGACTTTCGCCAGGCCGTGCGTACATCGCGTACGGAACCGGCGAGACAGACACTGAAAGCTCCCGTGCGGCGCCCGCGCCTACCGGACGGCGGCCCCGCGCTTCGCGCGCAGGCCGCGGACGTCACCGGTTACCAGGCGCGGCGCCCGGGAGCCTGACGGGAGAACCGCCCGCATGCTCGAGCCCAACGAGTCCGGTGTGACCGGCGACGCCGAGGAACACAACAACGCACCTGGCGACAAGCTGCCGCCGCGCCGTCGGCGCCGCGCCGCTTCCCGCCCGGCAGGGCCGCCCACGGCGGCCACCGAGAGTGGTACGGCCGCGGCTGTGACCGCGTCCGCCGACGAGCCCGCGTCCGCTGTCGACCCCGAGGCCGAAGAGGCCGCCGCGGTCGAGGCCGTCGACACTGCCGCCGCTACCGCCACCGAAGAGGTCGCCGCGCCGCGTGCCCGGCGCCGTGCCACCCGCCGCGCCTCCGCGCCCGCCGGGGCGCCGAAGGCCGCCGCCGCGAGCGACGAGACCGCCGCGCCCGTCGAGGCTGCCGCGCCCTCCGAGGTCGCTGAGCCGGTCGAGGTCGCTGAGGCCACTGAGACCGCTGAGGTCGCGCCCGTCGAGGAAGCGCCGCGTCGTAGCCGTCGCCGTGCCACCCGTAAGGCGACCGCCCCGGCCGGTGCCCCCAAGACCACTGATGAGAGCGAGACGGCCGCCCCGGTGGCCGAGCCCGTCGCTGAGCCGGTCGCGGCTCCGGCCGCTGTCGAGGCTCCGGCCGAGGCGCCCGCTCAGGACGACGCCGAGGCCGCGCCGCGCGGTCGTTCGCGTCGCCGTGCCACCCGCAAGGTCAGTGCGCCCACCGCTGACGCCCCGGTCGCCGAGGCGCCCGCCGCTGAGGTCGCGCCCGTCGAGGCCGCTGCGGCTGAGGCCGCGCCCGCCGAGGTTCCGGCCGCTGAGGCCGCTCCCGCCGAGGCTCCCAAGCGGGGTCGTCGTCGGGCCGCGCGCAAGTCGTCGGCGATCTTCTCCGAGCCGGGCGGCGCCCGGGGTGCGAAGGACGCCGAGCAGGACACCGAGGAGACCGGTTCGCGGCGCCGTAAGCGCCCCGCGGTCGCGGTGTTCCAGGCGCCCGTGTTCACCGAGCCGATGTTCCAGACGCCCGAGCGCGCCGCCGCCGCTGCCGCCGCCGAGGCGGCCGGTGAGGCCGAGCAGGTTGAGCCGGTCGAGGAAGCGCCGGAGGAGGAGCCCACCGCGGGTGCGCGCCGTCGGCGCCGTCGCCGGGGTGAGCCCGCCGAGCCGGTGGCCGCCGAGCCCGCGAAGGCCGCTGCCCCGGTGGCCGAGCCCGCCGCGGCCGAGGAGTCCGCCGAGCCCGTCGAGTCCGTCGAGGACGAGTCGGCCGAGGAGTCCGTCGAGGGTGACGACTCCGACGAGCAGGGCGGCCGTCAGGGCCGTCGTCGCCGTCGCGGTGGCCGTCGCCGTCGCCGCGGTGAGTCCGCCGACCAGGAGCACGAGGACGGCGAGGACGGCGCGAGCGACGAGGCCGCCGAGCAGGCCGAGCAGGACGCCGAGGACACCGCCGAGCAGATCGAGGAGGACGCCGCCGACGAGCGCGCGGAGCGCGACTCCGGTGGTTCCTCCAGCAGCCGTCGTCGTCGGCGCCGTCGCCGTCGCGCCGGTGACTCCGGCCCCGACAGCGAGCAGGCGGGCGACGGCGACCCGGAGCGTACGGTCGTCAAGGTCCGTGAGCCGCGGCCGAAGAAGGAGTCCGAGCCGTCCGACGAGGTGCAGTCCATCAAGGGCTCGACCCGTCTGGAGGCCAAGAAGCAGCGCCGCCGCGAGGGTCGTGAGCAGGGCCGTCGCCGTGTGCCGATCATCACCGAGGCCGAGTTCCTGGCCCGCCGCGAGGCGGTCAACCGGGAGATGATCGTCCGCCAGCACGGCGACCGCACCCAGATCGGCGTGCTCGAGGACAACATCCTCGTCGAGCACTACGTCAACAAGGAGCAGTCGACCTCGTACGTCGGCAACGTCTACCTGGGCAAGGTGCAGAACGTCCTGCCGTCGATGGAGGCCGCCTTCATCGACATCGGCAAGGGCCGCAACGCCGTGCTGTACGCGGGTGAGGTCAACTTCGAGGCGCTCGGCATGGCCAACGGGCCGCGCCGTATCGAGACCGCCCTCAAGTCCGGCCAGTCCGTGCTCGTGCAGGTCACCAAGGACCCGATCGGCCACAAGGGCGCCCGGCTGACCAGCCAGGTGTCGCTGCCCGGCCGGTACCTGGTGTACGTGCCCGAGGGCTCGATGACCGGCATCAGCCGCAAGCTGCCCGACACCGAGCGGGCCCGCCTGAAGACCATCCTCAAGAAGATCGTCCCCGAGGACGCGGGCGTCATCGTGCGCACCGCCGCCGAGGGTGCGAGCGAGGACGAGCTGAGCCGCGACGTCGAGCGGCTGCAGGCGCAGTGGGAAGAGATCCAGAAGAAGTCCAAGCAGGCGTCGACGAGTTCGCCGAGCCTGCTGTACGGCGAGCCGGACATGACGGTCCGGGTCGTCCGCGACATCTTCAACGAGGACTTCTCGAAGGTCGTCGTCAGCGGTGACGAGGCCTGGGAGACCATCCACGGCTACGTGCAGCACGTCGCGCCCGACCTGTCGGACCGTCTGCAGAAGTGGACGTCCGAGGTCGACGTCTTCGCGACGTACCGGATCGACGAGCAGCTGATGAAGGCGCTCGACCGCAAGGTCTGGCTGCCCAGCGGTGGTTCGCTGGTGATCGACAAGACCGAAGCGATGATCGTGGTCGACGTCAACACCGGCAAGTTCACCGGTCAGGGCGGCAACCTCGAAGAGACCGTGACCAGGAACAACCTGGAGGCGGCCGAGGAGATCGTGCGCCAGCTGCGGCTGCGCGACCTGGGCGGCATCGTCGTCGTCGACTTCATCGACATGGTCCTGGAGTCCAACCGGGACCTGGTCATGCGGCGCCTGCTCGAATGCCTGGGCCGGGACCGTACGAAGCACCAGGTCGCCGAGGTCACCTCGCTCGGCCTGGTGCAGATGACGCGCAAGCGGGTCGGGCAGGGGCTCCTGGAGTCCTTCTCCGAGACCTGTGTGCACTGCAACGGCCGTGGCGTGATCGTGCACATGGAGCAGCCGAGCTCCGCCGGTGGCGGCGGTAAGCGCTCCAAGAAGCGCGGCCGCAAGGACGGGCAGGACCAGGGTCACGAGCACGCCCACGAGGCTGCCGCCGAGGCCGTCGAGACGGAGGCGGAGGTCGCCGCCGAGGCCGCGGCCCCGGCGAAGCTCGCCGAGCCCGAGTTCGCCGTGGACGAGGAGCTGTACAGCAGCGCGGCCGAGGCCGAGGCCGCCGCGTCCCGTGGCCGTTCGCGGCGTCGGGCCACGCGCAAGGCGTCGGCGCCCGCCGGTTCGCCGCGGTCCGCCGAGGCCGAGACGCCGGTAGCGGCTGAACAGCCCGCGCAGCCCGAGCAGTTCGAGAAGGCTGAGCAGGTCGCGAAGGCCGAGAAGGCCGAGAAGCCCGCCAGGCGTGCGAAGGCGGCAAAGGCCGACAAGGTCGCGAAGGCCGAGCCGGTGGAGCCGGAGCCGGTCCAGGAAGCGGTGGCTCCGGCCGCCGAGCCCGTGGCCGAGCCCGCCCCCGCCGCGGTGGTGGACGAGGCCGCGCCGAAGGGCCGTACGCGCCGTCGGGCCACCCGGAAGGCGTCGGCCCCGGCCGGTTCGCCCAAGGTGACCGAGGAGGCGCCGGTGGCGGAGACCGTGGTGGAGCCCGCCCCGGTGCGGGTCGAGACCCCGGCCGAGCCGGAGCCCGCCGCCGAGCCGGTGACCGTGTCGGCGCCCGCCGTCGAGGCCGCGCCCGCGCGTCCGCGACGCCGTGCGGTGCGCAAGGCCGCGGCGCCGACCGCCTCGGAGGACTCGGCCGTCATGGTCGTGCCCGCCGCCGAGACCGCTGCCGAGGCTCCGGCCGAGACCGCGGTCGAGTCGGCTGACGAGGCGCCCGCGCCGGCCAAGAAGGCCGCCCGTAAGACGGCGGCGAAGAAGGCCACGACGAAGAAGGTCGCCGCCAAGAAGACGGCCGCGAAGAAGACCGCGGCCAAGAAGACGACGACGACCAAGAAGGCCGCCGCCAAGAAGACGACGAAGAAGACCGCCGCGGCCGAGCAGCAGACGCTGCCGTCCGTCTCGGCCTCCGCTCCGTCCGACGAAGGCTGACCGGCCGGTCGCTCCGACCGTACGATCCGACGCCGCCCCCGCACTCCGGTGCGGGGGCGGCGTCGTTTCCAGCTCTCGGCCCCTTTGAACAGGGGCCGACCACCCTCTACAACCGTCCGGCCACGCTGTGTAAAACTACGTACGTCAGACAGATGTACCCACGGCCACGCGTTCGGGAGAAACGCGACGCCGGGGGCAAGGGGAGGGGAATCGTCATGGCGCATCTGCGTCGCAAGGGCGGAGGGCGGCACCGTGCCGTGCCGCCGCAGAACGGCGCGAGACGGCTGGCCGCGCTGGCCACCGTCCTGTCGGCCGCCGGAGTGCAGCTGGCCGCGGGGGGAAGCGGCACGGCCGCGGCGGCGGAGGCCCCGGAGTGGACGGAGGGGCCGGTCTTCAACGACCCGCTGGGCAGCACCGACCAGCAGTACGCGATACGCGCCCGGCTGCTGCAGCTCACCGACGCGGCCGTGCCTGGGTCGACCATCAAGGTCGCGGTCTACCACGTGTGGGAGGCCACCATGGTGAACGCCCTGGTGCGGGCGGCCGAGCGGGGGGTCCGCGTGCAGATCCTGCTGGACGAGACCAGCGTGAGCGACCGCCCCGAGAACACCTCGTACGCGACGCTCAAGGCCGCCCTCGGCACCGACCGGGCGAAGCCGTCGTTCGTCGCGCTGTGCCCGGCGGGGAAGTCCTGCCTCGGCGACCCGAAGTACGGGAAGTCGATCATGCACAACAAGTTCTGGCTGTTCTCGGAGGTCCAGGGCGCCCGGGACGTGGTCGTGCAGACGACCTCAAACTCGACGCCGTCCGCGCACACCAAGTTCTTCAACGACGCGCTGCTGCTGCCGGACAACCCGACGCTGTACGACGCGTACGCGGGCTACTTCGACGACATGCTCGCCAAGGACTGGCGGAACTGGCGGTACCGCACGGTCAGCAACGGCCTGTACAAGGCGTACTTCTATCCGCGGGCCGGCAGCACCAACGACACCGACACCGTGTACTCGGTGCTGAACAACGTGAAGTGCACCTACCAGGACGCCGCCGGGGTCACGCAGCGCACCAAGGTCCGGGTCGGCATCTTCAAGCTGACCCGGCAGGCCATCGCCGACAAGCTGGTCGCCCTGAAGAAGGCGGGCTGCTCGGTGTACGTGACGTACGCGGAGACCGACAGCGCCAAGAGCCAGGGCGGCATCAAGGGCACCTGGGAGACGCTGCACACCACCGGCGGCCCCTCCGTGCGCTGCTACAACGACGACCGGGACCCGCTGAACCCCGGCCAGAAGCTCACCACTCCGTACATCGTGCACAACAAGTACGTGCTCATCGACGGCATGTACGACGGCAAGCGGAACAAGGTCTCCTTCACCGGCTCGGGCAACTACACGGCGCCGGCGCTCCGGGAGAACGACGAGGCGATCGTGAAGGTCGACGACGACGCGGTGCACGAGGTGTACCGGGCGCACTTCGACCGGCTGCGCAGCGTCGCCTGGCCGGGCAGTGCCGACTCGACGGACTTGTGCAAGGGCGTCAAGCCGCTGCCGCCGGACGGTGAGAAGCGGCTGGGCTGAGGCCGCTACGGGGCCGGTTTGACCCTTACGGGTGGGCCCCGTAACCTGGGCCGTCGGCGTGTCCATAGGTACGCCGCACCCCTGTAAACCTTTCTCCTCCCGGATCTCTGTCCGGGAGCCCCCCGCGCCTTCGTGCCCGGGGGAGGCCGGCCACCTTCGAGTGGACGGCTGGACTGCGGGGGTCCCGTTCCGAGTCGTAGAGAGTGAGATCCGCGTGTACGCCATCGTGCGCAGCGGTGGCCGCCAGCACAAGGTTGCTGTCGGTGACATCGTTGAGGTTGACAAGATTTCCACTGCCAATGTTGGCGACACGGTCGAGCTCTCGACCCTGCTGCTCGTCGACGGCGAAGCTGTGACCAGCGACCCGTGGGTTCTGGCCGGCATCAAGGTCCAGGCCGAGGTCGTGGACCACCACAAGGGCGCGAAGATCGACATCCTTCGCTACAAGAACAAGACCGGCTACCGCCGTCGTCAGGGCCACCGCCAGCAGTACACGGCGATCAAGGTCACTGAGATCCCCACGGCTGCGAAGTAAGGGACTGAGGAGACATGGCACATAAGAAGGGCGCATCGTCCACTCGGAACGGTCGCGATTCCAATGCTCAGCGGCTCGGTGTGAAGCGCTTCGGCGGTCAGACCGTGAACGCCGGTGAGATCCTGGTCCGCCAGCGCGGCACCCACTTCCACCCGGGCAACTCGGTCGGCCGCGGCAAGGATGACACCCTGTTCGCGCTGACCGCTGGTGCGGTGGAGTTCGGTACTCACCGTGGCCGCAAGGTCGTGAACATCGTTCCGGTCGCCTGATCACGGCACCGTAGAGCGAGTTCTCTCGCGGTTTCACCGCGGTTTTTCCGAGGGCGGACCTCACTTCTCGTACGGCATTCGTACGGGAAGCGGGTCCGCCCTCGGCGTGTTACTAGATAGACAGACCCGTATGTACTCCCTCAGCTCCGGCCGGGGGGACCCCCAGGAGGCCCTAACCATGACCACCTTCGTGGACCGCGTCGAGCTGCATATCGCCGCGGGTAGCGGAGGTCACGGCTGTGCCTCCGTACACCGGGAGAAGTTCAAGCCGCTCGGCGGCCCCGACGGCGGCAACGGCGGCCGGGGCGGCGACATCACGATCGTCGTCGACCAGTCCGTGACCACCCTGCTCGAGTACCACCACAGCCCGCACCGCAAGGCCACCAACGGCCAGCCCGGTATGGGCGGCAACCGCTCCGGCAAGGAGGGCCAGGACCTGGTCCTGCCCGTGCCGGACGGCACCGTCATCCTCGACCCGCAGGGCAACGTCCTCGCGGACCTGGTCGGCGAGGGCACCTCGTACGTCGCCGCGCAGGGTGGCCGCGGTGGGCTCGGCAACGCCGCGCTGGCCTCGGCCCGGCGCAAGGCGCCCGGCTTCGCGCTGCTCGGTGAGCCGGGGCAGAGCTCCGAGATCGTCCTGGAGCTGAAGACCGTCGCGGACGTGGCGCTCGTCGGCTACCCGAGCGCCGGCAAGTCCTCGCTCATCTCCGTCCTCTCGGCCGCCAAGCCGAAGATCGCGGACTACCCGTTCACGACGCTCGTCCCCAACCTCGGTGTGGTGACGGCCGGTTCGAACGTCTACACCATCGCGGACGTGCCCGGCCTCATCCCCGGCGCCAGCCAGGGCAAGGGCCTCGGCCTCGAGTTCCTGCGGCACGTCGAGCGCTGCTCGGTGCTCGTGCACGTACTCGACACCGCCACCCTGGAGTCCGAGCGCGACCCGGTCTCCGACCTCGACGTCATCGAGGCGGAGCTCAAGGAGTACGGCGCGGGCCTGGAGAACCGGCCGCGGCTCGTCGTCCTCAACAAGATCGACGTGCCCGACGGCAAGGACCTGGCCGAGATGGTCCGGCCCGACCTGGAGAAGCGCGGCTACCGCGTCTTCGAGGTGTCCGCGGTCGCGCACACCGGCCTGAAGGAACTCTCGTACGCGCTCGCCGAGTTGGTCGCCGCCGCCCGTGCGGCCAAGCCGAAGGAGGAGGCGACCCGGATCGTCATCCGCCCGAAGGCCGTGGACGACACCGGCTTCACCGTCGTACAGGAAGAGGACGGGCTGTTCCGGGTGCGTGGCGAGAAGCCGGAGCGCTGGGTGCGGCAGACCGACTTCAACATCGACGAGGCCGTGGGCTACCTCGCCGACCGCCTTGAGCGGCTCGGTGTGGAGGCTGAGCTGATGAAGGCCGGTGCCCGTGCCGGTGACGGTGTGGCCATCGGCCCCGAGGACAACGCGGTCGTCTTCGACTGGGAGCCGACCATGGCCTCCGGCGCGGAGATGCTGGGCCGACGGGGCGAGGACCACCGCTTCGAGACGCCCCGCCCGGCCGCGGTGCGCCGCCGCGACAAGCAGTCGGATCGGGACGAGGCGGACGAGGAGTTCGACGAGTTCAAGCCGTTCTGATCCACGGCAACGACAAGAGGGCGGCCCCCCGGAGAGTTCCGGGGGGCCGCCCTCTTCGTGTCGCCGTGGGTCAGGCCGAGACCTCTTCGGCGTCGGCCTCTTCCTCCGTGGCCACATCTCCCGTGCGCTGGGCCGGGATCTCCGAGACCAGACGGGCCTCGGTGCGGGCGCGGCGGGCGTCCGCCTGCTCGCACAGGGCGCGGATCGCGGCGTTGAAGCGGTCGATGGAGGGCGGGTCCGACGGGCCGAGGAGGTGCTCCTTCAGCTCGGCGCGGGAGCCCGCGTACGGGTCGTCCTCGGGGTGGCGCACCGCTTCCATGAGCGCGGGTACGCCGTCCGCCTCGGGGCTGAGGATCGTGGCCGCGCGCACCGTCGGGAACCCGGCACGGAACTCGGCCTCGGCCATGCCCGAGGTGTTGGCCACCGCGTACGGCTTCTCGCTGCTCAGCCAGTCCGAGACCACCGAGGAGACATCGCTGATCAGCAGGTCGGCCTGGTTGAAGCAGGAGAAGATCGCCGGGCGGGCGGTGGTGATGATCTGGTGCTCCCACTCGGGGAACGAGCTCCAGTACGCCGTCTCCCAGGCCGCGGTGGCCGCGGCGACGGCCGCCTCACGGTCCTCGGAGGGCGCGCTCTGCAGCATCATCCGCTCCTGCTCGTCGGCTCCGGTACGGAACGACGTGGAGGTCAGGGCGTCCAACTCGGCGATGCGCAGGGCGAGTTCCTGCTCGGCCTCGGGGCCGGGGCGGGCGCCGGAGCGGCCGGTGTTGGCCTCGCGGATCATCGCCTTGATGCGATCGTTGGCGACGCCCGCGCGCGGGTCCTGGGAACCGGTCATCGGGTGCGGCTTGTAGAGCAGCCGGACCTTGGGGTCGGCGAGCAGCTCGCGCACGATGTTCTCGCCGGCCAGGACGACCGAGGTGTTGCCGGGGTTGCCGTCCCAGCCCTCCCAGGTGGGGGCGTAGAGGACGGTGGTGAACTCGCCGGTCGGGGCGCCCGTGTACGGGCGGATCGGGGAGAGCTGCGGGCGGCCGACCTCCACGACGTCCTTGTCGTCGACGCCGATGTCGGCCATCTGGTACCGGTCGCGGGCGGCGGGTCCTGCGACCCAGACCTCGTCGTACGCCTTGGCGTACGGGTTGCAGGAGGAGAGCTTGTCGCTCTCGCCGTGGTTGATGAACGCGTGCTTCAGCGTGGGGATGCGCAGGACCTGCGAGGTCTTCGCGGCGTTGGCCGGGTGCAGCATCATCTTCAGCGTCGAGTTCTCCAGGGCGAACATGTTCGCGACCTTGGGGACGCACAGGATCGGCACGTCGGTGGCGTCGATCTTCTGCACCATGAACCGCTCACGCAGCACGATCAGCGGCTTGCCGTCGACCTTGGCGAGGGTGGAGAGCCACATGTTCGCCTGGTAGGCGGAGGTGGTGCCGCCGGAGAAGTACATGGCGACGGTCGGCTTGTACTCGTCCAGCCACTCCGCCAGCCACTCCATGACCTTGGCGTCGTGCGCGGCGCGCTTCCTCGGCAGGATCCAGGTGGCCAGGTACGCGGTGCCGCCGCCCATCAGGGCGAGCGAGACGCCGACGCCGACGGCGCCCGCGAAGACGGTCTTGGTGATCGCCGAGACCAGCAGGCCGACTGTCGCGGGGGCCGAGAAGACAAGGAGGCGGTGGGCCTGGCGGCGGGCCAGGATGCGCGGCGGAGCGGCGGTGAGGTGCAGCGCCGACGCGTCGATGTTCCGCGTGACGATCGGGAGTTGGCGGCTGCGCCGGACCAGTACGGCGAGGGCCTGGCAGACGAAGTGCGCCAGGTAGAAGGCGAGCAGCGCGATGGTGAGCGGCGCCTGCTCGTTCAGCGGGTTGATGCCGGGCAGGCGGAGCAGGCCGACCACGATCAGCATGTCGCGCAGCAGCTGCCGCACGGTCACGTCGAAGCGGATCTTGCCGAGCAGGGCGAGCAGGCCCGGCTTCTTGTACTGCAGGTACGTGTCGAGGGCCAGACCGCCGGCTCCGGCGATGATGAAGACGGGCAGGTTCGGCAGCAGAGCGCTGGCGAGCTGCGCCGTGAAGAGCGCGAACATCGTGAAAAGCGTGAGTAGCTGCACGATGCGGCGGGGGGCGAGTCCGGCGGAGGGCACGGGCTGGGCTCCTGGCAGTTCGGATGGGGGGAAGCGGTGAGTTCGGCCCCGGCAACGACCTCGTGGGGGAAGGCCGTGGGGAAGGCTGACCCCTGACCGTATGACCATCGGCGCTGCCTGGGCAATCTTCCGTGACAACTATCACCGGATACCGGGGCAAAGCGACTGAACTCCAGTGGGGAGCCCGCCGTCCGTCGCGCGGGCGGGCTCACGGCACCCTCGCCGGGGCGCTGGCCGCGGCCGCTGGCCAGGGTCGCTGACCACAGCCGCTGACCACGGGGCGGAATGCGGCGGCGGTGCCCGAGGCCTCTCACGTACATTGCGGGCGAGTGGATCGTTACCGGTCGTGGTCAGTGGTTCGGCACTGGTCGTAGAACGTCGCCGGTCGGGCAGCAGGGGATCGCAGGTGTCAGGCGTAGCAAGGAAGAGCGTGGCCGAGGCCCGTCGCATCGTGGTGAAGGTGGGCTCCTCGTCGCTCACCACCGCCTCGGGCGGCCTGGACGCGGACCGGGTGGACGCCCTCGTGGACGTCCTCGCGAAGGTGCGCAGTGGAGGGGAGAAGGAGATAGTCCTCGTCTCCTCCGGCGCCATCGCCGCCGGGCTCGCCCCACTTGGCCTGCGCCGCCGCCCACGCGACCTGGCCCGGCAGCAGGCCGCCGCCAGCGTCGGCCAGGGCCTGCTCGTCGCCCGCTACACCGCCTCCCTCGCGCGCTACGGCGTCCGCGTCGGGCAGGTGCTGCTCACCAGCGACGACATGGCCCGCCGCGCCCACCACCGCAACGCCTCCCGCACCCTCGACCAGCTCCTCGCCATGGGCGCGCTGCCCGTGGTCAACGAGAACGACACGGTCGCCACCGACGAGATCCGCTTCGGCGACAACGACCGGCTCGCCGCCCTCGTCGCCCACCTGGTCCGCGCCGACCTGCTCGTGCTGCTCTCGGACGTGGACGGCCTGTACGACGGGGACCCGGCCAAGCCCGGCAGTGCGCGGATCGAGGAGGTACGCGGGCCCGAGGACATCGCGCATGTGCAGATCGGCAGCGCGGGCAAGGCGGGCGTCGGCACCGGGGGCATGGTCACCAAGGTCGAGGCTGCCCGGATCGCCGCCGCGGCCGGTATCCCCGTCGTCCTCACCTCCGCGGTGCACGCGGCGGACGCGCTCGCCGGGCGGGACACCGGCACCCACTTCCACAGCACCGGACGGCGCTCCGCGGACCGGCTGCTCTGGCTGCAGCACGCCTCCACGCCGCAGGGCGCGCTGACCCTGGACGAGGGGGCGGTACGGGCGGTCACCGAGCGGCGCACCTCGCTGCTGCCCGCCGGGATCAAGGCGGTCGAGGGCGAGTTCAGCGCGGGCGATCCGGTGGAGCTGCGCGACCCGGAGGGCCGGACGGTCGCCCGCGGCCTCGTGAACTTCGACGCCAAGGAGATCCCGCAGCTGATCGGCCGCTCCACCCGCGAGCTCGCCAAGGAGCTGGGTCCCGCGTACGAGCGGGAGGTCGTGCACCGGGACGACCTGGTGCTGCTGCACGACTGAGTGTCTCGTAAGGCTCGTGCGGCAGGCTCGTACGGCCGGTGCGTGACCTGCGCAGGGTTGACGCCGTCGTCGCAGCTCGGGCCGGGGGGCGGCCGAAACGGGCCGCCCTGGGCGGGGGACCTTCCGCGAAACGCCCACGCGGAGCGCCAAGGGCTGGTCAACTTTGTTGCGGGGCACAGGTGCGGACAGGTCCGCACGAAGAAGGCAGAGCGGGAGGCCGCCGGTGAGACGAGCGCGCCCTGGGGCGTCGTCACGAAGTGGGGAGCGGGCCCTGACGAGCGTCAGGACGGGCGACGGCCCGGCGGAGCCGGACGAGCGGACCGGCCGGGAGAAGGCCGCCGACGAGCCACGCCTGTGGCACGTGACGCTGAGCGTCTCGGGCCCCGCGACCCCGCTCCCGGACATCAGACGAGGCCTCGAACAGCTCGCCCACGACCACCCCTTCCTGCTGACCAGTCGGTACGCGAACGACCACGCCGAGATCCGGTACTGGGAAGAGGCCCGCGACCTGCACGACGCCGCCGCGGTCGCGCTGCGGCTCTGGGGCGAGCATCGGCAGAGCGCCCAGCTGCCACCGTGGGAGATCGTCGGCCTCGAGGTGATCGACCGCGACACGTACCACCAGCGCATCGCGGACGGGTACGGGCCACCACCGGCGGCGCCTGTGGGGGTGCACCCCTTCTGAGGGGCTGTTTCCGGCCGTCCTGGGGGTGGGATGCGGGTGCGTTCCCGGTGCGTTCCCGGTGCGTTCTCGGTGCGTTCCCGGTACGTGAGGGGCGTGGGGGAGCGGGTCCGGTGTGCGCCCGGTCGCGCGTCTCGTCGTACGTCTCGGAGTGCGGAACAGCGGCTGGACGCGCCGGGCGCCCCGGCTACGCTGCGGGCATGACCTCGCTCTCCCCGTACGCCGACATGTCCCCGGTCGCCCAGGCCGCCTACCGCGCCCGCGCCGCGGCCGCCGACATCGCTCCGCTGCCACGGGCCGCCAAGGACGACGCGCTGCTCGCCATCGCGGACGCCCTGGAAGTGCGGACCAAGGAGATCGTCGAGGCCAACGCCGAGGACATCGCCAAGGCGCGCGAGGCCGGTACCAGCGAGTCCATCGTCGACCGCCTCACCCTCACCCCGGAGCGCGTCCGGGCCATCGCCGCCGACGTACGCGACGTGGTGGCGCTGCCCGACCCGGTCGGCGAGGTGGTGCGCGGCTCGACCCTGCCCAACGGCATCGACCTGCGCCAGGTCCGCGTCCCGCTCGGCGTCGTCGGCATCATCTACGAGGCCCGGCCCAACGTCACGGTGGACGCCGCCGCCCTCTGCCTCAAGTCCGGCAACGCGGTCCTGCTGCGCGGCTCGTCCTCCGCGTACCACTCCAACAACGCGCTCGTCCGCGTCCTGCGCGACGCCGTCGGCGGTGCGGGTCTGCCGGCCGACGCGGTGCAGCTCGTACCGGGTGAATCCCGTGACTCCGTACGGGAGTTGATGCGCGCCCGCGGCCTCGTCGACGTGCTGATCCCGCGCGGCGGCGCCTCCCTGATCCGTACCGTGGTCGAGGAGTCCACGGTCCCGGTGATCGAGACCGGCACCGGCAACTGCCATGTGTACGTGGACGCCGAGGCCGACCTCGACATGGCCGTCGACATCCTCATCAACTCCAAGGCCCAGCGCCCCAGCGTGTGCAACGCCGCCGAGACGCTCCTCGTCCACCAGGACATCGCCGAAGCGTTCCTGCCGCGCGCCCTCGACGCCCTCGCGGAGGCCGGCGTGACCGTGCACGCCGACGAGCGGGTGCAGGAGTACGCGGAGAAGTCCCAGGCCACGGTGGTCGCGGCGACGCCCGAGGACTGGGAGACCGAGTACCTCTCGTACGACATCGCGGCCGCCGTCGTCGACTCCCTCGACAAGGCCGTCGAGCACATCCGGCTCTGGACCTCCGGGCACACCGAGGCCATCGTCACCACCTCGCAGCAGGCCGCCCGCCGCTTCACCCAGCTCGTCGACTCCACGACGGTCGCGGTGAACGCCTCGACCCGGTTCACCGACGGCGGCCAGTTCGGCTTCGGCGCCGAGATCGGCATCTCCACCCAGAAGCTGCACGCCCGCGGCCCGATGGGCCTGCCGGAGCTGACCTCGACGAAGTACATCGTGACCGGCGACGGCCACATCCGCTGAGCCGGACGTGTCCGCGTAGCGGGTGAATTCCGTTACGCACTGCCCAAATTGACCCCCCAGGTCTACTCTGGACCCGTGCCGGAGGACGTGGGGGGCACGCCGTCCGCGGACGGCCGGGAGCCCGACGACGACCGCGACCGCGGGGGTGCGGACGAAGAGTTCGCCTCCGTGGTCTTCGACGAGGACTTCGTACGCTCCGCCGAGTTCCACGAGCCCAGCGCCGTGGAGCGCCTGCTCGCCGCGGCCGAGGCCCGCGCGGAGGCCGAGCACCGCCGCGCCCGCGCCCGCCGCCGCGACGACCGCACCTCCGGCTCCGCCCGCGACCCGCAGGGGTCCGACCCGTACGGCGCCGCCTGCCCGCACGACCGGTACGACCGTGAGGCGTACGGCGACGACGGCACTGGCGACACCTGCCCGGCCTGTGTCGCGGAGCTCATGGAGGACCGGGCCGGGCGCCGCCCGCGCGGCCGCTGGCACCGGCCCGTCGCCTGGCTGCTCGCCATCGTGATGGGCATCGGCATGGTCGCGCTCGCCTTCACGGCGGTCTACCGCGGCTCCTCGCCCGACCGCCAGGACCCGGTGCCGCCGCCCGCCACCACCGGCGTGGACCGTGGCGCCTCGGCGTCGACCGATCACTCCGAGCCACCGGTCCCGGCGCAGACACGCACCCCCTGAGAGCGGCCGGGCGTACGGACACGGGTCAACTGCCGTGCGCCGCCCGCAAGTTCTGTCCCGTCGGCGGAAGTTGACCCGTACCAGCGCGTTTACCCGAGGCTCCGCCGACCTACCCTGAAGGTATGGCCGGGCCTGGAGAGCCACCTGAGGGCACACCCGAAGGCACCCCCGAAGGCGTCCCCGGTGGAGGCGAGGAAGAGTACCGATCCGTCGTCTTCGACGAATCGTTCGTCCGCGCTGCCCGCCTCCAGGAGTCCTCGGCGAGCGAGCGCCTCGGCGAGCAGCACGCACCGGCCGTGCGCCGCCGCCCGGCGACCTCCGCCGCGGCCGCGGCCACCAGAGCCCTCTCCCGGCAGGCCCTGATCCTCGTCCTGCTGATCGTCATGGCCTTCGGCACCGCGATCTACATGGGCGTGCGGGCGCCCGAGGGGCAGCCGCCGCTGCGCTCGGCCGAGCCCCTGCGGATGACCGTCGTGCCGCTCGCGCCGACCGGACCCGTGCCCGGTGCGCGGCAGGCCGCCGATCTGTTCGCCCGCAGCCCCGCCGCGCAGTTCAAGTCCGGGGCCGCGGGCATCGCCCTGCCCGCCGTGCGCCGCACCGCGCACTTCGCGGACAGCCAGGTCATGACCGCCTTGACCACCGCCAAGGAATACCTCGTCGAGTCCTCCCTCGACCCGGCCGTGCTCACCGGCAACGAAGTGCGACCGGTGCGGATCCTGCTCGACCCGGCGCAGTTCAAGCAGTTCGACCAGAGCTTCGTCCGGCCCGCCGCCGACGGACGGCACGCCGCCACCGGCTGGCTCGTCCGCCTCGACCCGGCGCGCACGGCGCTCGCCGACAGCGGCATCCGCGTCCACGGCACCCTGCACGCCACCGAGGTCAACTCCGAGACGCTGGAGGTCACTTCGGACCACACCTTCGTCTACGCGCTGCGCCCGGCAGGCCCCGACGGCGGGCAGGCCTCGCTCCTCACCGTCCGACGCGAACTGCACTTCCGCTTCGACCGCGAGGACCTGCAACGCCATCGCGCCGAACTGCTCGCCTCGTACGTCCAGGCCGGTCCGCTCTCCTGCGGCACCGACTCGGCGGAACGGCTGCGGCCGCTGCACGCCGGGCAGAGCGCGAAGACGGGCGGGCCCGCGGGCACCGATCCGTACGAGACCGGCGACGTGACGGCGCTGTGCGGCTCCCTCGCCCCGTCCGCACAGCCGTCACCGCGGGCTTAGCGCGGCGGGTGTGCGGTGGGCGCTCCGTGTGGGCTCTCTGCGTGGGCTGTCCGTGCGGGGTCTCCGTGGGCTGCCCGTGCGCTGTCGTGCGCTCGTCCGTACCGGCTCAGCGCGGGCCGTCGTTTCTGCCGCTCTCGTCGGTGCCGTCGCCTTCGTCGCTCGCGTCACGGCCTTCGGTGCCGCTGCTGCTCTCGGTGCCGGTGCCGGTGCCGGTGCCGGTGGCGCTTCCGCTTCCGGTGGCCGTTCCCGTGAACTTGTCGCGCAGCTTGCCGCCGAGGTCGCCCGCGCCGCCCGCGATGTCGGAGACCAGCTTCATCAGCGGGTCCTTGGAACCGCGCACATCGCTGGCGTAGCTGGACGCCGACTGGCGGAAGGAGTCGGAGACCGAAGTCTCCTTGTCCTCCTCGCGCTTGGGGTAGTGACCGTCCATGATCCGCTGGTAGTCGCGGGACTCGGACCACTTCTTGAGCTCGGCCGCCCGCACCGTGGTGAAGGGGTGCGAACGCGGCAGTACGTTCAGGATCTTGAGGACCGAGTCGCGCAGGTCGCCACCCGCTTCGTACTCCTCGGCCTGCTCCAGGAACGCGTCCACGTTCATCTCGTGCAGGTGGTTGCCGCCCGCGATCTTCATCAGGCCGCGCATCGACGCCTGCAGGTCCTGGCCGACGAGCAGGCCCGCGCGGTCGGCGGAGAGCTCCGACTTGCGGAACCACTCGCGCAGCGCCGTCACGATCGCCATGATCGCGACGTTCCCCAGCGGGATCCACGCCACCTTCATGGCGAGGTTGGTGAGGAACAGCAGGATCGTGCGGTACACCGCGTGCCCCGACAGGGCGTGCCCCGCCTCGTGGCCGACGACGGCGCGCATCTCCTCCTCGTCGAGCAGCTCCACCAGGCCCGTGGTGACCACGATGATCGGCTCGTCCAGGCCGATGCACATCGCGTTCGGCTTCGGGTCCTGCGTGACGTACATCGGCGGGACCTTCTCCAGGTCCAGGATGTAACAGGCGTCGCGCAGCATCGTGTTGAGGTGCGCGAACTGGGCGTCGCTCACCCGCACCGAGTCCGACAGGAAAAGCAGACGCAGGCTCCGCTCCGGCAGCAGACCGCTGAGCGCCTTGAAGACGGTGTCGAAGCCGCTGAGCCGACGCAGGGCCACCAGCGCCGAGCGGTCCGCCGGGTGTTCGTACGCCCGTGAGGAGATTCCCGGGAAGCGCCGGCGCTGCCGGCCCGGGAGGTTCTCGTGTCCGGAGTTCTCGGTCATGTGGCCCCCTATGTCTGCGGCTGGTCCCGCCTCCGAAGAACGTCCAGCCTATGCGTTTCGGTTCCGCCGCAGCGGGGTCACATCGATCCACTTTCCGGACGCGGGCTACGGTGGCCGGGCAGCACACCAAAGGAGTACGCGTCATGGAGCACGCCCACACAGCCCTGCTGGCCGCAGCCGAGCTCGCCGCGAAGGAACAGGGGCCCGGCAACGTCCTGCGGATCGTCCTGGCCGTCGCCCTCGTCGGCTCCGCGCTGCTGGCCTGGCTGCTCCTTCGCGGCTACCGCCGGGACGCCGACGACGACACCGATGCCTGAGTCGGCGTGAGGGCCCGTGAGGCGCCCGCATACGATGTGCCAGAAGTCTCGAGCCCGCTCCCACCCGGATAGGTCCTGCCGACGATGAGCCTCCACAGCACCGCAGCCCAGCTGGTCACCCTCGCCGCCGAGGGCGGCGAGCACGTAGACGAGCACGCGAGCATCAGCCCCTACCTCACCGGCGGTGGCGCCTTCGTGGTGCTGCTGCTGCTCCTCTGGATCACCACGCGCTTCAACCGGGACCGCTGAGCCGGACACCGCCGCCGACGGGGCCACAGGTCCGGGCCGGTAGGGTCTGCACGCATGGGAGAGCAGGACATGCCTACCGGCCCCGAGATCACGGGCAAGCGCCGCC
Organism: Streptomyces boluensis; assembly: GCF_009908195.1. Classification (GTDB taxonomy): domain Bacteria; phylum Actinomycetota; class Actinomycetes; order Streptomycetales; family Streptomycetaceae; genus Streptomyces; species Streptomyces boluensis. The sequence continues at coordinate 12,113 of NZ_JAAAHS010000014.1, read as the reverse complement.
TGGGCGTCATGGGCGGAACGTTTGACCCGATCCATCACGGGCACTTGGTGGCCGCCAGCGAGGTGGCCGCCCAGTTCCACCTGGACGAGGTCGTCTTCGTACCGACCGGGCAGCCCTGGCAGAAGAGTCACAAGACGGTCTCCCCGGCCGAGGACCGGTACCTCATGACGGTCATCGCGACCGCGGAGAACCCGCAGTTCTCGGTCAGCCGCATCGACATCGACCGCGCCGGGCGGACGTACACGATCGACACGCTGCGCGATCTGCGGTCGCTCAACCCCGACACGGATCTGTTCTTCATCACCGGGGCCGACGCCCTCGGCCAGATCCTCACCTGGCGGGACGCGGAGGAGCTGTTCTCCCTCGCGCACTTCATCGGCTGCACCCGGCCTGGCCACACACTGACGGACGCCGGCCTTCCGGAAGGCGGCGTCTCGCTGGTCGAGGTGCCCGCCCTCGCGATCTCCTCGACGGACTGCCGTGCGAGGGTCGCCAAGGGCGACCCCGTCTGGTATTTGGTGCCGGACGGCGTGGTGCGCTACATCGACAAGCGCGAGCTGTACCGCGGCGAGTGAGCCGAGAGGGGCACCGGTGAACGACCGACAGTACGACCCTTACGACCCGTATGCCGGCCAGTACGAGATCGTCGGCTACGACGAGTTCGGGCAGCCGGTGTACCAGCAGGTCGCGCAGCAGGCGCAGCAGCCGGCCCAGCCGCCCCGGAGCTACGACCCGTACGCCCAGCAGCCCCAACAGCCTCAACAACCCCAGCAGCCCCAGGGGTACGGCTACGACCCGTACGCCGCCGGCTCGGACACCGGCCGCCAGCAGCCGGTCCAGGACTACGGCCAGCAGTACGCCGAGCCCTCCGCGCCCGACCCGTACGGGAACTCCGGGTACGACAACTCCGGCTATGGCGGCGCGGGTTACGACAATGCCGCGTACGACACCGGGTACGACCCCTACGGGCAGGCCGCGGGAAGGGCGCCGCAGCAGCGCGTCGACGAGCAGACCGCGTGGGTGCCGCAGCAACAGCACGCCGAACCCCCGCAGCAGCAACAGCAGCAACAGCAGCAACAGCAGCCACAGCAGCAACAGCAGCAACAGCGCCGCCCCGAGCCGCCGCCGCAGCGCCAGGAGCCCCCGAGGCAGGCGCCGCCGAGGCAGCGCGGCGACGAGGAGTACCGCACCGAACAGTTCCAGTTCGTCGAGGACCCGGACGAGGAGTCCGAAGACGTCATCGACTGGCTGAAGTTCACCGAGTCACGCACAGAGCGCCGCGAGGAGGCCAAACGCCGCGGCCGCAACCGCGTGGTCGCCCTGGTCGTCGTCCTCGCCCTCGCTCTGACCGGCGGCGTCGGCTACCTCTGGTACGCGGGCAAGCTGCCGGGGCTCTCCGGCTCCGAGGAGGGCGGCGCCGCGGCGAGCGGCCCGCAGAAGCGCGACGTGATCGTGCTGCACCTGCACAACACCAAGAAGCGCGGCACCTCCACGGCCCTGCTCGTCGACAACACCACCACAGGGCAGGGCACCACGGTGCTGCTGCCCAACTCGCTCGCCGTGACGGACGAGGACGGCGCCGCCACCACCCTGGGCAAGTCCGTCGACGAGGACGGCGCGGGCGGCACCCGTGAGTCCGTCGACTCGCTCCTCGGCACCACCATCGAGGGCACCTGGCGCCTCGACACCCCGTACCTGAACAACCTCGTCGAACTCGTCGGCAACATCGAGATCGACACCGACGCCGACGTACCCGACCCGGAGGCGAAGAAGAAGGGCGAGGCGCCGCTCGTCAAGAAGGGCGAGAAGCAGACCCTGAGCGGCCCGATGGCCGTCGCCTACGCCACCTACCGCGCGCCCGGCGAGCCGGAGACGTCCCAGCTGAAGCGGTTCGGCGCCGTCATGCAGGGCGTGCTGCGGAAGCTGTCCAGCGACCCCGACGCCGCCACCACCACCGTCAAGACGCTCGCCCAGATCCTCGACCCGTCACTCAAGGAGAACGATCTGGGCGCCTCGCTGGCGAAGCTGGCGGAGCACGCCAAGAACGGTGACTACAGGACGTCGGTGCTCCCGGTGCAGCAGGACGGCACACTCACCGACCAGGCCACCGAATCCATGGTCAAGGACGTGCTCGGCGGCAAGGTCAAGAGTCCCGACCAGGGCGACGCCGTACGCATCAGCGTCTCCGGCGCCCGACAGGCCGTGCAGAACGCGCGCGTGGATCTGGTCAACGGCGGCTGGGCAGTGGTCCAGGGCAACGCCACCGGCGCCACCGTGTCGCAGGTCACGTACGCCGACGCTGCCCAGAAGGCCCAGGCGGTCGAGGTCGCGAAGACCCTCGACCTGCCCGGCACCGCCGTCAAGAAGGGCAAGGTCGCCGCGAACGCCGACGTCGGCGTGATCCTCGGCACGGACTACAGGGCGGGCTGAACGGGCCCTTCCGCCGCCCTCCCTTACCAGCGGAACGCCCCGGGGCCCGGCAGCACACGCGCGTGCTGCCGGGCCCCGGGTAATCGTGTGGGGTGCTGTCGGCGGTCCGTGAGACCCTTGAGGGGTACTGATCCGCCTAAAGAAAGCCTCGTAGTGACCGCGACGGACCGCTCCACCGAGCTCATCAACGTTGCCGCGCAGGCGGCCGCCGACAAGCTCGCGCACGACATCATCGCCTACGACGTCAGCGACGTCCTTGCCATCACGGACGCCTTCCTGCTGGCCTCCGCGCCCAACGACCGCCAGGTCAAGTCGATCGTCGACGCGATCGAGGAGCGCCTCAACAAGGAGCTCGGCGCCAAGCCGGTGCGCCGCGAAGGCGACCGCGAGGCCCGCTGGGTCCTCCTCGACTACGTGGACATCGTGGTGCACGTCCAGCACAGCGAGGAGCGCGTTTTCTACGCCCTCGAGCGCCTGTGGAAGGACTGCCCCGAGCTCGACCTGCCCGCCGACGCCAAGGCCACCCGTGGCAAGGGCGCCCAGCACGCCGAGGAGCAGGGGGCTGACGCCGCGGCCGGGGACATGCTGTGAGTTCGCAGCGTTCGTTCCTGAACGCGTCCGGTGGCCGTGGCCGTCGCGTCATCCTGTGGCGGCACGGCCAGACGGCGTGGAACCTGGAGCGCCGCTTCCAGGGCAGCACGGACATCGAGCTGACCGACGAGGGCGTCGCACAGGCCCGCCGTGCCGCCCGGCTGCTCGCCTCCCTGAAGCCGGACGCGATCGTCGCGTCCGACCTCAAGCGCGCCGCCGCCACGGCCGCCGAGCTGGCCTCCCTGACCGCCCTCGACATCACGCACGACGAGGGCCTGCGGGAGACCTACGCCGGCCACTGGCAGGGCCTCACGCACGACGAGATCATCGCGCAGTACGGCGAGCAGTACGCCGCGTGGAAGCGCGGCGAGCCGGTGCGCAGGGGCGGCGGTGAGCTGGAGACCGAGGTGGCCGAGCGGGCCGCTCCGGTCGTCCTGGGGCACGCGGACAAGCTGCCCGACGGCGGCACTCTCGTCGTGGTCAGCCACGGCGGCACCATCCGCACCACCATCGGCCGGCTCCTCGGCCTGGAGTCCCACCACTGGGAGAGCCTCGGCGGCCTGTCCAACTGCTGTTGGTCGGTGCTCGGTGAGGGCGCCCGCGGCTGGCGGCTGCTCGAGCACAACGCCGGCACGCTGCCCGAGCCGGTCCTCGGCGACGACGACTGAGCGGGCAGTCCGCGACCATGGACCCGGATTTCACTTTCCGGCAGGTCGCAGGCTAAAGTTCTTCTTGTTCGCCCGCCGAGCGGGAAGAACGCAAGGGGCTATAGCTCAGTTGGTAGAGCGCCTGCATGGCATGCAGGAGGTCAGGAGTTCAATTCTCCTTAGCTCCACAGTTACCGGATCCCGTCCCCTCCAGGGGGCGGGATTTCGTGTTGTCCGGGCCAAGTCTCCCGTGGTGCCGTACCTGACGCCGTGTCCGGACCGGTACGCGCGCGTCGCTGCCCCATCTGGCGGACCGTGGCAGAATCGGGCGGGCCGGCAGGGGGTGCACACCCGGCGAAGGGCGCCCGACGGGAGGGAGAACCGCGATGCCTGCGAGCATCCTCGAGGAGGTCAACGACCTGCTCGACGTGGCCGAGGCGCAGGGCTACGACTGGTTGCCGGAGTACGCGCTCCGCTTCACCTGCCCCCCGTGCGAATGCCCCGAGGTCGCCGCCTTCCTCAACTGCCCGTCCTGCGGTTCCGCACATGTCGCCCAAGTGCTCGGTGACAACGGCGGGATCTCCTACGTGTGCACGGCCTGCGGCCACAGCTGGAGCTGATCGATGGGTGCACACAGGCGTAAGTGCGACTGGTGCGGCAGTGGTACGCCCATCGTCCGCGACATGGAACCGGTCAACTCCGCTTACCAGTACTGGTGTGAGGAATGCGCGCGGGCGCTGATCATAAAAGGCGACCCCATCGAGACGTACCGCGAACTCGAGGGTGAGCCGATCTACGGCAGGCTCCTGGACGAGCACTGCACCCTCAAGCGCTTCTACTCGTTCGCGACGGCCTGAGAGCGCTGCGGCCCGATCGGGGCGCTCTGTTGGGCCCTGAGGAGCCGTCGCGCGGCCAGGGCGAGGAACGCCAGGCCGGCCAGTGTGTAACCCGCCGAGAGCAGGAACTGCCAGGCGTTCTGGTCGAGTTCGGGACGTACGGTCGCGCTTGTGCCGGCGTGCGGCACCCACCAGAGGGCGAACGAGAAGAACAGCACCCCTGTGCCGATCGCCGCCGCCCGCAGCCGCCCGCTGCCCGTGCGGCGCGCCTCCGCCCCGAGCAGGATCAGCAGCGGCACCACCCACACCCAGTGGTGCGACCACGAGATCGGGCTGACCAGAAGCGCGGTCACGGCACACGACACCACCGCCCAGGCGGCACGCGCGCGTAGCAGCGAGAACACCGCGACAGTGAGACCGGCCACGGCGACCAGGGCGGCGACGATCGCGTAGGTGATGCCGGGGTCGGGGGTGTGGAGGAGCCGCGCGAGCACTCCGCGCAGCGACTGGTTGGCGGTGTCCTCGGCCTGCCCCGGGCGGCTCGCGGCGAAGACCATCTCCGTCCAGAACCGCTTCGAGTCGTACGGCAGGATCAGCCAGGACGCCGCGGTGACCAGCAGGAACGTGCCGGTGGCGACCGTTGCCTGACGTAGCCAGGGGTTCCACCAGGACGCGCAGGACCGCGCGAGGCGCACCGCCTGCACGAGACCCGCGAGGGCCAGCATGACGGCGAACAGTGCCGGTGTGAGCTTGACCGCTGTGGCGACGCCGATGCCGATACCGGCCCAGCGGTTGCCGGGTCGGCGGGTCAGGTCCCAGAGCACGAGCAGCGCGAGCAGCAGGTTGATCTGGCCGTACCGCAGCGTCGTCCACACCGGCTCGCACCACACCAGGAGCGCGGCCACCCACAGCGCCACCATGAGGCGCCGGGACCGCCGTTCCACGCCGACCAGGCGCAGGCACAGGTACACGACGCCGAGGACCAGCGCCAGGTTGAAGCCGGTCGCGAAGGTCCGCATCTCCGGTACGCCGAGCAGCGTCAGCGGTGTGAACAGCAGGGCCGCGAACGGCGGGTACGTGGTGGGGAGTTGGGCGACGGTGGCCTTCATCGCGTAGAGGTCTCCGCCGTTGCGTACGGTCCAGCCCTCGGCGCGGTAGACCATGACGTCCAGGAGCGTGACCCCGGCGAGGCGCTGGGCGACCCAGAAGGCGCTGAACGACGCCAGGCAGACGAGCGCGGCGATCACCAGGGAACGCCGCTCGGGGCCTGTGCGGTCGCCCGAGTCGCCTGAGGTGCGGGTTTCCGCTTCGTGTCCGCCGCGGTTCTTCCCGTGCCGTAAGTCGGTCGTCGTGGCGGCTGGTCCCTGAGTGGTCACGCGTGCCGAGAGTACCCGCCCGGGCATCGTCGCCGGTGGGGCGCACAAACGATTTGGTGGACGGGCGGGGTGCCCGCTAATGTTGTCGATGTCGCCGCGGGGAAAACCCGGGCGGCACACCGCAAGGGGCTATAGCTCAGTTGGTAGAGCGCCTGCATGGCATGCAGGAGGTCAGGAGTTCAATTCTCCTTAGCTCCACAGTTGTTGGAGAGCGGGTCGTCCGAATCGGACGACCCGCTTTCTTTGTGTATCCGCATGTATCCGCTTCTGCGCTCGCCGCTGTGTCGAAAAACGACGCACGCGCGTGTGCTTCTGTTTCAACTCCGCCTGCCGTCCTGGGCCTTGTGCGCGCGAGCGCGGAGACAGTGGAGCCGCGGAGCGGGCCGCGCCGTCGTGAGCCCGCGTGGATGGTGCCCACGTCCCGGAATCTCGGTGCGGCCCCCTGGGGCCCTGCGGTACCCTGGCGCCATGCGAGCCGTACGCCTTCTGCTTAGCGAGCCGCGCTGATCAGTACCGACCACTGGTGCCTTCCACGGAAGGCGGTCGGAATCGGCGCGGCAGTCCCCTCCTGTGTGAGGGGATTTTTCATTTCGGTTGTACGCCACAGCCGAATCGCCGGCAGAGACGATCGATGGAGCCTTAAGGATCATGAGCGAGACGAATTCGGCTGCCGAAGTGGCAGCGCCGCACCGCTACACGGCCGCCGTGGCGGCTGACATCGAGGCACGCTGGCAGGATTTCTGGGACGCGAACGGCACCTATGAGGCGCCGAACCCGAGCGGCGACCTGGCCGGCGACCCGGCTGTCGCGGCCCGGCCGAAGAAGTTCATCATGGACATGTTCCCGTACCCCTCCGGTGCGGGCCTGCACGTCGGCCACCCGCTGGGGTACATCGCCACCGACGTCTTCGCCCGCTTCCAGCGCATGACCGGGCACAACGTCCTGCACACCCTGGGCTTCGATGCGTTCGGCCTGCCCGCCGAGCAGTACGCCGTGCAGACGGGCACCCACCCGCGCGCCTCCACCGAGGCCAACATGGTCAACATGAAGGCGCAGCTGCGCAGCCTGGGCCTGGGGCACGACAAGCGCCGTTCCTTCGCGACGATCGACCCGGACTACTACAAGTGGACCCAGTGGATCTTCCTGCAGATCTTCAACTCCTGGTACGACGAGGACGCGAAGAAGGCCCGTCCGATCGCTGAGCTGGTCGCCCAGTTCGAGAGCGGCGAGCGTGCCGTACCGGCCGACGAAACCGGCACCACGCGCGCGTGGACCGCGCTGACCCCGGCCGAGCGCGCCGAGGTCCTGGGCGACTACCGCCTGGCGTACGCCTCCGACGCCCCCGTCAACTGGTGCCCGGGGCTGGGCACCGTACTGGCGAACGAGGAGGTCACCGCCGACGGTCGCTCCGAGCGCGGCAACTTCCCCGTGTTCAAGTCCAAGCTGCGCCAGTGGAACATGCGCATCACGGCCTACGCGGACCGGCTGATCGACGACCTGGACGGCCTGGACTGGCCCGATGCGATCAAGCTGCAGCAGCGCAACTGGATCGGCCGCTCCGAGGGCGCCCGTGTCGACTTCCCGGTCGGCACCGAAGGCGACGCCATCACGGTCTTCACCACCCGCCAGGACACCCTGTTCGGCGCGACCTACATGGTCCTGGCGCCCGAGCACGAGCTGGTCGACAAGATCGTCCCGGCCGCCTGGCCGGAGGGCACGCACGAGGTGTGGACCGGTGGGCACGCCTCGCCGGCCGAGGCGGTCGCCAAGTACCGGGCCTTCGCCGCCTCCAAGTCCGACGTCGAGCGGCAGGCCGACGCCAAGGAGAAGACCGGCGTCTTCACCGGCGCGTTCGCGACCAACCCGGTCAACGGCGAGCAGGTCCCCGTCTTCATCGGCGACTACGTCCTGATGGGGTACGGCACCGGCGCGATCATGGCCGTCCCGGCGGGCGACCAGCGCGACTTCGCGTTCGCGCGAGCCTTTGAGCTGCCGATCCACTGTGTGGTCGAGCCGACCGACGGCCGTGGCACCGACACCTCGACGTGGGACGACGCCTTCGGCGCGTACGACGCGAAGCTGATCAACTCCGCCAACGACGAGATCTCCCTGGACGGCCTGGGCGTCGTCGAGGCCAAGGCGAAGATCACCGACTGGATGGCCGCACAGGGCATCGGCGAGGGCACCGTCAACTTCCGGCTGCGCGACTGGCTGTTCAGCCGCCAGCGCTACTGGGGCGAGCCCTTCCCGATCGTCTACGACGAGGACGGCGTCGCGCACTCGCTGCCCGAGTCGATGCTGCCCCTGGAGCTGCCCGAGGTCGAGGACTACTCGCCGCGCACCTTCGACCCGGACGACGCGGACACGTCCCCGGAGACGCCGCTGTCGCGCAACGAGGACTGGGTCAACGTCACCCTGGACCTGGGCGACGGCCCCAAGCGGTACCGCCGCGAGACCAACACCATGCCCAACTGGGCCGGTTCGTGCTGGTACGAGCTGCGCTACCTGGACCCGCACAACAGCGAGAAGCTGGTCGACCCGGCCATCGAGCAGTACTGGATGGGCCCGCGCGAGGGGCAGCCGACCGGTGGCGTCGACCTGTACGTCGGCGGCGCCGAGCACGCCGTGCTGCACCTGCTGTACGCGCGTTTCTGGTCCAAGGTGCTGTTCGACCTGGGGCACATCTCGTCGGCCGAGCCGTTCCACAAGCTGTACAACCAGGGCATGATCCAGGCGTACGTCTACCGGGACAGCCGTGGCTTCCCGGTGCCGGCCGCCGAGGTCGAGGAGCGCGACGGCCAGTACTTCTTCGAGGGCGAGCCGGTCAAGCGCGAGCTGGGCAAGATGGGCAAGTCCCTGAAGAACGCCGTCACTCCGGACGAGATCTGCGCCGAGTACGGCGCGGACACCCTGCGCCTGTACGAGATGGCGATGGGCCCCCTGGACGTGTCCCGGCCGTGGGACACGCGCGCGGTGGTGGGCCAGTTCCGGCTGCTGCAGCGGCTGTGGAGGAACGTCGTCGACGAGGCGTCCGGCGCCGTCACGGTGACGGACGCCGAACCGGACGACGCCACGCTGCGCGCCCTGCACAAGGCGATCGACGGGGTCAGCCAGGACCTGGAAGGCATGCGGTTCAACACCGCCATCGCCAAGATCACCGAGCTGAACAACCACCTGACGAAGTCAGGTGGCGCGGTGTCGCGTTCCGTGGCCGAGCGCCTGGTCCTGCTGATCGCGCCGCTGGCCCCGCACGTCGGCGAGGAGCTGTGGCGCAAGCTGGGCCACACGTCGTCCGTCGTCCACGCGGACTTCCCGGTCGCCGACCCGGCGTACGTCGTCGACGAGGCCGTGACCTGCGTCGTGCAGATCAAGGGCAAGGTCAAGGCGCGCCTGGAGGTCTCCCCGTCGATCTCGGACGAGGAGCTGGAGAAGGTGGCCCTGGCCGACGAGAAGGTCGTCGCCGCGCTGGACGGTGCCGGTATCCGCAAGGTGATCGTGCGGGCGCCGAAGCTGGTGAACATCGTTCCGGCGTGAGGCGTCGTTCCTCCCCGTGATGTTCGGTTCCGCCCCGGTGGGGTGGGTGCCGGAGGTCGCGTCGGAGGCCTCGCAGGGATGTCCCCTACGGGCAGGTTGGGGGTTCGAAGGAACCCTCGGCCTGCCCGTGTGCGTTTACCGTTGAAGAGACCGCCGTTTCGACCTCCCGGAGGCCCGCCATGGGTGAAGTGATCGCCGTACTGGCGGTGCTTTTCGTGCTGTTTGTGGTGCTGGGGGTGTTCGTCACGGTCAAGGTCGCGAAGGCAGCGGCACGCGGTGTGGACCGCACCATCGAGCAGGCCCGCCGTACGGTCGAGGACACCACCCTCAAGGCGAAGACGTTCACCCAGCCGGGAGCGGCGGGCGAGCTCGCCCGGCTGCGCGTACAGCTGCGTTCGACGATGAAGGCCACCCAGGACGCCCTCGGCGCGGGTGCCGTGGAGGACGCCTCGCTCCAGGAGTCGCTGCGCCTCTTCGAGCGCCTGACCGCGCATGGCCATGAGCTCGACGGTGAGCTGAAGCGACTGGAGCGCGACCCGGACAAGACCCGCCTCGGTCAGCGCCTGCCCGACCTCAAGGAGCGCACGGACCAGATCGTCCATGCGGCGGACTCCCTGCGCTGGGCGGCGCACGACCGCGCCCGCAACTTCGCCGAGGACGACCTGGCCGAGCTCGGCCGCCAGATCGACATGGAGTCGGGAGCACTGCGGCACTGGACGCCTGCAGAGTCGACGCCTGCCGAATCGATGCCTGCTGAGTCGAGGCCCGCTGAGCCGACGCGCGCCGAGTCGAGGTCCGCTGAGCCGACGCGCGCCGAGCCGAGGTCCGCTGAGCCGACGCGTGAGGAGAGCGGCACGGAGGACGGGGCCGGGCGGGGCAGATCCGCTGACACCTCCGGGTCCGCCGACACCGTTGTGTCCACCGGCACTTCGAGCACGGCTGCGCCCGCCACGCCCTCGTGGCCCGAGCCGACGCTGATCGACGGGCCGGCGGCGCCCACCGAGCAGACGTGGCCCGAAGCCCCCGCGGACCGCGACAGGCCGGAGGCGCGGAAGCGCGCGGAATCCGGGCCCGAGGCGATCGAACCGAGCAAGCCGCTGCCCACGTATCCGTGGCAGAAAAGCGTGCAGCGGGACGCCAAGCCGGAGAGTGCTACGTGAGCTGAGCCGGCCTTGACGCGGTTTAGGGCCGGGCGGTCTGAGCAGGGTTCCCGTGGGTTCGGCGGGCGCCCCGTGCAGGCCGTCGACCATGCCGTACTGCCGCTCCGCCCCGCTGGCCCCGGGCTGCCGCGCCCGGGTCCTGGAAGGTAATCTCCAGCTCATGTCCCGCCATGTCGCGATCGTCACGGATTCCACGGCCTACCTGCCGCAACGGGCGATGGAGCAGCACGGCATCACCGCGGTTCCGCTCACTGTGGTCCTGGGCGATCAGGCACTGGAGGAGGGCACCGAGATCTCGGCCCGCTCACTCGCGACCGCGTTGCAGAAGCGCCGCCCGGTGACCACGTCACGGCCGAGCCCCGAGCTTTTCGCGGAGACCTACCGCAGGGTCGCGGAAGCTGGCGCCACGGCCATCGTCTCGCTGCACCTTTCGGCCGAGTTCTCCGGGACGTACGACGCCGCTGTGCTGGCCGCCGCGGATGCTCCGGTTCCGGTGCGGGTGGTGGACACCGGCATGGTCGCGATGGCCCTCGGGTTCTGCGCCCTGTCCGCCGCGGAGACCGCCGAGGCCGGCGGCACGGTGGACGAGGCCGTGGCCGCCGCGGAGAAGCGGGCGGCTTCCACTTCCGCGTACTTCTACGTGGACACCCTGGACTATCTGCGCCGTGGCGGCCGTATCGGAGCCGCGCAGGCGTTGCTCGGGTCGGCCCTCGCGGTGAAGCCGCTGCTCGAACTGGTCGGCGGGCGCATCGAGTTGCTGGAGAAGGTACGCACGGCGTCCAAGGCCATCGCACGGCTCGAGGAGATCGTGGCCGAGCGGGCCGGTGCGAGCGCGGTGGACATCGCGGTGCACCACTTGGCGGCTCAGGACCGGGCGGACGCACTTGCCGACCGGCTCAGGGAACGGGTGCCTGGCCTGGTCGAGTTGCACGTCAGCGAGGTGGGCGCGGTGATCGGGGCGCACACCGGGCCTGGGCTGCTCGGGGCGGTTGTCTCGCCTCGGTAGGGGCGGGTGCCTGTGCGTCCACGTCGAAGATCCACGTTTGCTGTGGTGTGGGTGGTGCGTGGCGTGTGTGGTGGGTGCGGCGCGTGTCGTGCGTTGCGGTGTGGGGTGGCTTGTGTGACTCGTGTGGGTGACGGAGTTATCCACAACTCCCTGGTTCTCCACAGGAATTGACCAAGATCAGCAAGCTTGCTCGGGGCTGCCTAGCGTCGCAGGCATGACTCCTCGATCTCCTCGCTCTCCTCGTGCGTCTCGTCCTTCCGGTTCACCGCGATCCGCCGTCGTCGCCGCCACCAGCGGTCCTGGGCGCGGCCCGGCGTCGGACGGCCGGATGCGGCATCGCCCAGCTGTGGGTCGCGTCCGGGTGCCCTATCGAACGACCGGGGTGCGTGGGGGTGTTCGGCACCGGCGGGCCTCGGCGGAGCATGTCCGGATGCGGGCACAGGCGCTGTTCGACCCGGGCGGTACGCAGGAGAGGCAGCAGGCGCAGCGGTCGGTGCCGTCGTGGGGGCGGGCCGGGGATGACGACACTCTGG
>NZ_JAAAHS010000139.1 GCF_009908195.1 Streptomyces boluensis | reverse complement strand
GATCAGTACGTGTTGGCCGTCCGCCTCCGGCAGGCTCAACGTCTCGTAGGCCAGGCGGAGTTCGCCTACCTCCGGGTGGACGAAGCGGGTGATGCCCGTGGGGGAGGGGAGGCGGGTCGGGGATGTGAGGCGGTCGGTGAAAGGGGCGCCCGCTGTGATCGTCAACTCCTTGACCAGCTCCGCCACATACGGGTCTCTGCGGCTCAAGTCGTAGTGCAGTGCGGCCACTTGCTCGTCCGCGACGTGGTCCCAGTCCGGGTAGGCGTCCCGCGCGCGGGGGTCCGTGAAGAGGTAGCGCAGCAGGCTCGGCGGGTCGCCGTCGAGGGCGCCGACGGGGCCGACGAGGCGGGCGTACGCCTCCGTGTACGCGACGGACTCCCCGAGGAGGTTCTGCACGACGGCCGGTGTGGGTTCGAGACGGTCGAGGAGTGCGCGTACCGTCGGGCGCACCTCGCGGGCCGGCATCGGTGCCGCCCCGCACATGTAGTGGCCCTCCTCGGCCTTCAGGAGGTGCCGCAGCCGCACGCGGGCGTCGAGGGACAGTCGTAGCGCGTCGCAGAGCGCGGCCAGGACCTGTGCCGAGGGGTGGCGGTCGCGGCCCTGCTCCAGGCGGGCCAGGTACTCGACGCTGATCCCGGCCAGCATCGCCAGCTCGGAGCGGCGCAGGCCGGGCGTGCGGCGCCGCGGCCCGGCCGGCAGGCCGACCTCGGCGGGCGTCACGGACTCGCGGCAGTCGCGCAGGTAGGCACCCAGTTCGTTCTCGCTCACCCGTCGATCGTACGGTCGCGGCGCACGCTCAGGGTGGCCCTGTCACTACCAGCATCGGCGCGGCCTTCCTCCCGTACCGCCGGCGCCGCAGGCTGGCCGCATGACTTCGCAGACCACTGCTCACGTACTGCCCCTGCCCGCCGGGACCTGGGCGTTCGACCCCTTCCACTCCGCCGTCGGGTTCACGATCCGCCACCTCGGCATCGCCAAGGTCCGTGGCCGGTTCAACCAGCTGGAGGCCTCGCTCGTCGTCGGCGAGACCCTGGCGGAGACCGAGATCACGGCGACCGTCGCCCTCGACTCCGTCGACACCGGCAACGCCGACCGGGACGCGCACGTCCGCGCCTCCGACCTGCTCGATGTCGCCACGCGGCCCACCATGACGTTCCGTTCGCACCGGATCGAGGGCGCGGGTGAGGACTGGACGCTCGCCGGTGACCTCACCATCGGCGACGTGACGCGGCCGATCACCTTCGCCGTGGAGTTCGGCGGGCTCGAGGAGTCCCCGATCGACGGCTCGACGCACGCCGGCTTCGAGGCCACGGGGGAGCTGCGGCGGAGCGAGTACGGCCTGGACTTCGCGCCCGCGCTGCTCGGTGAGGTCGTCAAGATCAACCTCGATGTGCAGTTCGTCGCCCCCGAGGCTCAGGCGGGGCCCGCCGCCAAGGTCGCCGCCAAGTAGGGCGCCGTCCGGCTGCCCGCCGCCCGTGCCACCCGCGCGGGCGGCCCCGTGGCGACGATCCGGCCGCCCTCGTCGCCGCCGCCGGGGCCCAGGTCGATGACCCAGTCGGCCTCCGCGACCACCGCCATGTCGTGCTCGACGACCACCACCGTGTTGCCCGCGTCGACCAGGCCGTGCAACTGCCGCATCAGGACCTCCACATCGGCCGGGTGCAGGCCGGTCGTCGGCTCGTCGAGTACGTACAGGGTGTGGCCGCGCCTGACCCGCTGGAGTTCACCGGCGAGCTTGATGCGCTGGGCCTCGCCGCCGGACAATTCGGTGGCCGGCTGGCCGAGGCGCAGGTAGCCGAGGCCCACGTCGAGGAGGGTGGTCAGGCTGCGGGCCGCCGACGGGATGTCCGCGAAGAACTCCGCCGCCGCCTCCACCGTCAGGTCGAGCACCTCGGCGATCGTCCGGCCCCGGTACGTGACCCGCAGCGTCTCGGGGTTGTAGCGGGCGCCGCCGCAGTCCGGGCACGGCGCGTACGTACTGGGCAGGAACAGCAGCTCCACCGAGACGAAGCCCTCGCCCTGGCAGGTCTCGCACCGACCGCCCGGCACGTTGAACGAGAACCGGCCCACGCGGTAGCCGTGCACGCGGGCCGCGTCCGTGTCCGCGAAGGCCTTGCGCACCACGTCGAACAGGCCCGTGTACGTGGCCAGGTTGGAGCGCGGCGTACGCCCGATGGGGCGCTGGTCGACCTGGACCACCCGGCTCACGGACGCCAACTTCTCGGCGGCCAGCGGGAGTTCCTGACCGGCCAGGGTCGACTTGCCGGAGCCGGACACCCCGGTCACCGCGGTGAACACGCCGAGCGGGAACTCGGCGTCGACACCGTGGAGGTTGTGCCGGGTCACGCCGGTCAGCTTCAGCCGGCCCGACGGTTCGCGCACCGTACGCGTCCCCGCCGCCGGGACGTCGAAGAGGAAACGCCGCGTCGCCGACTCCTCGACCCGCGCGAGGTCGGCCACCGGACCGCTGTGCAGCACCTGCCCGCCGTGCTCCCCGGCGCGCGGCCCCACGTCGACCAGCCAGTCGGCGCGGCGTACGACATCGAGGTGGTGCTCGACCACGAACACCGAGTTGCCGGACGCCTTCAGCCGGTCGAGGACCGTGAGGAGGGCCTCCGTGTCCGCCGGGTGCAGCCCCGCCGACGGCTCGTCCAGGACGTACACCACCCCGAACAGGCCGGACCTCAACTGCGTTGCCAGGCGCAGCCGTTGCAACTCGCCCGAAGAGAGAGTCGGCGTGGAGCGGTCCAACCCCAGGTAGCCCAGGCCGAGTTCGGTGATGACCTCGATCCGGGCGAGCAGGTCGGCGGTGAGGACATGTGCCGTCTCGTCGCCGTCGGCGGCGCGCAGGAGTACGGCGAGCGCGGTCAGCGGCAGCGCCGCGAGGTCCGCGATGGTGTGCCCGGCGAACGTCACGGCCAGCGCCTCAGGACGCAGCCGCCGCCCCGCGCACCCCGGACACGGCGCGCTCTCCAGGAACCGTTCCGCTTTCGCGCGCAGCGGCTGGCTCTTGGAGTCCGCGAAGGTCTTGAGGACATAGCGCCGCGCGCTCATGTACGTGCCCTGGTACGGGCGTTGGATACGGCCCGCATCGCGGACCGGGTGCACGGTGACGACCGGCTGCTCGTCGGTGAAGAGGATCCAGTCCCGGTCCGCCTGCGGCAGCTCGCGCCAGGGCCGGTCCACGTCGTACCCGAGCGCGTCGAGCACATCGCGCAGGTTCTTGCCCTGCCAGGCGCCCGGCCACGCGGCGACCGCCCCGTCCCGGATCGACAGTTCCGGATCGGGTACGAGGAGCGGTTCGGTCGTACGGTGCACCAGGCCGAGGCCGTGACAGTCCGGGCAGGCGCCCGCCGCGGTGTTCGGCGAGAACGCGTCGGAGTCGAGCCGCTCGGCGCCCTCGGGGTAGTCGCCCGCACGCGAGAACAGCATCCGCAGCGAATTGGAGAGCGTCGTCACGGTGCCGACGGACGAGCGCGAGGTCGGCGCGGAGCGCCGCTGCTCAAGCGAGACGGCCGGCGGCAGCCCAGTGATCTCGCCCACCTTCGGCGCCCCCACCTGGTGGATCAGACGGCGCGCGTACGGCGCCACCGACTCGAAGTACCGCCGCTGCGCCTCCGCGTAGATCGTCCCGAAGGCCAGCGACGACTTGCCTGACCCGGACACCCCGGTGAACGCCACCAACGCGTCCCGTGGCACGTCCACGTCGACGCCCCGCAGATTGTGCTCCCGGGCACCACGGACACGGACGTACGGGTCGTGAGGGCTGATCGGCACGGGGCGCTCCGGGAAGGGTGATGGGGGCAAACCCTACGATTCTAGGTCGCCGTCAGACCTGCCGTCGCCGTCAGGCCTGCCAGCCGGGCGAGGTCGCGGTACGAGTCGAGCATGGCCTCGCGGTCGTACGTCGATGTCGTGACAAGCACCTCGTCCGCGCCGCTCGCCGCGACCAGGTCCGCCAGGGCGGGGGCCACCTCGGCGGGGGTGCCGTGCACGTGGCCGCGGAGGCCCGACTCGTAGAACTCCCGTTCCTTGGGTGTCATGTCGAGGCGCTCGATCTCCTCGGCCGGGAGCAGCGGCGGGAAGACGCCGTGGGTGCGGGAGTACGCCATCGACCAGGCCTCCGGCAGCAGCAGCCGGTGGGCGGCCTCGGTGGTGTCCGCGACCGCGATGTTCCCGGAGATCATCACGTACGGCTCGTCCGCCCACACCGAGGGCTTGAAGCCGTCGCGGTACCGCTCGATCGCGGCGAGCATCCGGGAGCGGCCGCGCAGATCCCCGATCACCAGCGGAAGCCCCGCCCGTGCCGCGATGTCGGCGCCCTCGCCGGTCGCCAGGACGTACGGCGGCACCCGCAGTCCCTCCGCCGGGTGGGCGTGCACCTGCGGATGCTCAGTCTGGTCGCCGGTGAGGTAGCCGAGCAACTCGCGCAACTGCGCGGCGAAGTCGCGGGCGTCGTCCTTGTCCCGACCGAGCGCCTTGCGCACCCCGCCGGTGAAGCCCACGGAACGGCCGAGCCCCATGTCGATCCGGCCCGGGAACAGTGACTCCAGAACCCCGAACTGCTCGGCCACGACCAGGGGTTGATGGTTCGGCAGCATCACGCCGCCGGTGCCGACCCGGATCGTACGGGTCGCCGAGGCCACCGCCGCCGCGAGCACGGTCGGCGCGGATCCGGCCACGCCGGGCACGCTGTGGTGCTCGGAGACCCAGAAGCGGTGGTAGCCGAGCGCCTCGGCCTGCTGCGCGAACCGCACGGTGGCGCGCAGCGCGCTGGGAGCGTCCTGTCCCTGCCGGGTGCGGGAGCGGTCGAGTACGGAGAACCGGGTCTTCGAGAGCGGTGAGGTCACGGTGGGTACAACGCGGGGCGGCGCCGTGGACTTCCCGCACCGGTCCGGTACGGCGGCCCGACCGTGCCCTGGCTACGCTTGCCGGATGAGTGAAGCGCCCCGGCCCCTCGCCGTGTTCGACCTCGACAACACCCTTGCGGACACCGCGCACCGCCAGCACTTCCTGGAGGGCAAGCCGCGTGACTGGACCGGCTTCTTCGCGGCCGCGCCCGAGGACCCGCCGCTCGCCGACGGGATCGCGCTTGTCCACGAGCACGCGGCGGAGTGCGAGATCCAGTACCTCACCGGCCGCCCCGAGCGCTGCCGCGCCGACACCACCGACTGGCTCGACCGGCACGGTCTGCCCGCCGGGCGGATCTGGATGCGCCGCGACAACGACCGCCGTCCGGCCCGCCACACCAAACTGGACGTACTGCGCAGGCTCGCGCGCGGCCGCGAGGTACGGGTACTCGTCGACGACGACGAGCTGGTCTGCGACGCGGCCCGGCAGGCGGGGTTCACGGTCGTACGGGCCCGCTGGGCGCAGTCGTCCGCGGCCCTCGAGGTGGCGCAGGAGCGGGAGGGACGGACCTGAGGTGCGGGACGGACCGGAGCCGTCCCGTCCCGCCCGGACCGGAGCCGTCCCGTCCCGCCCGGACGGGGCTGAGCTTTCCGCCTCAGAGCTCCCCGTCCTCCAGCCGGAAGCCGACCTTCAGGCCGACCTGGTAGTGCTCCACGGCGCCGTCGACGATATGGCCGCGGACCTGGGTCACCTCGAACCAGTCAAGGCCGCGCACCGTCTGTGAGGCGCGGGCGAGGCCGTTGCGGATGGCCTGGTCGACGCCCTCTTGCGAGGTGCCGACGATCTCGGTGACCCGGTAGGTGTGATCGGACATGGCAGCGCGCTCCTTCTGGGAGGTGACTCCACCACCGTGCCCCAGGGTGCGACAGCGCGCGAGGCGACCGGTGCCGATTCCGCCGAAGCCTTGACCCCTTCGTTGGTCTATACCAAAATCCCGAGCCATACCCGTGCAAGCGGCAGGTGCCCGGCGCCCCCGCTTTCCCCCACGTCGGGCGATCCTCCCGTGTCCGCACACCGAAGGTGACCCACGTGAAACAGCGCTTCCTCGCCCTCTGCCTGGCCCTCGCCGCAACGCTCCCGCTCGGCGGCTGCGGCCTCCTGCCCGACGGGGAGCCGGAGCGCGACACGGTGACGGTCTGGCTGATGCGCGGCAGCGCGACCGACGCCTTCGTGCGGCGCTTCACGACCGCGTTCGAGCGCCAGCACAAGGGACTTGCCCTCGATGTGCGGATCCAGGAGTGGAGCGGCGTCGGCGCCAAGGTCTCCGCCGCCCTGGAGAGCGGCAAGGGCTCGGCGCCCGATGTCATCGAGGTCGGCAACACCCAGGTCGCCCAGTACGTGGACGAGGGCGGCCTCACCGATCTGTCCCTGGAGTCCATGCGCGACTGGGGCATGGACGACTGGTTGCCGGGACTCGCCGAACCCGGCAGCTTCCGCGGCGCGCAGTACGGCATCCCGTGGTACGCGGCGAACCGCGTCGTCGTCTACCGCAAGGACCTGTTCCGGGCCGCGGGCATCGGCGGGCCGCCGCGCACGCGCGAGGAGTGGCTGAGCCAGACGCGGCGCCTCAACTCCCAGGGGGATCAAGGGATTTACCTCGCCGGGCAGGACTGGTACACGCTCGCCGGGTTCATCTGGGACGAGGGCGGCGAGCTCGCCGAGGAGTCGCAAGGGCGCTGGCGCGGCACGCTGCACAGCCCCGCCGCCCTGCGTGGCATGGAGTTCTACCGGCGGCTCCAGGGACTCGGTGCGGGCCCCACGGACGCCGACGAGGAGACGCCGCCGCAGGCCGGGGTCTTCGCCCTCGGCGATGTCGCCCAGATCGTGTCCGTACCGGGGGCGACCGAGGCGATCGAGGAGAAGAACCCCGAACTCAGGGGAAAACTGGGCTACTTCCCCATCCCGGGCCGCCGGGCCGGCACCCCGGCCGCGGTGTTCACCGGCGGCTCCGACCTGATCGTGCCCGAGCGCAGCCGCAGCCAGCGCGGCGCGGTGGCCGTGATCGACGCGCTGGCCGGCCGGAAGTGGCAGACCGAGCTCGCCCGCACCATGGACTCCGTGCCCAACAAGGCGACGCTCGCGGGCGCGGTGGCGGACGAGCCGGGTGTCGCCGCGATGGCGCGCGGCGCGGCCCGCGGCCGGGCGACGCCCGCCTCGCCGCGCTGGGCGACGGTCGAGGCGGACAACCCGATCAAGCGGTACATGACGGAGGTCCTGGACGGCGGCGACCCCTCCCGCGCCGCCCGCCGCGCCTCGGCGGAGATCACGGAGGCGCTGGAGGAGTGAGCACGCCGCGAGGACGGACCGAAGACCCCGCCGCGCCCCACCGAGCCCGTCCGCTCAGACCCGTGCCAGTCAGACCCGTGCGAGTCAGGCCCATCCGCTCAGACCCGTGCGAGCGACAGTGCGAAGCGGCCCGCCGCGTCCGTCCACCAGTGGGTCTGGGTCAGGCCCGCCGCCGCCAGTTCGGCGCGTACGCCGTCCTCGCGGAACTTCGCCGAGATCTCGGTGCGCAGCTCCTCGCCGACCGCGAACTCCACCGCGAGGCCGAGCTCCCGGATCTTCACGGTGACGCCGGTACGGGCCCGAAGCCGCATCTCGATCCACTCCCGCTCCGCGTCCCAGCGGGCGACATGGCTGAAGTCGTCGGGGTCGAAGTCGGCGGCCAGTTCGCGGTTGATGACCTCGAGGACGTTCTTGTTGAACGCGGCCGTGACGCCCGCCGCGTCGTCGTACGCCGCGACCAAAGTCCGCTCGTCCTTGACCAGGTCCGTGCCGAGGAGCAGCGCGTCGCCCGGCGAGAGCAGCGCGCGGACCGAGGCGAGGAACGTGGCGCGCTCAGCGGGCAGCAGGTTGCCGAGGGTGCCGCCGAGGAACGCGACCAGGCGCGGGCCGGGTGTCTCGGGCAGCGTGAGCGGGGCGGTGAAGTCGGCGATCAGGGCGTGCACGTCGAGCGCCGGACGCTCCGCGCGCAGCGCCTGACCGGCCTGCCGCAGCGCGGTCTCGCTGACGTCCACCGGTACGTACATGCGCAGTTCGGTGAGGGCGTCGAGGAGGTGGCGGGTCTTGTCGGAGGACCCTGAGCCCAGCTCGATCAGGGTGTGGGCGCCGGTCGCGGCCGCGATCTCCCCGGCGCGGTCGAGCAGGATCTCCCGTTCGGCGCGCGTCGGGTAGTACTCGGCGAGTGCGGTGATCTGCTCGAACAGGGCGCTGCCGCGCGCGTCGTAGAACCACTTCGGCGGCAGGGTCTTCGGCGAGCCGGTCAGGCCCGCGCGCACATCGGCACGGAGCGCGGCGCCGGTGGCGTCCTCGGGCAGGGTGCGGGTGAACTGCAACGTGCTCACGCGGTGGGCTCCTTGACATCGTCGGGCCGTGCGCGCCGCGCGGCCTCGGGCTCCTTGAGCGGGGTCAGCGAAACATCGGTGCGGCTCGCCGTGAGCAGGGTCCGGTCGGGCACCCGGCGCCAGCGCGGATCGTCGTCGTACGGCTCGGACGCGACGACCGTGCCGTCGCCGCCCGGCAAGGCGAGGTACCAGAGGGTGTCGCCCCAGGCCGTGGCGGTGATCGTGGTGCCGTCGGTGACGAGCAGGTTGAGCCGGGAGCCGGGCGCGGCGGCGGCGACCTCCGCGACCGTGTCGGCGAGTGCCTGCGGCGGCTCGTCACCGGCCCTGAGCCGGTGCAGCAGCAGCGCCCACACCAGGGCCGAGTCGCAGCGCGCCTCCAGGCCGAGCAGCTCGTCGGCGGGCAGTGAACGGGCCGGTACGGCAAGGGAGTCGGGCCAGCCCGCGACCGCGCCGTTGTGGCTGAACAGCCACGGCCCGTACGCGAACGGAGCGGCCGCCGCCTCCCCGTCCGCACCCGGCAGGGTGGCGTCCCGTACGGCCGCGAGGACCGTGCCGCTGCGCACCACGCGGGCCAGATCGGCGAAGGACAGATCGCCCCACACCGGCCCGGAACGCCGGTAGCGGGCGGGCAGCGGGTCCCCGTCCGCGTGCCAACCCACCCCGAAACCATCGGCGTTGACGGTCCCGTACCGCTGGTGGCGGGGCGCCCAGGACTGTACGTACAGGCTGTGCGGCGGGCGTACGAGCAGCTCGCCGAGGGGCTTTGGCGGGCCCACGTAAGCGAAGTGACGGCACATCAGGCACCACCGGGCCGGGGGTCGTGCGCCGTGCGTTCCTCGGGGCTCGCGTCGCGGGCGGTGCGGAAGCCGGAGAAGATCTGCCGCCGCACCGGATAGTCCCAGTTGCGGAACGTGCCGCGGCAGGCCACCTGGTCCACCGCGAACGAACCACCGCGCAGCACCTTGTGGTCCGGGCCGAAGAACACCTCCGAGTACTCGCGGTACGGGAAGGCGACGAACCCCGGGTAGGGCAGGAAGTCGCTCGCCGTCCACTCCCACACGTCCCCGATCAACTGCCGTACGCCCGAAGGGGATTGGCCCTGTTCGTACGCGCCCGCCGGGGCCGGGCGCAGATGGCGCTGGCCGAGGTTGGCGCGGTCCGGGGTCGGTTCGGTGTCGCCCCACGGGTAGCGGCGCGAGCGGTCGTTGTCCTGGTCGTGCCGGGCCGCCTTCTCCCACTCGGCCTCGGTGGGCAGCCGCCGCCCGGCCCAGCGCGCGTACGCGTCCGCCTCGTACCAACTCACATGCAGCACCGGCTCGTTCACCGGAACCGGCTCCGTCACGCCGAAGCGGCGGCGCAGCCACTGCCCGCCCTCGCGGCGCCAGAACAGCGGCGCCGACAGGCCGTGTTCACGTACGTACGCCCAGCCCGCGCCGTCCCACCAGCGGGCCTCCTCGTAGCCGCCGTCGGCCATGAACTCCAGGTACGCGCCGCAGGTCACCGGGGTCGTGTCGATCCAGTATGCGGGTACGTCCCGGCGGTGCGCGGGGCGTTCGTTGTCCAGGGCCCACGGTTCGGTGGAGGTGCCCATCGTGAACGGGCCTCCGGGCACGAGGACTTCATGTGCCGTCAGAGGCGCGGCAGCAGGGGGAGGTTCCGGGGCCGCCAGGGCCGCCGGGCCCCGGCGCAGCTGGTGGGTGATCAGCATGGTCTCGTCGTGCTGCTGCTCGTGCTGCGCGATCATGCCGAAGGCGAACCCCGCGTCGAGCAGTGAACTGCCGCGCAGCGCGCTGGTGTCGAGCACGTCGAAGGCCCGCCCCCGCACCTCCGCCGCGTACCGGTGCGCCTCGTCCGGCGACAGCAGCGGCAGCGAGGGGCGTTCGGCGCGCGGGTGCTCGAACGCGTCGTACACCGAGTCGATCTCCGGCCGCATCGGCGCCCGCCCGGCCACGGCACGGAGCAGCCACTGCTCCTCCTGGTTGCCGATGTGCGCCAGGTCCCACACGAGGGGGGACATCAACGGCGAGTGCTGGGCGGTGAGTTCGGCCGCGTCGACGCAGGTGGTGAGCAGCCGGGTGCGCTCGCGCGCGGTGCTGAGCGCGGCGCGCGCGGCCGTCCGCAGCGCCTCCGGGTCCTGGCCGGCGGCCGGGTCGGGCGGGCCGGTCAGTGCTTCGCTGTACGTCACGGTGTCCTCCCGTTGACTTCGTCGAGCAGATCGTCGGCGGGGCAGCGGCCCCGGGCGACATGGCGTTCCGCGAACGCGCCGACCGCGTCGACCACCGCCGTCGGCGCCCCGAGCGCGGGCAGCGCGTCCAGGGCGGCGGCGAACAACTCCGCTGCCACGTCCCGCAGTTCGGGGTCGGCGAGACCGTGCCGGGCGGCGTCGAGCCACAGCGGGTTGCTCGGCGCGGGCAGCGCCCCGCCGTCCTCACCCGCGGCGCGCTCCGCGAGCGGCTTCACGGTGCGGTACGCGCGCTCCGCGGCCTCCGGGTCGTCGAACAGCGCGGTGGTCACCGCGAGCGGCACCAGCCAGCCGTCCGGGCCCGGCTGCGCGTCGACCATGCGCAGCTCCAGGTGGCCGCGCGGCCGCACCGGCGGGAACAGCGTCGTCAGGTGGTAGTCGAGATCCGCGCGGGTCGCCGGGCGGGGCAGCGCGGCGCCGCGCAGCCAGTCCCGGAAGGTGACCCGCTCCGGCACCAGCCACGGCCCCTCGGGCATCCGCACACACATCACCGGGGCGTCCAGGACGTGCCGGGCCCAGGCGGTGCGCGGGTCGGTGTCCGGCGGTGGGGCGGCGCTGCGGCCCGGCTCGATGGCCGCCCACACCGCCTGCCGGGTGGACCGCCAACCGGTCGGACGCCCTTGGTCCAGGGGGGAGTTGGCGAACGCGGCGACCAGGACAGCGCCGAGCAGATGCGCGAGCCGCCAGCGCCGCCCGTGCCCGAGCGGCCCCGGCTCCTCGTATCCGGCGTCCAGACAGACCTGCACCGACGCGGTGGAGCACATCATGGCGCGCCCGGCGGGCCCGGCGCGGTCGAAGTAGCGCTCCATGGCGACGTACCGCTCGTCGCGCAGCACGCGGTGCGGGGGCTGCCAGGGGTCCTGTCCGAGTCCGAAGAGGCCGAGCCCCAGCTCGGCCAGTGCGGCACGGGCGAGGTCGAGGTCGGCGGAGACGGAGGTGACGCACTCCGTCAGAGAAGCGGCGGGCAGCGAGCTGAGCTCCAGCTGTCCACCGGGTTCGACCGTCAGGGCCGAACTCAGGGTCAGGGCACGCAGTGCGGCTGCCGCCGCCGCGCGCCGTTCGGGTGTCACGGGCTTGCGGGGTGCGCGCAACTCGTGGACCAGCCACTCGAGTTCCACGCCGACGGTTCCGGGTGGGCCCGTCTTGAAGCAGATGCCGTGGACGAGCGCTTCCACCTCGTCCTCGGTCATCCGCAGGTCGTACTCCGTACAGTCGGCCTCACTCATCGAAGGGATCCCCTTGTCGCGGAGCGGCGCCCAGGCGTGGGCGGTGCGGCACAGCCCTCTTTTGGGAGGGGCTGTGCCGTCACAGCCATCAACCCAAGACCCTCGCCGTCGTCCGCACAAGACCGCCCCACGAGCACGCGGGTGAACGGCAGTCGTCGCGGAGGTGCCCTGTCGCCAACTCCCTTGTCCTCGGCCGTGGTTCGGATCGGTGTGGACAGGGTGCGGGCCGACGGGGAGCACCGCCGGGCGTACCGTTTCTCGACGCTACCTCAGCGCCAGCCGTACCGCTCCTTGAGGCGCTTCACCACCAGGTTGAACCGCATCCGGTCGAGCGCGCAGGCCTCCCGGCGCATGCCCCGCTCGTGCACCCGCAGCACCCGGTCCAGGTCCACCCACGAGTCACGGCCCGAGGCGTCCCAGGGTCCGCTGCCGAGCGGCACCCACTCCCGGTCGCCGGCGTGCCGCTTGCTGGAGAGCCGCACACCGAGCAGCGTGCCGCCCGCCTCACGGGCCACGATCAGTACGGGCCGGTCCTTGCCCCGCCCGTCGTTCTCCTCGTACGGCACCCAGGTCCAGACGATCTCGCCGGGGTCCGGGTCGCCGTCGTGGGCGGGCGCGTACTCGGTACGGACGCCGCGGACCTCGTGCGGCGCGGCCTCCTGGGTCGCCGTGGGGCCGCCGCGGCCGGGGGATTCGGGCGTGCGCTGGTCGTTGCTGTAGGCAGTCACGCGGGCCAGGGTACGGGCGGGCGCGGGCGGCGCGGGAGCCTGCCCCCGCGCCGCGGCGGAACCTACGGTTTGTGGGTTACCCAGAGCAGTTCCGCCGGCCAGTGGCGTGCCCAGTCGGGTGGGTCGGTTTCGTTGTAGCCGTTGGGTGTTGCGGGTTCGGGCCGGGGCTCGATGAGGTCGTCGATGATGAGGCCCGCGCCGCGCAGGACCCTGACCCAGTCGCCGTAGGTGAGCTGATAGCTGGTCGCGCCGTCGCCTTCGGCGATGGTGTTCAGGCCGAAGTAGTCCTGTTGCAGGGTCGTGGTCACGCGGCTTGCGGCTTCGTCGTAGCAGGCTTCGAACCATGGGCTGGCGACGTTGAACACCAGGCGCCCGCCTGGGCGCAGGATGCGTGCGGCCTGCGGGACGGCCAGGTGCGGGGGTGCCCAGCTGAGCCCGCCGAAGTCGCAGAAGACCAGGTCGAAGCTGTCGGCGGCGAAGGGGAGTTGTTCGGCGGCGCCTTGCACAAGCGGGTAGCGGGCTGCTCCCATCTCGCGGACCGCTGCGGCGAGTTGGGCTTCGGACAGGTCGATCCCGACCACGTGGGCGCCCTCGGCGGCGAGCGCCCTGGACCACTGGCCGGCGCCGCAGCCGAGTTCGAGGACGCGCTTGCCGGTGACGTCGCCCAGGGCGTGCAGGTGCGCGTCGGGGATGGAGTACATGCCCCACAGCCGGGGTGCGGCGCCGATCTGCGGGTCGTGCTCGTGCTGGTAGGCGCTGCTGATCCGGTTCCAGAGCCGCCGGTTGGCGGGGATGCTGTCCACGTGCCGACTCCAGCACTGCCTGCCGGGGGCGGTCAACACGATTACGGCACCGGCCGGGCCCTCGCCCCGGTCCGGCCTGGGGGAGACGTCCCCTGGGCCCGCCGGTGGATCAGCTCCGCTTGTAGAGGTATCCGTCGCCGTGCGAAGGCCCCGGCACGTACCGGATGCCGCTGCCGCTGATCGTGAAGTACGAGGGGTCCTTCGTCTCGTAACACGGCCCCGGTGTACCGGCGGTGAGTGTCTGCGTGCCCACGTTGATCCGGCTGCCCTCGTTGGCCGTCGAGGTGACCTTCGCCGCGTACGTGCAGGCCATGCCGTTGGTGTTCATGACCAGGCGCACCGCTCCGCCCCCGGAGATGGTGACGGTGCCGGGCTGGCCGACGTTGTACTGGTCCGCGTACCGCCAGCTGTCGACGAAGTACGAGGGGACCGCGCCGCTGCCGCCGCCCGAGGAACCGGAGTCGCCCGAACCGCCGCCGGACGGGCCGGAGTCGTCCCCGGACGAGTCCCCGGAGCCCGAACCGTCCCCGGCGGCCGAACCGTCACCGGACGAGCCGCCCCCGGACGCGTCGGTGCCGCCGTCCGCGTCGCCTGCGCCGCCCCCGTCGGCGCCGCTCGCCCCGTCCTTGCCGTCGGACCCGTCCTTGCCCTTGCCGTCGTCCTTGCCGTCCTCGTCCTTCTTCTTCTCCTTGCCCTTCTCCGAGGGCGAACCGCTGGGGGAGGACGGGGAGTCGGGCCCTGCCGAGGAGGCGCCGCCGCCTCCCGGCGGTGCCGCGTCCTCCCGGCCCTTGCCGCCGAACGGTTCGAGGAGCACGATCGTGCCGCCGCTCAGCGCGAGCACGGCGGCCACGGACAGGGCGAGCACCCAGCCGCGACGGCGCCGTGCCGGCTTTTGCGGGGTGTCCGTCCCCACGGTGGCCGCCGCACCGGCGGCCGGGCCCAGCTTCGCCGTGTCCCGGTCGGTGGGCGCGTCGGTGGGCGCGACGGCGGGCGCGGGCGCCTCCTCGCGTACCGGCGTGACCGCCTCCGCGTCCAGGAACCGGGCCGCCTGCTGCGCCAGGTGCGTCACCACCGCGCCGGGCAGGTGCACGCCGCCCGGCGGCAGCGCCGCGAGCCGCTCCGGGTCCGCCAACAGCTCGTCCACGTCCGGGCGTTCGTCGACGCCCTTGGCCAGGCAGCGCAGGGCGAGGGCGCGGAGCTTGTCGTCCCGCAGCCCGTCGAGCTCGGGTTCGCCCTCGACGATCCGGTACATCACGGCGTGCTGGTTGCTGGCCCCGTGCCCGAACGGCAACTGCCCCGTGGCCGCGTACCCGAGCAGGCAACCGAGCGCGAACACATCGCACTTCGGGCCCGTGGACTCACCGAGCACCTGCTCGGGCGCCATGAATCCGGGCGAGCCGATGACCATGCCGGTACTGGTCAGCATCGACTCGGCGGAGGTCTGTACGGCACGCGCGATGCCGAAGTCGATGACGCGCGGCCCGTCGACGGTGAGCATCACGTTGGACGGCTTGAGGTCGCGGTGCACGATCCCGGCGCCGTGGATGTCCCGCAGGGCGCGAAGCAGCCCGTCGGCGAGCGCGTGCACGGCCTCGGCGGGCAGCGGCCCGTGCCCGCGTACGACCTGCTCAAGGGAGAGTCCGGGGACGTACCCGGTGGCGACCCAGGGGAGGGCGGCGTCCGGGTCGGCGTCCAGGACGGGCGCCGTGTACCGCTTGTCGACCTTCCGCGCGGCGCCGATCTCCCGCCGGAAGCGGGCCCGGAACTGGCTGTCCGCGACGTGCTCCTCGTGCACCACCTTCACCGCCGCGGTGCGGCCGCTCTCCGAACGGGCCAGGTACACCCGCCCCATGCCGCCCGCGCCGAGCCGGCCGAGCAGCAGATAGGGCCCGATCCGGTCGGGGTCGGCCGCGGTGAGCGGCTTGATGCCACCCTCGACGTTGTCGTCGCTGTCCCCGCCGGTCGCACTCGTCATCGTGGTCTCGTCCCCCGGTCGTCCGGCCTCATCGGTCGAAATGTCACGCCTTGCGCACCCTGCTCGTCGCGCCTGCGCACCTTGCTTGTCACGCATTGCGCAACCTTGCTCGTCACGCCTGCGCGCCCCGCGAACGCCGCGCGTCAGTCGGTGATCACGACGCTCGGGAACGCTCTGCGGTTCTGGCCAACTCGCCTGGAGCGCGCGGAGGTTAGAATAGTCCACTCGGGATGGTCGGGGGTGGCGGGTTCGGCCCGCAGAACCGGGGAGCGTCTCGCCGCCTGGAGGCGGCATGGGGGTGAGATGAGAAATCGGACCACACTACGTGCGCGCAACCGTTCTCGCGCGAACCGGCCGACGCCGCAGGACGCACCCGAACCGTGGTGGAAGCGGCACACGAGAGTGCTCTGGCTGGGCGCGGGCATGCCCGTCATCGCCGCGGTACTGACCGCGCTCGCCCTCCAACTCGTCGGCCTGAGCGGCGAGTCCGAGCCCGCCGACGAGCCGGATGCCGCATCCGCGTCCGGTACGCCTTCGGCCAAGTCCGAGCCGTTCGCGGTGTCCGCCCGGTCGGAGAACGAAGCGGGCTGCATGGCCCTGCCCCGGCAGGTGTCCACACCGAAGGACCGGGCTGAACTCGTCTCCGGCGGCGACGTGGACGCTGTGATCCGGCGCAACGACGGTGCGCGGGCCGGTGCGTTGAAGACCGGCCTCACCCTCGAAGGCGGCGCCGAGTCGCTGACCGTCACGTCGATCGAGATCGAGCCGAAGTCACCGCGTGCGGCCGGGCCGTTCGACGGCACGCTGCTGTGCGAGGAGGGCGCCGGGGGTGAGCCGAAGATCCAGCTGTTCGCGGACCTGGACAAGCCGCGGCCCGTCTTCGTCACCGGCGAACACTCCACCCGGCAGTACTTCAAGGACAAGGTCATCACCCTCGGCCCCGGCGAGCAGGTCAACCTCTCCGCGACCTTCCAGGCCGACAAGGGCTCCCGCGCCTTCGGGCTCGTCATCCACTACGTGCGGAACGGCAAGGAACGCACCCTGCCGGTCCCCGCGCCGAAGGGCGTCCGGTACGCGGTGACCGGATACGCCGAGCGGTACGGCTCCGTGTACCGGGGGTCGTCCAGCGGGGTGTACAGCCGGGACGAGGACACCCGGCCCTGAGGGTGCGCGGACCACGCGGGCTCACGTGCTGATCACAGGGGCTCGAGCAACGCCGACCGAACTCGAAGAACGGGGAGCGGAATGTTCGCACAGCTCACTCGCGTCCGACGGTACGCCGGATGCGGAATCCTGCTCGCGCTCGGCCTTCCGCTGCTGTTGGCCGGCGACGGCAGAACCGCCACCGAGCCGCTGGAACGCCCCAACACCCTTGACGTGGCCTGGTCGTTCCGCACCGACGGCAGCGCCCTCGACACCGCCGACCGGCCGGCCCTGGCCGACGGCACGATGCTGGCCGTACCGCAGGGCAGGAAGGTGACCGTCGTCGACACCCGCACCGGTCGCCGCCTCTCCCAACTCCACAGCACCGCCGACGAGTTGGTGCCGCTCGGCTTCTCGGACGGCGTGCTGCTCGCCGTACAGGAGCGGAGCAGCGCGAACACCCTGACCGCGTACGACCCGGCCACCGGACGCAAGCTCTGGCAGCGGACGAAGAGTCCGCTCGCGCGGGGCGGAGAGGACCGCGACTGGCTGCGGATCGCGCCGTTCCTGCCGGAGACCGGACCCGTCGTGGACGCCGCCGACGGCTGGCTCGCGGGCCTGGCGCCACGGACCGGCGCGGTGCGGTGGAGCGTGCAGCCGCCCTCCCTGACCGCGTGCCCGCCGCCGGGCCCCGAC
>NZ_JAAAHS010000138.1 GCF_009908195.1 Streptomyces boluensis | reverse complement strand
GGGGCGGGGTGGGGAAAGAATCAGCGCATGCGTGCCGCTCGCCTCATCAAGATGGTGCTTCTGCTTCAGAACCGGCCCTCCATGACCGCCGCCGAGCTCGCCCGAGAGCTGGAGGTCTCCGAGCGCACTGTGACCCGCGACGCGCAGGCCCTCTCCGAGGCGGGCGTCCCCGTGTACGCGGACCGGGGCCGGCTCGGCGGGTACCGGCTGGTCGGCGGGTACCGCACCCGCCTCACCGGACTCGGCCGGGACGAGGCCGAAGCCCTGTTCCTCTCCGGCGTACCGGGCGCGCTGCGCGAGATGGGGCTTGAGGACGCCGCGTCGGCGGCCCGCCTGAAGGTGTCGGCGGCGCTGCTGCCGAGCCTCCGGGACGCCTCCCGCACCGCGTCCCAGCGGTTCCACCTGGACGCCCCGGGCTGGTTCCGGGAGCCGGAGACCCCCGAGTTGCTGCCCGACGTGGCGGAGGCGGTGTGGGACGACCGCCGGATCACCGCCCGCTACCGGCGCCAGGACACCGAGGTGGAACGGGAGTTGGAGCCGTACGGGCTGATCCTGAAGGCGGGGGTCTGGTATCTGTGCGCCCGCGTGCCGGAGCACGAGACGCATCGGGTGTACCGGATCGACCGGTTCAGCTCCGTCACGCCCGGCGGGGAACGCTTCGTACGGGACGAGGAGTTCGAGCTGTCGCGGTTCTGGGAGGAGCGGGCGGGCCAGTTCGCCCGCTCGATCCTCCGCTCCGAGGTGGTGCTGCGCCTCTCCCCCGAGGGCGTACGCAGGCTGCCGTACACCGCCGACCCCGGCGCCGCCCGCGAGGCGCTCGACGCGGCGGGGCCGGGCGACGACCGGGGCTGGGTGCGGATCGTGCTGCCGGTGGAGAACGACGAGGTCGCGTACAGCCAGCTGCTCGTGCTCGGCGCGGAGTGCGAGGTGCTCGAACCGGCCGCGCTGCGCGGCCGGTTCGCGGAGACCGCCGCCGGGCTGCGGGAGCTCTACCGGTAGCCGGTGACGTCCGCCTCCGGCGCGCTCTGGTCGACCTCGGTGAGGTAGCGCCAGGCGTCCGGCGCCGAGCCGTCGATGTCGGTGACGCCGTACTCCCGCGCGAGGCCGCCGCTGGACAGGGACGTGCCGTTGAAGCGGGCCACGTCCGGGTCGGCGGCGAGCGCGGCGAGGGTGCGGCCGATGTAGGTCGGGGTCTCGGAGATCGCGAAGTGCGGGTTCTGCGCACAGCCGTCGCGCCAGTTCTCCTCGGTGACCTTGAAGGCCGTGTCGAGCATCGCCTCGGAGCGCAGCCAGCCGGGCGTCAGGGCGACCGCCGTGCAGCCGTACTCCTTGAGTTCCTCGCCGAGGCCGCGGGCCATCCGCAGCGGCGCCGCCTTGGCGAGGTCGTAGTAGAAGGGCTCGCGGTAGCGGCGGTTGTACTCCTCGGTGCCGTCGGTGACCTCGACGACCAGGCCGCCCCGGTTCCTGATCAGCAGGGGCAGCGCGCAACTGCTGGTGACGATGTGCGACTCGACGCCGAGGCGCAGGGCGCGCAGGCCCTTGTCGAGGTCGTGCTCCCACATCTTGCGGCCCCACTGGATGTGCCCGTCGCCGCCCCAGATGTCGTTGACGAGGATGTCGAGGCGGCTCTGCTCCCGGTCGATCCGCTCGACCAGGGCGCGTACCTGTGCGGGTTCGAGGTGGTCGGTGGGGACGGCGACGGCCCGGCCGCCCGCCGCCGCGCCCGCCTCGGCGGCGAGTTCGGCGGTGCCCTCGATGGTCTCGTCGGCCCGGCCGACCTCGCTGATCCGCTCGCGGGTGGTCCGGCCGGTCGCGTACACCGTGGCCCCGGCCCGGCAGAGCTCCACGGCCATGGCCCGGCCCGCGCCCCGGGTGGCCCCGGCGACGAGGGCGATCTTTCCGTGCAGGGGTGCGGCGTCCGGCGTGCGTGTGCTGGTGTCGTCCATACGTCGAGCCTGGCAGCGAAACCGGACATCTTCTGTCGGGTAGCCGTGCCGAGTCCGGCCGAGTCCGCCGCTCAGCCGCATTCGTCGTACGGGTAAGCCGCATTCGTCGTACGAGTAATAAGAGCCGCACTCCGGGTGCGTCGGCCCTTCCCAGGGCAGATGCTGGTCCCGTGATGGACGAGACGGAGTTCTGGGAGCTCATCGACAGCACCCGCGCGGCCGCCGACGGCGACCCCGAGGACCACGCCGACCTGCTCGTGGAGCGGCTGGTCCAGCTCGACCCGGACGCCGTCCTGGACTTCGCCCGGCACTTCGAGGCCCGCTACAACCGCGCGTACCACTGGGACCTGTGGGGCGCGGCCGCCGTCCTTCTCGACGGGGCGAGCGACGACGCCTTCGACTTCTTCCGCTGCTGGCTGATCGGCCAGGGCCGGGAGATCTTCGAGGGCGCGCTGCACGAACCGGACTCGCTCGCCGAGCTCCTCACCGACTTCGACGAGGAGGTCGACGGTGACGGCGAGGAGCTCGGTTACGCGGCGGACGAGGCGTACGAGCAGCTGACCGGGGACGTCGCCCCGGACCTGGGCATTCCGCCGGCTCCGGCCGAACCGGAGGGCAGCCCCGTCGACTTCGAGGACGACACCCAGCTGGCCCGCTACTACCCGCGGCTCTGGGAGCGCTTCGCGGCCCAGTGAGGCCGCGGCCCGCTCAGTCGTCCTCAGCCGCTCATGCGTCCACTTGCTCAGAAGTACGTGCTGCTCAGAAGTGCGTGCCGCCGTCGACGCGTACCTCGGTGCCGGTGATGAACCGGCCGTCGTCCGAGGCGAGCATCGCGACCACCGACGCGACGGTCTCCGGACCCGCGAAGCCCTGGCCGAGCGCCGGGGCGAGCTTCACGAAGAGGCTCATGTCGGCGTCCTCGGGCAGGCCGGGGCCGACGCTCTGACGGCTGGCGCCGGAGCCGTCCGTCATTCCGGAGGATATGGAGCCGGGCTGCACGGCGGTGAAGCGGATGCCCTGCTTCCCGTACTCGCTCGCGAGGGCGTGCGTCATCGACTGGATTCCGCCCTTGCTCGCCGCGTAGGCCGCCATGTACGGGTGGGCGAACATCGCCGATGTGGAGCTGAAGTTGACCACGGCCGGGCCCTCGCCCTGGAGCAGCGCCGGTATCGCCTCGCGGATCACCAGGAACGTGCCGGTGAGGTTGATGGCGATGACCTGGTTGAAGTCCTGGAGGGACGTCTCGTGGGTGTGCGAGGAGCGGAGGATGCCCGCCGCGTTCACCAGCGCGTCCAGGCCGCCGAGCGCCTCGACGGCGGCGGCGACACCGGTCCGTACGGACTCCTCGTCCGCGATGTTCACGACCAGCGTGGTGAGGCGCTCGGCGTCCGTGCCGGCGCGGGCGACGGTGTCCTTCAGGCCGTCCTCGCTGATGTCGGCGGCGACCACACGGCCACCCTCCGCCAGCATGCGCAGCAC
The DNA here is from genome assembly GCF_009908195.1 of Streptomyces boluensis. Classification (GTDB taxonomy): domain Bacteria; phylum Actinomycetota; class Actinomycetes; order Streptomycetales; family Streptomycetaceae; genus Streptomyces; species Streptomyces boluensis. The sequence continues at coordinate 13,664 of NZ_JAAAHS010000138.1, read as the reverse complement.
GGTGGCCTGGCCGATTCCCGAGCCACCACCGGTGACGAGAACGCGGCGTCCTGTGTAGCGATCGAGGTTCTGCATGACCTGCTCCAAGCTGTGAACACTTCGGGAAACTTGACTGCAGATTACGCCTCAATGGCACAGATTGCCACTGCGGCTTCATGTGCCAATCTGGCGCCGCTCACGTACTCGGGGCGTACGCTTCCGCCGTGAGCCCCAAGTCGACGCCCCCTGCCCCGGCCGCCCCTTCCCTGACGGAACGCCGCAAGGCGGCCACCCAGCTGGAGATCGCGCGCGCCGCGGCCGACCTCTTCACCGAGCTGGGCCCGGACGCCACCACGACCGAGGCCATCGCGAGCCGGGCCGGGGTCGGCCTTCGCACCTTCTACCGGTACTTCCGCAACAAGCAGGACGCCGTGGGGCCGCTGCTCAGCGTCGGCGGCGAGCACTGGCGCGCCCGGCTCGCCGCGACCGCGCCGGGCACTCCCCTGCCCGAGGCACTGGCCGGCGCGATCGCCGAGTCCCTGGCCGTGCCGGACGAGGCCACGGCCGCCGGTCTGCGCCAGGCCCGCGGGCTGCTCCGCGCCGCCGCCGACGACCCGGCACTGCGCGCGGTCTGGTACCAGGTGAACCAGGAGTCCGAGGACCAGGTCCGCTCGGTCCTCGCGCAGCTCGGCGACCGGAGCGGGGAGGGGGGCGGGGGTGCCGATCCGCTGGACGTACGCCTGGCCGCGGCCGCCTCCACCGCGGCCATCCGGATCGCCCTGGAGACCTGGGCGGAGACGGACGCCGACGTCGAGGGTCCCGGCTCCCCCGCGGATCTCGCACTGCGCTGCCTGCGGCGACTGCTGCCCGAGTGAGGCTCCGCCGCCGGTACTCGGCAGCCCGTTCCGCTCAGGCCTCCGCTCGGCCCTCGGCCGTTCCGTGCTCCGGTTCCCGTTCCGGATCCGTGGGCGCGAGTACGAGCAGCGCCACGTCGTCGCTCACTTCCCCGGCGAAGCGGCGCAGGTCCCGCCAGAGCGCGCCCACGAGCACCGCCGGTTCGCCCTCCCGTACTTCGAGGGGCAGCTCGCCGAACCGCTGGACCAGCGGATAGAGCTCACCGCGCGTGTCCCGCGCCTCGGAGACGCCGTCGGTGTGCGCGAGCAGCCGGTCACCGGGTTCCAGGGCGAGGTCCAGAGGGCTCGGCGGTACGTACGAAGCAAGCCCGAGGCCCAGCGGAGTGCCCGCGTCCGGCGCCGCCTCCTCGGCCACGCCGGCCCGCAGCAGCAGCGGCGGTGGATGGCCGCAGGACAGCACGCGCACCGTCGACGCGTCCGGCGGGAACTCCAGGAGCAGCGCGGTGGCGAAGAGTTCGGCGTGTTCCGCGCGGGCGCTGTCGATGACCAGGCGCCGGTCCAGCTTGGCGGCGACGCCCTCGATGTAGGGCTCGTCGAGAACCGCTTCCCGGAACGCGCCGAGCAGCGCGGCCACCGTGCCGACCGCGTGGAGCCCGTGTCCCTGCACATCGGCGACCAACGCCCGTACGCCCCAAGCGCCTTCGCGTACGTCGTAGAGGTCGCCGCCGACGAGGGTGCCGCTCTGCGCGGCCCGGTAGAGGCCCGCGCAGCGGACCCGGCCCACGTGTTCGGTCAGCGGCGGCAGGACCGCGAGCTGGGCCGCCTCCGCGATCGAGCGCACGCTGACCATCTGGGCGTCGCGGCGGGTGCGGATCCAGGCGATGGCGACGCTGAGCAGGGCCACGAAGGCGACCATGAAGACGTCGCTCTGCCCGGGGTGCACAGGGCCGAGGCCGGGCACGGCGGCGAGCACCACGGCCACGACGCCGAAGCAGCCGGTGGCCATCGGCCCGTAGGCGATGGCGGCGAGCGGCGGGGTCGCGGCGAGCAGGAACCCCAGCTCGACGTCGGGCGGGGTGAGCGCCTGGAGGGTGCCCAGGACGGCGAGCAGGAAGGGCGGAAGGCCGCGGGCCCAGCCGGGTGCCGCGACGCCGCGCCGCAGCCAGGTCGGCCCACCGCCACCACCGCGCCGCGGTCCGCCCGCCGGTTCGGTGGGCCGACGGCGGTCCGCCGTGCCGGTCACGCTCCCGTTCCGGGCGTCTGCCACCGGTCCCGGGCGGGGCATTGCGGGGGACTCATACGGCCACCCTGCGGTGCGGCCCGCGACGGCGCACTCCGGGGCCGTTCGGTCAGGTGAGGTGGGGCGGAGTGGGGTGAGGTGAGGCGGGTGTCTGACCGCCACGTCCGGTCAGGTGTCCAGGCGGCAGCCCATCAGGACGTCGTCGACGTACTCCCCGTCGAGCAGGAACTCGCCCGGCAGCACGCCCTCCACCGCGAAGCCCTCCGCCTCGTACAGCGCGCGGGCCGGGGCGTTGTGCCCGAGGACGCGCAGCGTGAGCCGCAGGGCGCCCTGGTCGCGGGCGCGGGTGCGGGCGGCCCCGAGCAGCGCGCGGGCGAGGCCGCGGCCGCGCACACGGTCGGCCACGGCCAGGCCCTGTATCTGCCGCACATGGGCGTTGACGGCGAGCGGGGTGGCCGGGACCAGGCGCAGGTATCCGGCGACCTCGCCGTCGACGACGGCCACCAGGTAGTCACCCGGCAGGTGCCGCTCGTCGAAGAACGACGCGTCGGCCTCGGGTCTCGGCTGTACGGAGTGCAGCGGAGACCAGGTGTCCCGGTCGAGCGCGGCGAGGGCGGCCTCGTCGGTCGGCAGGGCGGTCCGGATACGGGGGTCGGCGAGCGGCATGCGGGCCAGCGTAGAACTCCGTACTGACAATCCGGCCGGCGCGGGAGCGGAGGCGGTGGCTCCGGCCTGTACGCGCGCCACGCGCGCGTGCCTGGCGCTCGGCACGCGCGCGTGCCGAGTGGCAGGCGCTGTGGGCAGGATGGGTCCATGCACGCCAGACAGCGCATCGTCATCGCGGGTGCCTCCGGCCTCATCGGCTCGGCGCTCGCGCGCTCCCTCGTGGCCGACGGGCACCAGGTGGTGCGCCTGGTGCGCGGGAGGGCCGAGTTCCCCGACGAGGTCGAGTGGGACCCGCTGCGGCAGTACGTGCGGATGGCGGGCCTTGTCGGCTGCGACGCCGTGGTCAACCTGGCCGGGGCCTCGATCGGCGGCCACCGCTGGACGGACGCGTACAAGCGAGAGATCCGGGACAGCCGGGTGCTCGGCACCGCGACGCTCGCCGAGGCCGTGGCCGCGCTCGACGTGCCGCCGCGGGTGTTCGTGAACGGCAGCGCGGTCGGCTACTACGGCGACACCGGCGACCGCGCGGTGGACGAGAGCGCGCCCGCGGGCCAGGGTTTCCTGCCGTCGCTGTGCGTGGAGTGGGAGGAGGCGGCGGGCGCGGCCGTGGAGGCGGGCGTGCGAACGGTCTTCTCGCGTACGGGACTTGTGGTGTCGCGCAGGGGCGGGGCGTGGGGCCGGATGTTTCCGCTGTTCAAGGCGGGTCTCGGCGGCAGGCTCGGCGACGGCCGGCAGTACTGGAGCTTCATCTCCCGGCACGACGAGGTGGCCGCGCTGCGCCATCTCCTCGACACGGACACCCTGTCCGGGCCGGTCAACCTGACGGCCCCCGAGCCGGTCACCAACCGCGAGGTGACGGCGACGATGGGGCGCGTGCTGCGCCGGCCGACCGTCTGCACGGCCCCGGCCCCGGCCCTTCGCCTCGTCCTCGGCGAGCTGGCCTCGGACGTGCTGGGCAGCCAACGGGTGCTGCCCACCCGACTGTTGGAGTCCGGGTTCCGCTTCGCCTTCCCGACGATCGACACGGCGGTACGGGCCGCACTGCGCTGAGCCCCCCCCCCCCCGGCACCGCACCGCGTACCACCGGCCGGACACCGCCGCGTGCGACCGCGTGCGACCGTGCCCGGTGCATGCGCGACTGCATCCGGCCGACTCCCCTCCTAATCTGGCGAACTCGGGTATTCCTGGGCCGAGTCGGGGCATCACGACCCCACCAGCCGCAACCTCGGGGAGGGGCACGTGCTTGAGCCCGCGGAACAGGCGGACGTCGTCATCGTGGGGGCCGGGGTCGCCGGACTCGCCGCCGCCCTCCAGCTGACCGGAGCAGGGGTGCGCACCGTCGTCCTGGAGGCGGCCCCCGGCGTCGGCGGCCGGATGAACACCGAACGGATCGATGGGTTCCGGCTCGACCGGGGAGGCCGGCTGCTCTCCACCTCGTACCCGGAACTGCGCCGCATCCCGGAGCTCGGCGCGCTCCCGCTGCGGACGTTCGCACCCGGCGTCCTGGTCCACAGCGGCGGCCGCACCCACCGCACCTGGGAGGCGGGAGGCGCCCTGAGCGCCGCCCTGAGCGGTCGCCTCGGCACAAGGGGCGCACGGGGCGCACGCAGCGCACACAGCGCGCGGGGAGCACTCACCGCGGCGCGCGCGCTTGCGAGCGCGCCACGGCCGCCCCGGCCCGCGCACCGGCCACAGCGCAACCGGCCCTGGCTGGGCGGGCCGCTCGACCACGCCCGGCTCGGCGCCGCGCTCGCCCGGCTCGCCGCCACCCCGGTGGACCGGCTGCTCGCCCGGCCCGAACTGCCCGCCGCCCAGGCCCTGTCGGGGCGCGGCCTGCCGCCGCGCACCGTCGACGGCTTTCTGCGCCCGCTGCTCTCGGCGCTGCTCTGCGACCCGGACCTGTCCACCTCGAGCCGGGCCGCCGACCTGGCGCTACGGGGCTTCGCCCGTGGCCGGCTGTGTGTTCCGGCGGGCGGCGCGGACACTCTGCCCGCGCTCCTCGCGGCGGCGCTGCCGCCCGGCACGGTGCACACCGGGGTCAAGGCCGTCGAGGTCTCCACGACCTCCGTACGCACCGCCGATCATGGTGAACTCCCGTGCCGTTCCGTGCTGTTGGCCACCGGAGCCCGGCAGGCCGCCGAGCTGCTGCCCGGCCTGCGGATGCCGGACTTCCACGCGGTGACCGTGGTGCACCACGCCGCACCGGAACCGCCGCTCACCGAGCCCGCGCTGCTCCTCGACGCCGACCGCGGCGGGCCCGTCGCGCACACCGCGGTGATGAGCCAGGTCGACCCGTCCCGCGCCCCCGAGGGCCGTGCGCTGATCTCGTCCGTGGTGCTCGGCCCGCCCCCCTCGCAGGGCGCGGTCCGGTCCCAACTGGCCCGTCTCTACGGCACGTCCACGGCCCACTGGGAGCTGCTCGCCGTCCACCACGACCCGGAGGCCGTGCCCGCGATGCCCGCCCCGCACGACCTGCGGCGCCAGGTCCGGCTCCTCGCGGGCCTGTACGTGTGCGGCGACCACCGCGACACCAGCACACTGCAGGGCGCGCTGCACTCGGGCCGACGGGCGGCGCGGGCGATCCTCCGCGACCTGGGGGTCACCCCGCGGCAGGGCCTGCACCCCCTGACCGCGGCCGCCTGAACGCGCCCCTGCGGAACGCTCAGCCGAGCGCCGCCACCCGGTCCCGGTACCCGCGCACCGGACCCGCGTCCCGGTACGGCTCGAGCCTGCGCTCGAAGTCGCGTACGTACTCGAGGGCGCGGGCCGAGCGCATCTCGGAGGCCTGCTGGGCGGCTTCGGCGCCGAGCGCGCAGGCCTGGTCGAGCTCGCCGAGGCCGAGCCGGGCGGTGGCCAGGACCACCCGGCAGAACAGCCGGGAGCGGGCGAAGGCCGGGGCGCGCAACTGCAGCGAACGCTCGGCGTGCTGCGCCGCCGTCCGGTACTGCTGCAGGTCGCGGTGGCAGTGCCCGAGCTCGTCGGCGAGCTGCGCCTCGTCGAAGAACCTTCCCCAGTGCGGCACTTCGTCGCCGGGCCTGGCCGCCTCAAGGGCGTGCCCGGCCCGTACCAGCGCGGCGTTGCAGGCCCGCACCTCGCCGAGCACCGCGTGCCCGCGCGCCTCCACGGAGTGCAGCATGGCCTGTACGACGGGCGGCGCCGACGTGCCGACGCCCTGCTGGGCGACCCGGGCGAGCTGCACCGCCTCCCGCCCGTGCCCGAGATAGACGGCCTGCCGGCTCATGGTCACCAGCACATAGCTGCCGTACGCCCGGTCCCCCGCCGCCTGCGAGAGCCGCAGCGCCTGTACGAAGTACCGCTGCGCGAGTCCGTGCGCCGCGATGTCGTACGACGTCCAGCCCGCGAGCCGGGTCAGGTCGGCGGCCGCCGCGAAGAGGCGCCGCCCGGTCTGCTCGCCGTACACGCCGCGCAGCATCGGCTCGGCCTCGTGCTCCAGGTACCGCACGAGGGCCTGCCGGGCGTGACCGCCGCCGTACGCGTGGTCGAGGGCGCGGAACAGCTCGCCCACGGAACGCAGCGCCGCGATGTCGCCGCCGCTCACCTTCTGGCCGGGGCCGCGCTCGGTCTGACTGCGCTGCCGGGGCATTCCGGGCCGGCCCTGCACCGGCACGCGCGCGGGGGCCGCCGGGTCGGTACGGCCCACCCGCTCGTCGGCGCGGCCGATCAGCCAGTCCCGGCTGGGCACGACGAGTCCTGCCGGGGTGAAGGCGATCTTCTGGAGCTCGGCGTGCGAGCCGGAGTCCTTGCGCCACAGGCCGCTGACGATGTCGACGGCCTCTTCCGGCGAGGCCGCGAACTCCAGGCCCGCGTAGACCGGGGCGCAGGCGTCGAGGCCGAGGTCCTGGGCGGAGAGGCGGCGGCCGAGTCTGCGGGTGAAGACCTCGGCGATCAGGGCGGGGGTGGTGCCGCGTGGCTGCTGGCCGCGCAGCCAGCGGGTCACCGAGGTCTTGTCGTACCTCAGGTCGAGTCCGTGCTCCAGGCCCAGTTGGTCGACCCTGCGGGCGAGGCCCGCGTTGGAGAATCCGGCCTCGGCGATCAGCGCGGCGAGCTGGCGGTTGGGCGTGCGCTGCGGGGGTCGATCCGTCATCGGCTCTACGGTCTCCTGCCTTCCGGGCCGGTGGGCAGCCCTCATGGAACGGCGTGAATGTAACGGCCGCCACCGCCTCGTTCCGGGCCTCGGGCCCGCATTCATCCGATCGTGTGAGGATTGTGCGAGGGGGTGACGGGTTTCGGCCCCCGTGGGCGACTCGAACGGGTTGCGCTACGGGTCGTACAGTGGCTCGGGGTGCGAAACGTGCACGGTGAAAGTTTTCAGGGAGGCACTTGCCGTGAGTGAGCTGCGATTCGTCCGTCTGGGCTTCGGTCCCGACAAGGTCGATTACGTGGAGGCCTGGGAGGAACAGCGCCGGGTGCACGCCGCCCGGTTCGCCGACGAGGTGCCCGACACCTGCCTGCTCCTGGAGCACCCCTCGGTCTACACGGCGGGCCGCCGTACGGCCGACAGCGAGCGGCCGCTCGACGGCACTCCGGTCGTCGACGTGGACCGCGGCGGCAAGATCACCTGGCACGGACCCGGTCAGCTCGTGGGCTACCCGATCCTGAAGCTGCCGCGCCCGGTCGACGTCGTCGCGCATGTGCGTCGCCTGGAGGACGCGCTGATCGGCGCCTGTGCCGAGTTCGGCGTGGAGACCAGCCGGGTCGAGGGGCGCAGCGGTGTGTGGGTGCTCGGCGATCCGGTGGAGCAGCGCCTCGGCGGGCTCTCCCTGGACTTCGACCCGCGCCTCGCGGACGAGGAGTTCGACCCGCGTCTGAACGGTCCGGAGTACGCGCCGTCCAACGCCGGCCAGCGCCGTGAGGACCGCAAGCTCGCCGCCATCGGCATCCGCGTCGCCAAGGGCGTCACCATGCACGGCTTCGCCCTGAACGTGAACCCGGACAACACCGAGTTCGACAAGATCGTGCCGTGCGGCATCCGGGACGCGGGCGTCGCCTCGCTCGCCAACGAGCTGGGCCGCGACGTCACCATCGAGGAGGTCCTGCCGGTGATCGAGAAGCACCTGCGGGCCGTACTGGAGACCGCGGAGCTCAAGCCCCGCGAGATCGTCCGGGAAGCGGAGCCCAAGACCGCCGCCTGAGCGGGGGAATGCGGACCGCCGTCCACAGGTTGGCCGCTTTGAAGACCGTACGAACAACGGGCGTACCCTGGTGTACGCCGAAGAATCGAAGCTGTAGGGAGCCGGTCGTGTCCGCAGTCGCACCCGACGGACGCAAGATGCTGCGCCTGGAGGTCCGGAACGCTCAGACCCCCATCGAGCGCAAGCCCGAGTGGATCAAGACCCGGGCGAAGATGGGCCCCGAGTACAAAGACCTGCACAACCTCGTCAAGAGCGAGGGCCTGCACACCGTGTGCCAGGAAGCGGGCTGTCCGAACATCTTTGAGTGCTGGGAGGACCGCGAGGCGACCTTCCTCATCGGCGGCGACCAGTGCACACGGCGCTGCGACTTCTGCCAGATCGACACGGGCAAGCCGCAGGCACTCGACCGCGACGAGCCGCGTCGCGTCGGTGAGTCCGTGGTCAAGATGGACCTGAACTACGCCACCATCACCGGCGTCGCCCGCGACGACCTGGAGGACGGCGGCGCCTGGCTGTACGCGGAGACGGTGCGCCAGATCCACGCGATGACGGCGGAGCGCGCGGACGGCCAGACCAAGGTCGAGCTGCTCATCCCCGACTTCAACGCGGAGCCCGACCAGCTGGCCGAGGTCTTCTCGTCCCGCCCCGAGGTCCTCGGGCACAACGTCGAGACGGTGCCCCGGATCTTCAAGCGGATCCGCCCCGGCTTCCGTTACGAGCGTTCGCTGAAGGTCATCTCGGAGGCCCGCGAGGCCGGCCTGGTCACCAAGTCGAACCTGATCCTCGGCATGGGCGAGACCCGCGAGGAGATCAGCGACGCGCTCCAGCAGCTGCACGACGCGGGCACCGAGCTCATCACCATCACCCAGTACCTGCGCCCGACCGTGCGCCACCACCCCGTGGAGCGCTGGGTCAAGCCGCAGGAGTTCGTGGAGCTCAAGGAGGAGGCCGAGGAGATCGGCTTCTCCGGTGTGATGTCGGGTCCGCTGGTCCGCTCCTCGTACCGCGCGGGACGCCTGTTCCAGATGGCGATCGAGAAGCGCGGTGCGTACGCCGCCACGCAGGCGGTCTGACGTACGGGTGATCCGCCGGCCACCGTGGCCGTCGCGGTCGTGTGAATTCCCGCACAAGTGACTACTAGCCGGTAACGGCCGTGACGACGCGGCCCGTTCGGTCCCCGCAGGTAGGGGCGCCGCACGGGCCGCGTCGCTGTTCGCCGGGCCCGTATCGAGGCTTCATGGGTGTTTGACCGGCCGGTCACGCGCTGGTAACACCAGTCAGTGACGCTGGCATCACGCCACGTACCCACCACGCATCGCGCACGCCATCCGGTCCTCCAGAGAGGGATCCCCGCCATGCAGGCCGCGCCCCCCGTACGCGCCACCGCCATCCCGTCCGTCACCGACGCACTGCGCGCCGTCGAGTCGCTGCTGATGGGCAGCGGACAGCGCACCGCCCGCCGTAACGCGTGGTCCTCGGTGGTCGAGGACCGGCGTCGCGCCAAGGACCGGGTGGAGGCTCAGCGGGTGCTGGAAGCCGTTACCTCGGCCCGCACGTCGTAGTCCGTTCGGCGGGCACGTAAACTTCCAGACATGGCGAGGAAGGACGACGCAGCGAGCGCTGCGAACGCAGGGCGGCTCAAGCAGATCGCTCTCACGTACAAGATGACCAGGCGGGCCGATTCCAAGATCGGACTCGTTCTAGCCGCAGTGGGAATCGTCACCTTCGGTGTCCTTCTCGGAATCGGTTTCCTGATCGGGTACCCGGTCTATCTGGGCATCCTCGGTGCCCTTTTGGCCTTCCTCGCGATGGCGATCGTCTTCGGCCGCAGGGCCGAGCGAGCGGCCTTCGGACAGATGGAGGGACAGCCCGGCGCGGCGGCCGCGGTGCTCGACAACATCGGGCGCGGCTGGACCACGACCCCGGCGGTGGCGATGAACCGCAGCCAGGACGTGGTGCACCGGGCCGTCGGCAAGGCGGGCATCGTGCTGATCGGCGAGGGCAACCCGAACCGGCTCAAGGGCCTGCTCGCCGCCGAGAAGAAGAAGATGGCCCGGATCGTCGTCGACGTACCGGTCAACGACTTCATCGTCGGCAACGACGAGGGCCAGGTCCCGCTGAAGAAGCTCCGCACGACGATGCTCAAGCTCCCCCGAGTGCTCGGCGGCCCGCAGGTCACGCAGACCAACGACCGCCTCAAGGCGATGGGCGACCTGATGAGCAACATGCCGCTGCCGAAGGGACCCATGCCCAAGGGGATGCGGATGCCCAAGGGTGGTCCCAAGAAGTGACGCTGGCCGCTTGATTACGGGTTTTTCGTCTGTACGTCTGTACGTCTGTACGTCTGTACGTCGATGGGGCGTCGGGAACTGGTATCGGTTCCCGGCGCCCCATTGGCGTATGTGGTTGTTCTTGTGCTGTTGGCTCGCTTGCCCTTGATCGCCCTTCGGGCTCGTCCTCAAACGCCGGACAGGCTGAATTGCTAGATGCGGACCTGGACTGCTCGGGACAGGCGGTCGTGGAGGCCTCGGCCGTCTCGGTCCCAGATCAGGGCGGGGATGGCGAGGCAGAGGAGCAGGCTGCGGAGCAGGACGCGGGCGATGCTCACGCGGCCGCCGTTCTCAGCGACCAGGCGCAAGCCGAACAGCCGCTTGCCCGGGGTGAAACCGACCGTGCCTACGGTGAGCACGCTCAGTACGAAGAAGATGCCGAGGGCCCAGTTGCCCAGCGCCTCCTTGTTGCCCTGGGCGAAGAGGCCGTATGCGATGAGCATGCACAGCGCCCAGTCGACGGCGATCGCGCCGAAACGGCGGCCGAGCGGGGCGATGGCGCCGGGGCCCTCCTGGGGCAGACCGAGCTGCTGGCCCCGGTAGCCGAAGTCGGCGCCCATGTCCTCGGCCGCCTGGCGGGGGCCGGAGAGCCACGATCCGATTGCCTGTCTGTTGTCCACCCGTCCACGGTACTGCGCCCCCTTTCGCACCCGGGTGGCTGGGGTCGTGGAAGGGCGATCAGGCCGTCGGTCGGTTAACTTCGACGAAACAAATGGGTCATGCTTGAGAAATCCCCCGTCCTTATGGTCGGGACCAGCGTGTGCCACCGCACTGGCCGCACCAAGGTTGAGACATCCCCGGCTCCACCCCGGACCGGGAGTAGGAGGAGCCGGATGTTCCAGAACGCCGACGATGCCAAGAAGTTCATCAAGGACAATGACGTCAAGATGGTCGACGTCCGGTTCTGCGACCTCCCGGGCGTGATGCAGCACTTCACGATCCCGGCGACGGCGTTCGACCCGTCCGAGGAGCTGGCCTTCGACGGCTCGTCGATCCGCGGCTTCCAGGCCATCCACGAGTCGGACATGGCGCTGCGCGCCGACCTGTCGACGGCCCGCCTGGACCCCTTCCGCCGCGACAAGACGCTGAACATCAACTTCTTCATCCACGACCCGATCACGGGCGAGCAGTACAGCCGTGACCCGCGCAACATCGCGAAGAAGGCCGAGGCGTACCTCGCGTCCACCGGCATCGCCGACACCGCGTACTTCGGCCCCGAGGCCGAGTTCTACGTGTTCGACTCGGTGCGCTTCGAGACCTCCGCGAACCAGGGCTTCTACCACATCGACTCCGAGGCCGGCGCCTGGAACACCGGCTCCGAGGAGAACAACCGCGGCTACAAGGTCCGTTACAAGGGCGGCTACTTCCCGGCCCCGCCGGTCGACCACTTCGCCGACCTGCGCTCGGAGATCTCCCTCGAGCTGGAGAACGTCGGCCTGCAGGTGGAGCGCCAGCACCACGAGGTGGGCACCGCCGGCCAGGCCGAGATCAACTACAAGTTCAACACGCTGCTCGCCGCGGCCGACGACCTGATGCTCTTCAAGTACATCGTGAAGAACGTCGCCTGGCGCAACAACAAGACCGCGACCTTCATGCCGAAGCCGATCTTCGGTGACAACGGCTCGGGCATGCACGTCCACCAGTCGCTGTGGCAGGGCGGCACGCCGCTGTTCTACGACGAGCAGGGCTACGCGGGCCTGTCGGACACCGCCCGTTACTACATCGGCGGCATCCTCAAGCACGCCCCCTCGCTGCTCGCCTTCACCAACCCGACGGTGAACTCGTACCACCGCCTGGTGCCCGGCTTCGAGGCCCCGGTCAACATGGTGTACTCGCAGCGCAACCGCTCCGCGGCCATGCGTATCCCGATCACCGGCTCGAACCCGAAGGCCAAGCGCGTCGAGTTCCGCGCGCCGGACCCGTCGTCCAACCCGTACCTGGCCTTCTCGGCGCTGCTGCTCGCCGGCCTTGACGGCGTCAAGAACAAGATCGAGCCGGCCGAGCCGATCGACAAGGACCTGTACGAGCTTGCTCCCGAGGAGCACGCCAACGTCCAGCAGGTCCCGACCTCGCTCCCCGCGGTCCTCGACGCCCTCGAGGCGGACAACGAGTACCTGCAGCAGGGCGGCGTCTTCACGTCCGACCTGATCGAGACGTGGATCGACTACAAGCGCACCAACGAGATCGCCCCGATCCAGCTGCGCCCGCACCCGCACGAGTTCGAGCTGTACTTCGACATCTAAGCCTCACCGCTGAGCCTCACCGCTCACGAACAGTGCGGGCTGCCTCCCAGGTCTGGGAGGCAGCCCGCACTGTCGTTCCTCCACCGCTTCGCGGGTGGCGTCCAGAATCTAGGCCGTCGCCGGGTCCTGGCTCAGGACGTGTTCCACCAGGGTGATCAGGACGTCCTTGCCGGACTCGCGGTCTCGTACGTCGCAGAGGAGTACGGGGGTGCCCGCCGGGAGGTCGAGGGCGCTCGCGATGGTTTCGGGGGTGTGGGTGCGGACGCCGTCGAAACAGTTGACGGCGACGATGAACGGGATGTTCCGGCTCTCGAAGTAGTCGACCGCCGGGAACGAGTCCGCGAGGCGGCGGGTGTCGGCGAGGACGGCCGCGCCCAGGCAGCCGGTGGCCAACTCGTCCCAGACGAACCAGAAGCGGTCCTGGCCCGGGGTGCCGAAGAGGTACAGGGCCAGGTCGTCGCGGAGGGTGATGCGGCCGAAGTCCATCGCGACCGTCGTGGTCGTCTTCGTCGCCACTCCGTGCAGGTCGTCGACCGGACGGGAGGCCTCCGTCAGCTGTTCCTCGGTACGCAGCGGGCGGATCTCGCTCACCGACTCCACGAGGGTGGTCTTGCCGACGCCGAAGCCGCCGGCGATCAGGAGCTTCAGCGCGGTGAAGCCGGCGTGGTCAGAGTGCTCGTAGGCCATTGATCACTTCTCGCAGGAGGTGGGCGTCGGGACGGGCAGCGCCGGTGTGCGGGGCGGTGTCGGGGGCGTCGACGGCGACGAGGCCGGCCGCGGTCAGGTCGCCGAGCAGGACGCGTACGACGCCCAGCGGCAGGCCCGAGTCCGAGGCCAGGTCCGCGACGGGGCGCGGGCCACGGGCGCAGAGGGCGAGGAGGTCGCGCGCTTCCGGCGGCAACCGGCCGCCCGGCGGCGGGCCGTCGTGCCGTACGCGGACGATCGCCATCAGGTCGACCCGCTCCGCGCCGTTGTCGGTACGGGCCCGGCCCGCCGTCATCGCGTAGAGGCGGACGAGGGGGCCCGCGTCGTCGTCGTAGCGGTCGGTCCAGGCGTCGGGACGGCCGGCGGGGGTCTGGGAGGCAGCCCGCACTGTCGTTCCTCCACCGCTTCGCGGGTGGCGTCCAGAATCTAGGCCGTCGCCGGGTCCTGGCTCAGGACGTGTTCCACCAGGGTGATCAGGACGTCCTTGCCGGACT
>NZ_JAAAHS010000137.1 GCF_009908195.1 Streptomyces boluensis | reverse complement strand
CTGTGGGGGCTGATCGGCCGTACGGGTCTCCGCTCGGGGTCCGTACGGGGTCCTTGTACGGGTCCTTGTACGGGTCCTTGTACGGGTCCTTGTACGGGTCCGGTTCGGGCGGTGCCCGAACCGGTGGCCGATCAGCGGTGCCCGGTCAGTGGCCGGTCAGATGCCCGCGAGGTAGTTCGGCGTGACCGCCGAGGTGGTGTCCTGCAGGCCGGACACGACGTTGCCCACGAGCGGGCCCGCGTCCTTGGTGACGCTGCCCGTGAGGTTCTGCGTGAGCGGCTGCACGTCGGCCGTCACGTTCTGCGTCAGACCGGTGGCGCTGCCGCCGACACCCGTGGCGAGGGTCTTGGCCTCGCCGGTGATGCCGCCGACGGCCGGCCGCGCGTCCTCGACGACGGCACCCGCGAACGGCTGCACCTCGCCGACCGTGCCGGCCGCGAAGGGCTGCACGTCCGCGGTGACGTCCTGGGCGAGCACCCCGGCGTCGGACGCGGCCTGACCGGCGACCGGCAGGACCGACTGGACCGCGGCGGAGGCCAGCGGCGGCAGCACGGACGCGGAGGTCTCGTCGACCACCGGCCCGGCCTGGGCGAGCGCGCCCTGCGCGGCGCCCGGAGCCTGCGTGGCGAGACCCTCGGCCTTGCCCTGCACCTCGTACGCGGCGCCCTGGACCTGACCCTGGGCCTCGTACGCGGCGCCCTGGACCTGACCCTGCACCTCGTACGCGGCACCCTGGACCTGGCCCGGAGCCTGCTCGGCGAGCGCGGGGGCGAAGGCGGAGAGCGGGCCGAAGAGGTAGTCGACCTGGCCCTGGGCCTGGTCCTTGACCTGGTCCTTGGCCTGGCCCACGTCCGGCAGGCCCGGCGTGCTCGGGACGGACGGGGTGCCGACGGCGGGGATCGCGCCGTACGCCGGCAGCTCGCCGTCGACGTACTGGCCGAGGGCCTGGTCGGCGGCCGCGTCCACGTCACCGGCGCGGAGGTTCTTCAGGTCGCTGACCTGGCCCGCGGCGCCCTTGACCTTGCCGGTCGCGCCCTTGGCCTGCGCGGCGGCGCCCTTGGCCTGACCCGTCACGTTCTGGGCCTTGCCGGTGATGCCGTCCGCCTTGCCGGTGACGGCGTCGGCCTGCGCCCGCACGTCCCCGAGGGTCGACTGGGCCTTGCCGGTGACGGTGTCGACACCGTCGACGTCCACGAGTCCGGCGGCCTGGATCTGGACGCCCTGGACCGCGTCGACGTCGACGTCCGGCGTGCTGAGCGACAGGGACGTGGGCAGCTCGGATGCGTTGGCGCCGGCCGCGCCCATCGCGATAACGCTGGTGGCACCGGCGGCTATGACGATCGAACGGCGGAGGTTCTTGCTGCTGGTGATGGCCTTGCTCGGCTTGCTGTGCTTGCTCATGGTGCGTGGATTCCTTCGAATTCGACGGCCGGAGGCTCCGGGTACGGAGCGCTCCATCGGTGGGCAGACCTGTCCCGCCCCCGCGCGGCAGGTCACAGGCGGGGAAAGGGCTGCCCTAGCCGGGGAATTCGAGAATGTCGCGGTGTCGCTCGCGGGTCGGGAAGTACGCCGCGGCCGCACCCGCACCGGGCACGAGCCGGAACGCGGGACCACTTGAAGGCGTGGCGGCGTGCACCTCACCGTGCCGCTGCGAACCCCCGTCGGAGGCCGCCTGCGCCGCGATGCCGTACGGCCGGTGCGGCACCTCGGACGGCGACTGCGGCTGCTGCCGCCGCGCGTCCCGACCGGCCGCCGCGTCCTGACCGCCACCGTCGTGGACGGCCACCACACCGCTCCAGTACCCGAGGGGGTACGCGGAGTCCGGCCGCGCCTTGTGCGCCGCGGCACCGGCTCGGGTGCCGGGCTCGCGGTCCTGCGGCGCGGACCCGTCCGGCCCGGGGAGCGGTGCGCTGTCGCCCGGTCCCGGGAGGTCGAGGCCCGGCAACGACGGCCGGGGGAACCGCGGTTCGGGCCACGCCCGTGCCGCGTCCTCGGCCAGCCCGCCGAGCGAGCTCGTGACCGTACGGGTCAACTCCCCCACTGCGGAACGGACCAGGGAACGGGTCTCGTCGAGGGTGCGCTGCGTGGTGCTTGCGGCGACCTTCGCTGCGGTGCCGTTTGCTGTGGCGGCCTTTGCTGCGGTGGCCTTCGCTGTGTCGCGTTCGGTCGCGGTGCGTTCGGTCGCGGTGACCGGGTTCGTGGCCGTCGCCTTGGCCTTGGCCTTGGTGGCGGTGGCTGTCGCCTCGGTGGCCGTGGCTGTTGCCCTGGCCGGTTCCGCGGACGGCTCCGGTTCCACGCGGGGCTCCGGTACCGACGCGGTCGCCGGGTCCATCACCGTCTCCGTGGTGGCCGGTTCCGTGGTGGAGGTGACCGCGTCCCGCAACTCCGGGGCGCCGTCGGCCGCCTGTGCCCGGCCGCCGAACAGCAGCGCGAGCACGAACAGGGCACCCACGAAGAGACCCACCCGCAGGGCACGGCTCGCGGCCGCCGAGCGCATCAGGCGCTGGGCGGCTGCGGGAAACGCGGCTGCGGCAGTCAAGTTCGGGAGCCCTCCGAGTAGGCGGCGCCCGATACTTGCATGCGATCCATGGCGTAGCGCAAGTCCCCTGTGACTGATGAGTAGCCATGTCCGATATGGACTGCTGCGAGCCTCTCCGGCCCGGTTCAGCCACTGTCCACCGGGAGTTCAGGCCACGTCGGGTATCGGCAGCGGCCGCCTCTCGATCGCCGCCGCCATCACCTCCGGGAACAGATCGGGTGTGCACGCGAACGCGGGTGCGCCGAGCCCCGCGAGCGCCGCCGCGTGCTCCCGGTCGTACGCGGGCGCCCCCTCGTCGGACAGCGCGAGCAGCGTCACGAACTGCACCCCGGACGCCTTCATCGCCGCCACCCGCTTCAGCATCCCGTCGCGTATCCCGCCCTCGTACAGGTCCGAGATGAGCACCACGACCGTGTCCGCGGGACGGCTGATCCGCGACTGGCAGTACGCGAGCGCGCGGTTGATGTCCGTGCCGCCGCCGAGCTGCGTGCCGAACAGGACGTCCACCGGGTCGTCCAGCTGCTCGGTGAGATCGGCCACCGCAGTGTCGAAGACCACGAGCCGGGTCGAGAGCGAGCGCATCGACGCCAGCACCGCGCCGAACACCGAGGCGTACACGACGGACGCAGCCATCGAGCCGGACTGGTCGACGCAGAGGATCACTTCCTTCTTCACGGACTGCGACGCCCGTCCGTACCCGACCAGGCGCTCGGGCACCACCGTCCCGTACTCGGGCAGGTAGTGCTTGAGGTTGGCGGCGATCGTGCGGTTCCAGTCGATGTCGCGGTGGCGGGGGCGGCTGACGCGCGCGCTGCGGTCCAGAGCGCCGGTCAGCGTGGCGCGGGTCCGGGAGGCGAGGCGCTTCTCCAGGTCCTCGACGACCTTGCGCACGACCGCACGCGCGGTCTCCTTCGTCGTCTCCGGCATCGCCTTGTTGAGCGAGAGCAACGTGCCGACCAGGTGCACGTCCGCCTCGACGGCCTCCAGCATCTCCGGTTCGAGCAGCAGCGCGGAGAGTCCGAGGCGGTCGATGGCGTCCCGCTGCATCACCTGGACCACGGAGGACGGGAAGTACTTCCTGATGTCACCGAGCCAGCGCGCCACGGACGGCGCCGACGCCCCGAGCCCCGCCGAACGGTCCCTGCCCTTCGCGGCGCGGTCCCCCTTCCCGTACAGCGAGCCGAGCGCACCGTCCATCGCCGCGTCCTGGCCCCGCAGTTGGACCCCCGTACCGTCCGCCGACTCGCCGCCGAGGACCAGCCGCCACCGCCGCAGCCTCTCTGCCTCTGCGGCATCCGGAGCGCCTTGAGCGTCCGGGGACACGGGCGGGTTCAGCGTGGCCGGGGTCGGGTTCGGGGGCAAGGTCGAGGTCGGGTTCGAGGTCGTCATACGGGGGCCTCCGCTCGGTCGTGGTCGTGGTCGTTGTCGACCTGGGCGGCTCGTGGGGTGTCGAGGCCGAGGATCAGGTGCAGCACGGGCAGTACCGCCTCGGCCCGCTCCCGGTCCGGTTCGGCCGCGAAGCCGGGGATCGCCGCCGGGGCCATGACCCCGCCGGCCGTGGCGCCCGGACCACGCCGGACCAGCTCACCGAGGGTGCGCCGCACTCCGGTCTCGTACGCCGAGAACGTGCGCCGCAACAGCGGCAGTACGTCCGTGAACGCCTCCGCCGACACCCCCGTCAGCCAGGCGTCGAGCAGGCCGAGCAGCCGCTCGTCGTGGAGGAGCAGCATGCCGCCGCTGCCGCCCGCGCCACCGCCCACGAACCCTTCGACCCACGCCGCCGCATCGGCCGGCGCGGTCCCCGGCGACAGCGCGAGCCCCATCAGCCGCGCCGCCTCCCCCTCCCTCAACTCGCCCTCGTCGAGGAGGAGTCGGACCGCTCGGCCGCGCACCTCGCCGGGCACCGTGTCCCGCGCGCCGAGGATCCGGAGCACGGCCTGCCAGCGGCCGCGCAGGCCGGGCGGCGACACGTCGGCGAGCAGGCCCACCGCTGTGTGCACGGCGTCCACATGGCCCCGCATCTGCGCCGCGCCCTCGGCGTCGAGGGAGGCGCAGGCCGGGGGCAGGCCGACGAAGACCCGTGCCGCAAGGCCTGCGGCGACCTCCGCGAGGGCGCCCGTCTCCGTGCCGCGCACATCGCCGTACCGCAACGCCCGGACCAGTGCGGGCAGGGCCTGGGCCAGGTGACCGACATCCGCGTCCAGGGCGGCCCGGTCGGCGAGGACGCTCATCACCGTCGGCAGCGCGTCCGGCAGCCCGGCGAGAAGGCAGCGCTCGGCGAGTGCCGTGACGTCGGAGAGCGCGGGGGCGCCGATCGCGTCCGACTCGGCCTTCGCCGTGGCGGCTGCGAGGACCGTGGTGCCCCAGATGCCCGCCTCCGCGACCCGCACCGCGAGCTCGGGCTCCCAGCGCAGCCGCCAGCTCTCCCGGAACGTACCCGTCGAGCCTCTGGACGCCGCCGCGGGTTCGCCCCAGTCGACGCGCAGCAGCCGCAGCCGGTGCAA
The DNA here is from genome assembly GCF_009908195.1 of Streptomyces boluensis. Taxonomy (GTDB): domain Bacteria; phylum Actinomycetota; class Actinomycetes; order Streptomycetales; family Streptomycetaceae; genus Streptomyces; species Streptomyces boluensis. The sequence goes on along the minus strand of NZ_JAAAHS010000137.1, from coordinate 12,046 downwards.
CAGTCGGCTGCGCGCGGCGTCGGTGTCCTTGCGCAGGTCGAGCTCCAACTCCCGCTCCGCCGCCTCGGGTTTGAGACGCAGGCCGCGCTGCGTCCGGGTCAGGTCGCGCTGCAGCGGCACCGCGGGGGCCGACGGCGGCACCTCGCCGAGCACGTCCCCGACGACGAGCCTGTCGTGCACCAGGGCCAGTGGTACGTCCGAGCCCTCGCACATCACCGCGCGGATCGCGTCCATGGTCTCGGACAGCCCCGCCAGGGGGCGGCCGCGCAGCACGGCGAGCGTCTCGGCGAGGCGGACGGCCTCGATGACATGCGCCGACGACACGGTCCTGTCCTCGTCCCTGAACAGCCCGGCGACCTTGGTCAGCCAGCGCTCCACCGGCCGGTCCGGCGCCTGGAACAGGTGCGCGTACCAACCCGGCGAGGCGATGCCCGCTCCGTACCCGCTCGCTCGGGACAGCCTGCGGTGGGTCCAGGGCACCCAGGTCATGTCGACCTTCGCCTTGGGCAGGCCCTTGAGCAGCGCCCGGTCGGCGGAGACAGTGCTCCGGGCGGCCAGCGCGGGCACGTGCCAGGCACCGCAGACCACGGCCACCGCGTCCCCGAACTCCTTGCGTGCCGCGCGCAGTTGCAGCCTCATGTACGCCTCGCGCACCGCGTCACGCGCGTGGCCCCCGTCTCCGTACCGCTCGCGCAGGGCGCCCATCGCTTCGGCGAGCGCGGCGAAGGGAGCGAGCGCGTCGTCGGCCGAGCCCCGGTGCTCGACCACGTCCTCCCACCAGCGCTCCGGGTCGTCGTACCCCGCCGTTTCGGCCAGGACGGCCAGCGGGTCGATCCGGAGGTGGTCGCCGGTGCGGGGCTCTTGGGGGGCGGTGTCCCGGTGGGGGTCAGCGGCAGGGTCGAGGTGGTGGTCCACGTCGCGGTCCGCTCCCGTGGCCGCGCCCGTCGCGTCCGTGCCCGCCACGTCCGTGCCCGTCGCGTCGGGGTCCGTCGCGTCGGGGTCCGTCGCGTCGGGGTCCGTCGCGTCGGGGTCCGTCGCGTCGGGGTCCGTCGCCGGGGCGAAATCCCGTTCCCTGTCCGGGTCCTGGGCCAGCGAGTGGGCCGCCGGCAGGTCGATGAACCGTGCCGGAATCCCCCGCTCCACCGCCCAGCGGATCGCCACCCACTCCGGCGAGAACTCCGCCAGCGGCCAGAAAGCCGAGCGCGCCGGATCGTCCGTGACATGGGCGAGCAGCGCGACCGGCGGGCGCATCCCCTCGTCACCGGCCAGCTCCACCAACCCGTCCGCCTCGGGCGGCCCCTCGATGAGCACGACGCTCGGCGTGCACGCGTCCAGCGCCTCGCGTACCGCCCGCGCCGAACCCGGACCGTGGTGCCTGACCCCCAACAGCCAAGGCCCGACGGCCGGTTCCGTACGCGTGTCCTGCGGGGCGCCGCCCTCACCCCCGTGAAGGGCGGCGCCCCTGTCTGTGGGCCGGGCGCGCGCACCCGGCACCGCTTCGGCGAGGCCGTTCACGCGCTCACCTCCCGACGCGGCTTCCGCGAGGCCGTTCACGCGCTCACCTCCCGGCACGCGCGGTAGAAGTCCTGCCAGCCCTCGCGCTCGCGGACGACCGCCTCCAGGTACTCCTGCCAGACGACCCGGTCGGCGGCAGGGTCGCGCACGACGGCCCCGAGGATCCCGGCGGCCACATCGGCGGGGCGCAGCACGCCGTCACCGAAGTGGGCGGAAAGCGCGAGGCCGTTGGTGACCACCGAGATCGCCTCCGCCGTGGACAGGGTGCCGCTGGGCGACTTCACCTTCGTACGCCCGTCCGCCGTGACGCCGTCGCGCAGTTCGCGGAAGACCGTGACGACGCGGCGGATCTCGTCGATGCCGTCCGGGCCCGCGGGCAGGTCGAGGGAGCGGCCGAGCTGGTCGACCCGGCGGGAGACGATGTCCACCTCCACCTCGACGCTCTCCGGCAGCGGCAGCACCACCGTGTTGAACCGGCGGCGCAGGGCACTCGACAGGTCGTTGACCCCACGGTCGCGGTCGTTGGCCGTGGCGATCACGTTGAACCCGCGGACCGCCTGCACCTCCTCCCCCAACTCCGGTATCGGCAGGGTCTTCTCGGACAGAATCGTGATCAGGGAGTCCTGCACATCCGCGGGGATACGGGTGAGCTCCTCGACACGCGCGGTCATCCCGTCGGCCATGGCCCGCATGACCGGGCTGGGCACGAGCGCGTCGCGACTGGGGCCGTGGGCGAGCAACTGCGCGTAGTTCCAGCCGTACCGGATCGCCTCCTCCGGTGTGCCGGCCGTGCCCTGCACAAGGAGCGTCGAGTCCCCGCTCACCGCCGCGGCCAGGTGCTCGGACACCCACGTCTTCGCCGTACCGGGCACGCCCAGGAGCAGCAGGGCGCGGTCGGTGGCGAGGGTGGTCACGGCGACCTCGACGAGGCGGCGCGGCCCCACGTACTTCGGCGTGATCACCGTGCCGTCGGGCAGCGTGCCGCCGAGCAGGTACGTCGCCACGGCCCACGGCGAGAGGCGCCAACGGGCCGGGCGGGGCCGGTCGTCGGTGGCCACGAGTGCCTCCAGCTCCGCAGCGAACGCGTCCTCGGCATGCGGCCGCAGCGCCACCGCCGACTCGGCGGACCGGACTGTCGGCTCGCCCGCGGCCTCGGACTGCGAGCCGTTCACGGCGGTGTTGACGGACACGGTCATGGATCCCCCTCCAATTGCGCAGGACGAAGCACCCCGGCGAATCTTCGGGCTTTCGCCCGAGCCGTTCGCCGGATGTGGTTCCCACCGTGCACCACGCCACTGACAATCGGCCGTCGCCGCAGGTCAGGGCCCAAATGGGCGGCGCGGCAGGGCAGTTGTCGTGCCGACTGCCGTCCGGCGAGGCCCGCGCGCACCCCTCGACTCACGAGCCCCGCCCGTCACTCTGACCCCGCCCTCCCCCCTGGCGGCTGAATCCGCAGGTCAGCGCGATTGTCAGTGCTGGGGCCTAACGTCGCAGACATGACTCAGCAGGGGGTGCGCTGGGCGGCGGACCAGGTGCTTGCACTGGCTCCTGACGCCGCGTCACGCAAGGCGGGAAGCAAGCTCGGCGCGGCCGGTCCGTGGTCCGAGACGGGGTATTCGACGACGGAGGGGGCGGTATGGGGACTGTGCAAGGGCAGCGGCAGCACGCCGTACCGGACGGTGGTCGACACCACGGGCCCGGCGTACCAGTGCGGTTGCCCGAGCCGGAAGTTTCCGTGCAAGCACGCGCTCGGCCTGCTGTTGCTCTGGGCGGGCCCTGACGGCGCGGACGGCACCGTTCCGGAGTCCGAACCTCCGGAATGGGCCGAGCGGTGGCTCGCCGGCCGACGGGAAAGGGCGAAGCAGCCGGAAGCCCCAAGTTCCGTACAGCGCAAAGGAAGTGACCCGGAGGCGGTACGGCGCAGGGCGGAGCGACGCGCCGAGCGGGCCACGGCGGGCACGACCGAGCTGGAGCAGCGCCTGACCGACCTGCTCCGCGGCGGCCTCGCGGGCGCCGAGCAGGCGGGGTACGGGCTGTGGGAGGAGACAGCCAGACGCATGGTGGACGCACAGGTCCCCGGACTCGCCGCGCGCGTACAGGAGTTGGGGGCCGTTCCGGCCTCCGGACCGGGCTGGCCGGTGCGGCTGCTCGAGGAGTGCGCCCTCCTTCACCTCCTCGACCAGGCCTGGCTGCACCGCGAGCGGCTGCCCGAACCGCTGGCCGCCACGGTCCGGACGCGCCTCGGCCTGCCCACGACCGCCGACGGGCCGCCGATACGCGACCGGTGGCTGGTCCTCGCGCAGCACGACGCGGTGGACCCCAAGCTGACCACCCGCCGTATCTGGTTGTACGGAGCCGAGTCGGACCGCACGGCGCTGCTGCTCTCCTTCGGCGCGGCCGGACGCGCACCCGAACTCGCGCTGCCGGTGGGCCTCGCCCTTGACGCGGAGCTGTCCGCCTACCCAGGGGGGCGGCAGCTGCGGGCCGCGCTCGGTGAACGCTTCGCCGAGCCGGAGCCGACACCACTGCGCCCCGCCGGCCTGAGCGCGGCCGAGGCCACGGCGGCGTACGGCACCGCGCTGCGCGACGACCCCTGGCTCGACACCTGGCCGGTCACCCTGCGGGACGTCATCCCGGTCCAGGCCGCGAGCGGTGCCGGCCCCGGCACCAGCACCAGCACCAGCGGGTGGCAACTCGCCGATGCGGACGGCCGGTTCGCGCTCCCCTTGTCGGCCGCTGCCGTCGCCCGCCCCGGCCTGTGGAAGCTGGCCGCGATCTCGGGCGGCGCCCCGGTGACGGTGTTCGGCGAGTGCGGCCACGGCGGCTTCACCCCGCTCACGGCCTGGCCTGACCAGCCCGGCGCGGAGCCGATACCCCTGAGCTGAGAGCGCGGACCAGCAGCCCCGTCCCTCCCAGTCCGTCCTGGAGACGCTCATGAACGCCACGACCAGCCACACCGGGCGCACCGGGCACACCCCCGCGCCGACACCCGAATCCGAACCGGAACCCGCACGCACCCCCTGGGAGGACCTCGTCACCTCCGCCCTGCTCGGTACCGACCGGCGGCGGCCGGACGTGGATGTTCCGCCCGGCACGGGCGTTCCCGCCGCGCTGCTCGACGCGGCGGCCGTGGAGACCGTGCGGCGCCGGGCCGGGCTGCGGCCCGCCGCTGCCGCCGCGCTGCCCGAGCGTGCGGCGCCCGACACCCGCCCGCCGCTTCCGGCGGCGGCCCGGCGGCGCCTCGCACTGCTGCTCGCCGACCGTTCAGGGCCGGGCGGCAGCAGGCGCGGCTCGGCGCCCGATCTGACGGAGCTGCTGCCGCAGTGGCTGGCGGTCGCCGACGAGTACGGGTACGCGGCGCCGCCCGAGCTGCTGCCCGCCCTGTTCGACGCGGCGCGCGGCCGTACCGACCTGCGGCCGCAGGCACTCCGCTTCGCGGGGCCGCGCGGCCTGTGGCTGGCACGCCTCAACCCGGACTGGAAGTTCGCGCTCCGCACCGCGCCCGGCGGCAGTACGCTGCCCGCCGCCGACGACACCGAGCGGGTGCGACGCCTCTGGCAGGAAGGCCTGTTCGCGGAGCGGGTCGCCCTGCTCGCCGCAGTACGCGCCCACTCCCCCGCGGCCGCCCGCGAGCTGCTCGACGGCACCTGGCCCAAGGAGCGGGCCGAGGACCGGCTGATGTTCCTCGACTCGTTGCGCGCGGGGCTCTCGGACGGCGACGAGACGTTCCTGGAGCGCGCCCTCTCGGACCGGAGCCGTAACGTCCGGGCGACCGCGGCCGAGCTCCTGTCGGCGCTTCCGCACTCGGCGCTCGCGGCCCGCATGGCCGAGCGGGCGGCGAGCTGTGTGGCCCTCGACCCCGCCCGCACCGCGGTCCAGGTGGAGGCCCCACATGCCTGCGACCCCGCGATGGAGCGCGACGGCGTCGTACCCAACGCACCGCCAGGACGCGGCCAACGCTCCTGGTGGTTCGGACAGTTGGTGGAGGCCACACCGCTCGCCACCTGGACGGCCCGGCTCGGCGGGCGCGGCGCGGAGGCGATCACGGCGCTGCCCGTGCACGACGACTGGCGGCCCGAGCTGCACGCCGCGTGGTGCCGTGCGGCCGTACGGCAGCGGGACGCCACCTGGGCCCGAGCACTCCTCGGCACCCCGTCGGCCCCCGAGGCGGGCGGGCCGGGCGCGGTCTCACTCGCCGAACGCGCCAAGCTCCTCGCTGTGCTCCCGCCCGGCGAACGCGCCGAGTGGGTCGCCGGATTCATCGACGCGCACGGCCTGTCCGAGGCGTTCCAGCTGCTCGGGGTGTGCGCACTGCCGTGGGCGGGGGCCCTGGGCCGGGCCGTCGTCGACGCGCTCAACATCGCGCGGGACGCGGGCAGTTACCCGTGGAGCTTCAGCGGTGTGATGGGCCTCGCGGAGCGCTGCCTCGACCCGGCCGAGACCAGCCGCCTGGAGTCCCTCACCGCGATACCGGACGAGCCGGAGGACGGCGCGCCGGGAGCGGTGGGGTACTGGGCGGAGGCCTTCCAGCGCCTGGCCGGCACCTTGCGGCTGCGGGCCCAGATGATCGCCGAGCTGGACCCGGCGGGGGTCACGCCCCGGCGGCCTGCCTGACGTTCGCCCGTACCCAGTCCACGATCGCGGTGGTCGTCGCGCCGGGGGTGAAGATCTCCGCCACACCCTGCTCCTTGAGCGGAGCGATGTCCGCCTCCGGGATGATGCCGCCGCCGAAGACCTTGATGTCCTCCGCGTCCCGCTCCTTGAGGAGCTGGATCACCTTCGCGAAGAGGGTGTTGTGCGCACCCGAGAGGATCGACAGGCCGATCGCGTCGGCGTCCTCCTGGATGGCCGTGTCGACGACCTGCTCGGGCGTCTGGTGCAGGCCCGTGTAGATGACCTCCATGCCGGCGTCGCGCAGCGCCCGCGCGATCACCTTGGCGCCCCGATCGTGCCCGTCGAGCCCCGGCTTGGCGACCACCACGCGGATCGGACCGGCTGCCACAGCCATCACTGCCTCCATGTACCGACTAGCCCTTCAGGAGTCCGCCACCAGCCCCGGAGGGCCTCGCGAAAGGTGATCCAGAAGAGGAACGATGTGAACGAACGTTATCTCCAGGGCCCAGCATCGCGCACCCGTCAGTTTCGCGGTGTGGAGGGAGGGGGAAATCACACGGTGGGACACATTCGCCGGGCACCGTTCACGGTGTGGCCGACTCCACCGCCACGACCGCGGGACGCGCAGGGCACACGGGGGCACAGAGCCGACTCCCGCGTGCGGTTCGGGAGGTCGGCCGTGAAGGTACTGCCCGCAGTGATGTCGGCACTCGATCTGTGCCTCGGCCGCCCCGGCCCGCTCGGAGGGGCACTCCATCCACGGCTGTCCACCGCACTGTTGAAGGCCTCGGTCCTCGAGCTGACCGTCCTCGCCGGGCACCTTCTCCTCTATCCCTCCGGCATCCGGCAGGAGCGCCACCGGCCGCCGCACCACCCCGACGACAGCGCCGCGCTCGTAGCGCGGGGCGAAGCACAGGGGGACGCGGCCGTTCCGCCGCGGCTGCCGAACCCGACGAGCGAGCGCCCCGTCGTCCTCCTCCACGGCTTCATCGACAACCGTTCGGTGTTCGTGCTGCTGCGCCGCGCCCTGGCCAAGGAAGGCAGACAGCACCTCACCTCCCTCAACTACTCACCGCTGACAGGCGACATCCGCGCCGCGGCCGAGCTGCTCGGCCGCCACGTCGAGGAGATCTGCGCGCGCACCGGGCAGCAGGCCGTGGACATCGTCGGGCACAGCCTGGGCGGCCTGATCGCCCGGTATTACGTGCAGCGCCTCGGCGGGGACATACGGGTGCGCACGCTGGTCACGCTCGGCACGCCGCACGGCGGCACCCCGGTCGTGCCGGTGCTGAACGCCCATCCGATCGTGCGCCAGATGCGGCCCGACTCCGATGTGATCGCGGAGCTACGCGAACCCGCGCCGCACTGCCGTACGCGGTTCGTGAGTTTCTGGAGCGACCTCGACCCGCTGATGGCGCCGCTGGAGGCGGCCTGCGTGGACCACCCCGACCTGCACGCACAGAACGTCCGGGTGACCGGCATCGGGCACCTCGCCCTGCCCGTACACCCGGCGGTCGCGGCAGGAGTCCGGCAGGCGATCGACACCGAGGAGGAGATCGCGCACATGACGGGCTCCGCGTCGGTGGCCTGAGGTCAGCGAGCCGAGATCTGTGTTCTGAGGAGGATGCCAGGCGTCCGATAGTCGAACGATCGTCGAACTCAGCGCCAAAGCTCCGTCCGCAGTCCGCCGAAAGGCGGCCGATTGCCCGTTTCCTGATGCCGGGAAACCTCCCGAAGATTGTCGCCGTCGCGTACCGCCGGGTACAGTCACCGCACTGCTCTGCCCCCTGCTGTCGAGGCGAAAGAGAAGTTGGTGAACGACCAGCACGGCTATGCCGCCGGTTACGACGGCTACACCACCGGTGCCTTCGACACCACCTCTTTCGACGCCGACCCGTTGTTCGGCGCGATGCCGGGAGCCACGGACGCCTACGACGCCGGGCAGACCGGTCAGTGGGACAACACCCAGTGGTCGACCGGCGCACCCGCGGGCTACGACCCGTACGCGAACGGCGCCGCCCAGCAGACCGCGGTGCACCCCAACGCCCAGCAGGACGCGGGTAGTTACGGCACCGGGTCCTACGACACGACCGCCATGTGGGCGACCGGCGGGTACCAGCAGCTCGCGGACATCCCCGCGCAGCCGGGCCCGCAGGCGGCCGACCAGTGGGACGCCACCGGCCAGTGGCAGGCGCAGGGCTTCGACCAGCCCACCGGTCTGGAGCACGGGCAGGCGTACCTGGAGACGGGCGCGTACGACGCGACGGCGTGGAACGTCGACGGCACCACGGTGCCCGCACCGGCGGACCCCTACGACGCGTACGGGACCGACGGCATGACCGGGACGTACGGGGCCACGGCTTTCGACACCCCGGGCTTCGACACTCCGGGCTTCGACACTCCGGCTTTCGACAACCCGGCGTTCGACAACCCGGCGTTCGACACCCCGGCGTTCGACACCCCTGCTTACGATGCTCCCGCCTACGACTCCATGGGCTTCGCAAGCACGGGCTTCGAGCAGCCGCTGCCCTCCGTCGACGAACAGGTGCCGGCCGAACAGGTCGCCGCCGAGCAGGAGTTCAGCCCCGTCGAGTTCAGTGGCACCGCCGAGCCCGACCTTCCCCCGTTCCCCGGCCAGGTCGACCCGGCCGGTGCGGCCGACGACGTCGACGTGTCGTTCGCTCCCGCCGGGGCCGCGCCGCGCGGCCGCAGCCGCCGCCGCGCACCGGCCAAGCGTTCCGCGCTGCTCACCGTCGCCGTACCGTCCGTGTGCGCGCTCGGTGTCGCGGGTATCGCCGCCGCGTCGGTGGCCGGTGGCCTCGACGACCAGGGCGAGACCAAGACCCAGGCCGCGCCCGACCCGACCACGGTCAAGCCGTCCACGGCCAACAACAAGCTGGACACCCAGCTCGCCAACCTCTCCGCCGACGCCGACGACTTCGCCGACCGGGCGAGCCGTACCCAGGAGCGCATCGACCTCAAGGAGCGCCAGGAGGCCGAGCGGAAGCGCAAGGCCGCCGAGGCGGCGCGCAAGGAGGCGATGCGCCCCAAGTTCGCGCTCCCGGTGAAGCAGCACGGGCTGAGCGCGCTCTACGGCCAGGCCGGCATCAACTGGATGTCCGCGCACTCGGGCATCGACTTCCCGGTCTCGTACGGCACTCCCGTCCTCGCCGCGACGGACGGCACCGTACGGACGCAGTGGAATCCCGCGTACGGGAACATGGCGATCGTGACCGCCGCCGACGGCACGGAGACCTGGTACTGCCACCTCTCCAGCACGAAGATCCGCAGCGGTTCCGTGCAGGCCGGTGACACCATCGCGTACTCCGGCAACTCCGGTAACTCGACCGGTCCGCACCTGCACTTCGAGGTGCGCCCCGGTGGCGGCTCGGCCATCGACCCGCTGCCGTGGCTGCGCAGCCACGGACTCGACCCTTCCTGAGCTGACAGCGTCGGCACCCCCACGCGGCGCGGGCTCAACACCCGCGCCGCGTAAGGGAATTCAGAGCTTCTCGACCGGCGCGTACCGCAGCAGCAGCACCTTCGGCTTCGGGTCGCCGAAGTCGATCGACGCTCGGGCCTTGTCGCCCGCGCCCTCCACGCCGACCACCGTGCCCAGGCCGAACTGGTCGTGCGTGACCCGGTCGCCCACCGCGAGGGAGACCACCGGCTTGTCGCCGGAGCGGCGCGTCGCGAAACCCGAGGGGCCGCTGCGCGAGCGGGACGAGGACAGCGACGAGACGACACCCGCGGCCGGTCCCCGTGACGGGGGCGGCGCGACCGCGCCGGTGCGCTTCCAGTCGAGGTCCTTCTCCGGGATCTCCTCCAGGAACCGGGACGGCGGGTTGTACGAGGGCTGGCCCCAGGCCGAGCGCATCGTGGAGCGGGTGAGGTAGAGCCGCTCGCGGGCGCGGGTGATGCCCACGTACGCCAGGCGGCGTTCCTCCTCCAGCTCCTTGACCTGGCCGAGGGAGCGCATGTGCGGGAAGACGCCGTCCTCCATGCCGGTCAGGAAGACCACCGGGAACTCGAGGCCCTTCGCGGTGTGCAGGGTCATCAGGGTGATGACGCCGGAGCCGTCCTCCTCCTCGTCCGGGATCTGGTCGGAGTCGGCGACGAGCGCGACCCGCTCCAGGAAGTCCGCGAGGGTGAAGCGCACGGCCTCCACCTCACCGGCTTCGCCCTCACCGGCCCCCTCCGCACCGGCCTGGCCTTCGCCGGCCTCGTCCCCGTCGGACAGCGCCGCGCCGGGCGGGCCGTCCTGCTCGAACTCCAGGGCCACGGCGGCGAGTTCCTGGAGGTTCTCAATGCGGGTCTCGTCCTGCGGGTCGGTGGAGGACTGCAACTCGGCGAGATATCCGGTGCGTTCGAGCACGGCCTCCAGGACCGTGGCCGGGCCCGCGCCGGACTCGACGATGGTGCGGAGCTCCTCCATCAGCGTGTTGAAGCGCCGGACGGCATTGGCGGAGCGGGCCGCCATTCCGTACGCCTCGTCCACGCGCTTGAGGGCCTGCGGGAAGCTGATCTTCTCGCGCAGCGACAGGGCGTCGATCATGGCTTCGGCGCGGTCGCCGATGCCGCGCTTGGGGACGTTGAGGATGCGGCGCAGCGGGACCGCGTCCTCCGGGTTGGCGAGCACCCGGAGGTAGGCCAGGACGTCCCTGACCTCCTTGCGCTCGTAGAAGCGGACGCCGCCGACGACCTTGTAGGGCAGGCCTACGCGGATGAAGATCTCTTCGAAGACACGGGACTGGGCGTTGGTGCGGTAGAACACCGCGACGTCCCCGGCCTTCGCGTCGCCCGCGTCGGTGAGGCGGTCGATCTCCTCGGCGACGAACTGCGCCTCGTCGTGCTCGGTGTCCGCGACGTACCCGGTGATGCGGGCGCCGTCGCCGGCGTTCGTCCACAGGTTCTTCGGGCGGCGGCTCTCGTTCCGCTCGATGACCGCGTTGGCGGCGGTCAGGATCGTCTGTGTGGAGCGGTAGTTCTGCTCCAGGAGGATCGTCGTCGCGTCCGGGTAATCCTCCTCGAACTGGAGGATGTTGCGGATGGTGGCGCCGCGGAAGGCGTAGATCGACTGGTCCGCGTCACCCACCACACACAGCTCGGCGGGCTCGATCGCCGGGGCGCCGTCGGCCACCGGCTCGCCGTCCCCCACCAGCTCACGCACCAGGGCGTACTGGGCGTGGTTGGTGTCCTGGTACTCATCGACCATGACGTGCCGGAAGCGGCGGCGGTAGTGCTCGGCGACGTCCGGGAAGGCCTGGAGCAGATGGACGGTCGTCATGATCAGATCGTCGAAGTCCAGGGCGTTGGCCTCGCGGAGGCGCTGCTGGTACATCGTGTACGCCTGCGCCAGCGACTTCTCGAAACCGTCGGCCGCCTGGCCCGCGAACGTCTCCTCGTCGATGAGCTCGTTCTTGAGGTTGGAGACCTTGGCACTGAACGACTTCGGCGGGAACTTCTTCGGGTCGAGGTCCAGGTCCCGGCAGCACAGGGCCATCAGACGCTTGGAGTCGGCCGCGTCGTAGATCGAGAACGAGGACGTGAAGCCGAGGCGCTTCGACTCGCGGCGCAGTATCCGCACGCACGCGCTGTGGAAGGTCATCACCCACATCGCGTTGGCCCGCGGGCCGACCAGGTCGGAGACGCGCTCCTTCATCTCGCCCGCGGCCTTGTTCGTGAACGTGATCGCGAGGATCTGGCCCGGGTGGACATGCCGCTCCGCGAGGAGGTGGGCGATGCGGTGCGTGAGCACGCGGGTCTTGCCGGAACCGGCGCCCGCGACGATGAGCAGCGGTCCCCCGGCGTGCACGACGGCCGCGCGCTGGTTGTCGTTGAGGCCGTCGAGGAGCGTCGCCGGGTCCACGGCGGGGCGGGGGGCACCGTCGCGGTAGTACGCGTCCCTGGGCGGGGG
>NZ_JAAAHS010000136.1 GCF_009908195.1 Streptomyces boluensis | reverse complement strand
GAGTCCAGCCCCTGGTTCCAGGCCGCACCCCCGCAGGCCGTCCCGTACGAAGGCGGCTACGACCCCACGTACGACCGGGAGCCCGACCCCGCGTACGCCCACGAGCACGACCGCGAGTCCGACCCCGCCTTCCCCGTCCCCGCAGGACCGGGCCGTACCCGTCCCCTGACCATCCCCGGCCCGCGCGCCGAGGCCCGACCGGAGGACGAAGCGGAACCCCTCGACGAGCTCGGCCCCGACGCCGGCGGCGCCCCCACCCCGTACGACCTGCCCGAGGACATCAGCCGGGAGGAGGCGTACTTCGGGGCGTTCCGGAAGTACGTCAGCGAGTACGGGGACATGCCCAACGCGCGTCAGCTCGGCAACTATCTGCTCGACCTCTACGGCGTGACCGGCCAGACCGGCGGGCCGCTGAGCGAGTCGACGCTGCGCCCGTACGTACGCGAGTTCCGCGGCCGCTACCAGGAGGAACTGGACGCGGGCGCCGAACACATCGCGTAGGCGCCGGCACGCACGGCACGCACGAAGGGCCTCCACCCGTGGAAACGGGAGGAGGCCCTCGTCACGAACGTGCCGGAAGGGTCAGGCGCCCAGCAGCTTCCGCACCCGGTCCGCACCCACCGCGAGCAGCAGCGTGGGCAGGCGCGGCCCCGTGTCGCGGGAGACGAGCAGGCGGTAGAGCAGCGCGAAGAACGACCGCTGCGCGCCCTTGATCTCCGGCGGGAGTTCCTTCGGGGTGGCGTCCGCCGAGAACCCGGCCTGCACCTTCGGCACGCCGTACACGAGGTGCGTCAGGCCGTCGAGCGACCAGTGCGAGTCCAGGCCGTCCAGGAGCAGGCGCAGCGACTCGCGGGCCTGGTCGTCGAGCGAACCGAGCAGCTCCGCGTCCGGCTCGTCCCGTACGACGGTGCGCTGGTCGGCGGGTACCTGGGTGTTGATCCAGGCCTCCGCGCGGTCCAGGCGCGGGCGGGCCTCGTCGAGCGTGGCCAGCGGGTCGGCCGGGTCGAGCTCGGAGAGGATGCGCAGCGCCTGGTCCTCGTGGCCGGCGGTGATGTCGGCGACCGAGGCGAGGGTGCGGTACGGCAGCGGGTGCGCGGTACGCGGCAGTTCACGTCCGGCGGTGCGCACCGCGCGGGACCAGGCGGACTGGTCGGCGGGCAGCACCGAGCCGTCGGCGACCTTGGCCTCCAGCTTGTCCCACTCGTCGTAGAGCCGCTGGATCTCCTGGTCGAAGGCGATCTTGAAGGACTGGTTGGGCTTGCGGCGCGCGTACAGCCAGCGGAGCAGCTGCGGCTCCATGATCTGCAGCGCGTCGGCGGGCGTCGGCACGCCGCCCTTCGACGACGACATCTTGGCCATGCCGGAGATGCCGACGAAGGCGTACATCGGGCCGATCGGCTGCTTGCCGCCGAAGATGCCGACGATCTGGCCGCCGACCTGGAACGAGGAGCCCGGCGACGAGTGGTCCACACCGGACGGCTCGAAGATCACGCCCTCGTACGCCCAGCGCATCGGCCAGTCGACCTTCCAGACCAGCTTGCCGCGGTCGAACTCGGCGAGGCGCACGGTCTCGGAGTGCCCGCACTGGCAGTCGTACGCGAGCTCGGTGCTCTCGTCGTCGTACGAGGTGACCGTCGTCAGGTCCTTCTCGCAGACACCGCAGTACGGCTTGTACGGGAAGTAGCCCGAGCCGGAGCCGGAGCCGTCGTCCTCGGCGGCCGCGCCGGAGCCCTCCGCGGCCTCCAACTCGGCCTCGTCGAGCGGCTTCTGCGACTTCTTCGCGGCCTTGGGCTTGGTGCGGTACTGGGCGAGCACGGCGTCGATGTCACCGCGGTGCTTCATCGCGAACAGCACCTGGTCGCGGTAGACACCCGAGGTGTACTGCGCGGTCTGGCTGATGCCGTCGTACTCCACGCCCAGCTCGTCGAGGGCCTCGACCATGGCGGCCTTGAAGTGCTCCGCCCAGTTCGAGTACGCGGAGCCGGCGGGCGCGGGCACGGAGGTCAGGGGCTTGCCGATGTGCTCCGCCCAGGACTCGTCGACGCCCGCGACACCGGCCGGCACCTTGCGGTACCGGTCGTAGTCGTCCCACGAGAGGACGTGCCGGACCTCGTGGCCCCGGCGGCGGATCTCGTCGGCGACGAGGTGCGGGGTCATGACCTCGCGCAGGTTGCCCAGGTGGATCGGCCCTGACGGGGAGAGGCCTGACGCGACCACGACCTGTTTGCCCGGGGCGCGTCGCTCCGACTCGGCGATGACATCGTCCGCGAATCGGGAGACCCAGTCCTGGGTCTCCGCTCCGGTGCTCTGAGCCACGGTGGGTTCGTCCTTCTCTCCGCGATCTGGGGGTGCGGGTGCTTCCGCCGTCCCATTGTCCCAGCTAACCGGGGCTCGGCGAAAACGCCTTATCAATGGGGCGGTCAGGGCGCGTGCGCGACTGCGGCTCGTGGTCCGTCCTCGCGCAGTTCCCCGCGCCCCTCAAGGCCTGCGCTGCGCGCTGCCTTCCTCCTGCCGGCGCCCCGGTGCCGGGTTCCTGAAATCCGGCGGAGCCCCGGAACTCGTACATGGGAGAATCAGGGTGCCCACACGACCCTGAATAGGAACGGCACCCCATGGCACCGGTCACCTCGATCGCTTCGAACGTCCACCAGCGCCTCACCGACGCCCTCGCCGCCGCCCTGCCGGAGACCGTCGGAGACCCCCTGCTGCGACGGAGCGACCGAGCCGACTTCCAGGCCAACGGCATCCTCGCCCTGGCCAAGAAGGTCAAGGGCAACCCGCGCGAGCTGGCCACGAAGGTCACCGACGCGCTGGACGCGGCCGGCCTGCTCGCGAACGTCGAGGTGTCGGGTCCCGGCTTCCTCAACATCACGGTCACCGACAAGGCGATCATCGAGACCCTCGCCGCCCGCGCCGCCGACGGCGACCGCCTCGGTGTGCCGCTGAAGGAGAACCCGGGCGTCACGGTCATCGACTACGCGCAGCCGAACGTCGCGAAGGAGATGCACGTCGGCCACCTGCGCTCGGCGGTCATCGGTGACGCGCTGCGCGGCATGCTCGACTTCACCGGCGAGAAGACGATCGGCCGGCACCACATCGGTGACTGGGGCACCCAGTTCGGCATGCTGATCCAGTACCTGATCGAGCACCCGGGCGAGCTGGCCCCGGCTGAGGAGGTCGACGGCGAGCAGGCCATGTCGAGCCTGAACCGGGTGTACAAGGCCTCGCGCACCGTCTTCGACGCGGACGAGGACTTCAAGGAGCGGGCCCGTAAGCGGGTCGTCGCGCTGCAGAGCGGCGACAAGGAGACGCTCGACCTGTGGCAGCGGTTCGTGGACGAGTCGAAGGTCTACTTCTACTCGGTCTTCGAGAAGCTCGACATGGAGATCCGCGACGACGAGATCGTCGGCGAGTCCGCGTACAACGACGGCATGCCCGAGACGGCCCGCCTCCTGGAGGAGAGCGGCGTCGCCGTGCGCTCCGAGGGCGCGCTCGTGGTGTTCTTCGACGACATCAAGGGCAAGGACGACCAGCCGGTCCCGCTGATCGTGCAGAAGGCCGACGGCGGTTTCGGGTACGCGGCCTCCGACCTGACGGCGATCCGTAACCGCGTCCAGGACCTGCACGCGAACTCGCTGCTCTACGTCGTGGACGTGCGCCAGTCGCTGCACTTCAAGATGGTCTTCGAGACGGCCCGCCGGGCCGGCTGGCTGAGCGACGAGGTCACCGCGCACAACATGGGCTACGGCACGGTCCTCGGCGCGGACGGCAAGCCGTTCAAGACCCGTGAGGGCGAGACCGTACGGCTGCAGGACCTGCTCGACGAGGCCGTGCAGCGGGCCGCCGAGGTCGTACGGGAGAAGGCCAAGGACCTCACCGAGGACGAGATCCAGGAGCAGGCCACGAAGGTCGGCATCGGCGCCGTGAAGTACGCGGACCTGTCGACGTCGCCGAGCCGGGACTACAAGTTCGACCTGGACCAGATGGTGTCCCTGAACGGCGACACGTCGGTGTACCTGCAGTACGCGTACGCCCGTATCCAGTCGATCCTGCGCAAGGCGGAGGGCGCGAGCCCCGTCGCCCACGCGGAGCTCGAACTCGCCCCGGCCGAGCGGGCGTTGGGCCTGCACCTGGACGGGTTCGGTGAGCTCGTCACGGAGGCGACGGCGGAGTACGCACCGCACAAGCTGGCCGCGTACCTGTACCAACTGGCCTCGCTGTACACGACGTTCTACGACCAGTGCCCGGTCATCAAGCCGCGCCCGGCGCAGGAGGTCATGGAGAACCGCCTCTTCCTCTGCGACCTCACCGCCCGCACCCTGCACCAGGGCATGGCGCTCCTGGGCATCCGCACCCCGGAGCGCCTCTGAACACCCCCCAGGGCTCTACGAGTTGAGCCCGCGGCGCAACCTGAGCAGACCCTCGGCGATCTCGTCGGGGGTCTGTGTCACGAAGCAGAGCCGCAGCGTCGCCCGGTCCGCGTCGGCGGCGTAGAACGGCGCGCCCGGCACGTACGCCACGTCGTGCTCGACCACGGCGGGCAGCAGCGCGGTCGCGTCGTACCCGTCGGGCAGCCGGGCCCACAGGAACATGCCGCCCTCGGGCCGGTCCCAGGTCGACCCGGCGGGCAGCGCGTCCGCGAGCCCGGCGAGCATCGCGTCCCGGCGTTCGCCGTAGACGCCCGCGACCCGCGCCACGTGCGCGTCCAGGTCGCTGTCCGCCAAGTACCGTGCCGCGGCGAGCTGGTTGACGGTCGAGGTGTGCAGGTCGGCGGCCTGTTTGGCGACGGCGCAGGCGCGGCGGAGCGCGGCGGGCGCGCGCAGCCAGCCGAGCCGCAGCCCCGGCGCCATCACCTTGGAGAAGCTGCCGAGCAGTACGGTGCGGTCCTCGGCCCCCGGGTACGAGGCCAGCCACGGCAGCCGCTCCCCCTCGAACCGCAGCTCCCCGTACGGGTCGTCCTCGATCAGCCACAGGCCCCGGCGCGCGGCCACACCGGCGACGGCGGCGCGGCGCTCGGCGGGCATGGTGCGGCCGGTCGGGTTCTGGAACGTGGGCACCGTGTACAGCAGCTTGGGCCGCTCCCGCGCGACGATCGCCTCCAGTGCCTCGGGGTCGACCCCGTACGGGTCGCAGGGCACCGGCACGATGCGGGCCCCCGCGAAGGCGAAGACCTGAAGTGCCGCCAGATAGCAGGGCGCTTCGACGAGGACCGTGTCGCCGGGCTCGACCAGCGCGGTCGCGAGCAGCGAGAGCGCCTGCTGGGAGCCGGTGGTGACGAGCAGCTCGTCGGCGCCGGTGGCCAGGCCACGGGCGGTGGTACGCGCGGCAAGCGCTGCGCGGAGCGCGGGCTCGCCCTCGGTGGTGGAGTACTGCAGGGCCCGCTCGGGCGTCTCGTCGAGCACGGCGCGGAACGCGGCGGCGATGCCCGTACGGTCGAAGAGGCCCGGCGCGGGCAGCCCGCCCGCGAAGTTGATCACCTCGGGGCGTGCGGTGACCGCGAGGATGTCCCGTACCGGCGAACCGCCCACGGCGGTGGCACGCGCGGCGAGCGGGGGCACGGGCGTGGTGCGGGCGGCAGCTTCGGTCACGGTCACGTCGACTCCTTCGGGGGCGGCTGTTCCCGGCACTTTAGGCAGGTACCTGGCCCCTACACCCGTTGTTTCGCGATGCGGACGCCCGGCCAGGACCGGCGCCGCCTACGATGCTGCGACGCACCCAGGTACGTCCCTTCGCGAGGAGCCCCATGACGGACGGAAGCGGCTTCGCCGCCGACCCGCACTCCATAGACGGCAGCGCCCATCTCCTCACCGAGATAGCGGGGTTGCTGCACGAGGGGAGACTCGACGCCGACCTGGGCACCCTCGCCCGCACCCCGGCCGCGCACGCCGAACTCGGCGCTAAGACCGAGGAGTTCGCCCGGCACGCGGCCGACCAGCACCAGGACCTGGTCACCCTGCTCACCGCCCTGTCCACGGCCCTGAAGACCACCGGTGGCGCGTACACGCAGGTGGACCGCGCGACCCGCGACGGCTTCAAGTCCTTCCTGGAGACCGCGGAGTTGAGCAAGTGAGCGTCACGTACTACGCCGACGTGGCGTACCTGGAGGACTGCAACCCCGCCCTGATAGAGCGGAACGCGGCCGAGTACAAGCGCATGCGCGACCTGCTCGACTCGGTCGGCCCCTCGGTCGCCAAGGCCCGCGACACCCACTGGGTCAGCGCCTCGCGCGAGCACTACGACGCCCGCCTGAAGGACGTGCGCACCCTGACCACCGGCCTCGGCGACGGCTTCGAGGCCGCCTGGAAGGCACTGCTCCGGTACGCCGACGCCGTGGAGGAGGCGCACAAGTTCCTGGACACGGGCACCAGTTGCGCCGAGCGGCTCGGCAAGCTCGTCGGGGACGGCGACGGCGAGGCCATGAAGCGCTGGGAGGACCTGCGCGACTCGTCCGGCGTCGTCGACTGGGTCCAGGACCGGATGGCCCCCGGCGACGTCGACGAGATCCGCGAGGAGGCGAACCGCTACTACGAGCAGGCCTCCGAAGCCTTCGAACGGGCCCTGCGCGCCGAGGAGTCGGTGCGCGAGGACTCCATGAAGGACCTGGCCGCGGCCCGCGCCCTGATCCCCGACTTCCGCAGCGGCTTCAAGGACGCGGCGGCCCTCCTCGACCGCGTCGGCGACCTGCGTACCGAGGCCGGGCAGGCGCGCAGCGACCCGAACACACACCTCGCGGGCAGCGGCACCAAGACCGATGTCTTCCCGCGCGTCGGCCCCGACGTGACCGTCTCGCCCGCGCTGCGCCGGATCCGCGAACTGAGCGCGGACCTGCCCGAGGGCAAGGACACCAGCTACTGGCTGCCGGGCTCGTCGGACGCGAAGCGCAGCGAGTGGATCGACGCGAACGGCGCCGCCATCCGAGCCGCCGCGAAGGAGAACGGCCTGCCGCCCGACGTGATCGCGGGCATCGCCTGGCGCGAGGTCGACGGCGGCCCCGGCGTCATCGACGATGTCACCGACACCGCACGGCAGTTGGGCATCGGCGGGGACGCGGACCGTACGTCGATGGGCCCGATGCAGATCCAGATCCGGCGCGCGGCCGAGGTGCTCGGCTACGACCCGGCGGACCTCACCGCCGACCAGCGCGACGAGGTCGAGTCGGCGGTCAAGGACCCGACCCAGAACGTCTTCATCGCCTCCGAGTACCTGTCCCGGCTCAAGGCGGAGAGCGAGTTCGCGGACGTGCCGGCGGACCGGATGACGGACGCCCAGTACCAGGAGCTCGCCGCCCGCTACAACGGCGGCCCGTACTGGGAGAGCGACGACGCGCAAGGGTACGGCCGGGACTTCATGCGGGACCTGGACTCGGCCCGCGCGGCGCTGTAGGGCGATCCACGAAAGCGTGTGGCACGGTGCGGCGCTCGCGCCTAGGGTTCGGGATCATGACCACCCCGTACCCCTTCATCCACCACATCACCGTGCTCTGCGCCGACTTCGACGCGAGCGAGCCCTTCTACACGGCCGCGCTCGCGCCGCTCGGCGTCATCGCCGGGGACCGCGACCCGGGCGGTATCGAGTACTGGGAGGACGGCATCGACACCCCGTCCTTCGCCGTGGGCCCCGCCCAGCCGGGCGAGGACGTGACGCGCGGGGTGCATGTGGCGTTCACCGCGAAGGACCGGGCCGCCGTGGACGCCTTCCACGCGGCCGCGCTCGCGAACGGCGGCAAGGAGCGGCACGCGCCCCGGCTCTGGCCGGAGTACCGCGCGTACTGCGCGTTCGTCTCGGACCCCGACGGCAACAACATCGAGGCCGTACACAAGGAGATCCCGGAGGCCTGAGCCCCCGGGATCTCCTTCTCGTCGGTCGCGCCCGCTCAGCGCAGGGCGCGCGCGGCCTCCACGGCCCAGTAGGTGAGGATCGTGCTCGCACCGGCCCGCTTGATGCCGGTGAGGGTCTCCAGGATCGCCTTGTCCCGGTCGATCCACCCCTTCTCGGCGGCGGCCTCGACCATCGCGTACTCACCGGAGATCTGGTACGCGGCGACCGGCACGTCGACCGCCTCGGCGACCTTCGCGAGAACGTCGAGGTAGGGACCGGCCGGCTTGACCATCACCATGTCGGCGCCCTCGTCCAGGTCGAGCGCCAACTCCCGCAGCGACTCCCGCACGTTGGAGAAGTCCTGCTGGTACGTCTTGCGGTCGCCCTGCAGCGCCGAGCCGACGGCCTCGCGGAACGGGCCGTAGAACGCGGAGGAGTACTTCACCGTGTACGCGAGGATCGACACGTCCTCGTGGCCGGTCTGGTCCAACGCGTCCCGGATCACGCCCACTTGGCCGTCCATCATGCCGCTCGGGCCCACCACATGGGCGCCCGCGTCGGCCTGGACCTGCGCCATCTCGGCGTACCGCTCCAGGGTGGCGTCGTTGTCGATCCGGCCGTCGGCGTCCAGGACACCGCAGTGCCCGTGGTCCGTGTACTCGTCCAGGCACAGGTCGGACATGATCACCAGGTCGTCGCCGACCTCGGACCGCACGTCCCGCAGGGCGAGCTGCAGGATGCCGTCCGGGTCGGTGCCCGCGGTGCCGACGGCGTCCTTCTTGGCGTCCTCGGGCACGCCGAACAGCATGATCCCGGAGACACCGGCCTCCACCGCCTCGACGGCGGCCTTCCGCAGCGTCTCGCGCGTGTGCTGCACGACCCCCGGCATCGCCTCGATCGGCACCGGCTGATCGATCCCCTCGCGCACGAAGGCGGGCAGGATCAGATCGGCCGGATGCACCCGGTTCTCGGCGACCATGCGGCGCATCACGGGAGTGGTCCGCAGCCGCCGAGGCCGCGAACCCGGAAAGGCTCCGTACTTAGTCATGCACCTACGCTACGCCGGGCAATGCCATGCATTTGCCGACGCGGAGTCGGCCTCGGTGGGCCTGTGCGCCGGGGGTACTTGGTCGCCCTGATAGGGGCGCGGGGAACTGCGCACCGAGCCACGGACGGCCCGCACAGAAATCTCCCGCACCCCCGGAGGGAACCCTCAGGACGTCGCAGCCCGCCGACGCCGAGCCCCAGGCCGACGCTCACTGGGCCGACTGACAACCTCACCAGCCTCAACAGCCGCGACCCGACGAGCCGCGCCGAACTCCGCAAGGGCCTCGGCCAGCTTGTGCACCGACGGCTCCGGAGCCATCACATCCACCCGCAGCCCATGCTCCTCCGCGGTCTTCGCGGTGGCGGGGCCGATACAGGCGATCACCGTGACGTTGTGCGGCTTGCCGGCGATACCGACCAGGTTCCGCACCGTGGAAGACGAAGTGAACAGCACCGCGTCGAAGCCACCGCCCTTGATCGCCTCACGGGTCTCGGCCGGCGGCGGCGAGGCGCGCACGGTCCGGTAGGCGGTGACGTCGTCGACCTCCCAGCCCAGCTCGATGAGCCCGGCGACGAGAGTCTCCGTAGCGATGTCCGCCCGCGGCAGGAAGACCCGGTCGATCGGGTCGAAAACGGGGTCGTACGGCGGCCAGTCCTCAAGCAGCCCGGCAGCGGACTGCTCACCGCTGGGCACCAGGTCGGGCTTCACGCCGAAGGCGATGAGCGCGTTCGCGGTCTGCTCGCCGACCGCGGCGACCTTGATCCCGGCGAAGGCACGGGCGTCGAGCCCGTACTCCTCGAACTTCTCCCGCACCGCCTTGACGGCGTTGACGGACGTGAATGCGATCCACTCGTACCGCCCGGTGACCAGGCCCTTGACGGCCCGCTCCATCTGCTGCGGGGTACGCGGCGGCTCGACGGCGATGGTCGGCACCTCGTGCGGCACCGCGCCGTACGAGACGAGCTGGTCGGAGAGCGAAGCGGCCTGCTCCTTGGTGCGCGGCACGAGCACCCGCCAGCCGAACAGCGGCTTGGACTCGAACCACGAGAGCTGGTCGCGCTGGGCGGCCGCGGAACGCTCACCGACCACGGCTATGACGGGCTGGTGGCCCTGCGGCGACGGCAGCACCTTCGCCTGCTTGAGGACCTGCGCGACCGTGCCGAGCGTGGCGTTCCAGGTGCGCTGCCGGGTGGTCGTACCGGCCACGGTGACGGACATCGGGGTGTCCGGCTTGCGGCCCGCGGCGACCAGTTCACCGGCGGCGGCGGCCACGGTCTCCAGGGTGGTGGAGACGACGACCGTGCCGTCGGAGGCGCCGACCTCGGTCCAGCACCGCTCGGACGCGGTGCGCGCGTCCACGAACCGGACGTCCGCACCCTGCGGGTCCCGCAGCGGCACACCCGCGTACGCGGGCACACCCACGGCGGCGGCGACACCGGGCACGACCTCGAAGGGGATGCCCTCGGCCGCGCAGGCCAGCATCTCCTCGCCGACGCACGCGTCCAGGCCCGGGTCACCGCTCACGGCACGGACGACCCGCTTGCCGCCGCGTGCGGCCACCATGACAAGATTGGCGGCATCCGCGGGGCTTGATGACTCGTCAGCCCCGTCCTGCCGCGCGGCGCCCGGGAGTTCGGCGCCTGCCCGCGCATGCGCGCGGACGACGTCGAGGACATCGGGCTCGGCGACCAGCACGTCAGCGCCGGCGAGCGCCTCGACGGCGCGGAGTGTGAGGAGTCCCGGGTCTCCCGGTCCGGCACCGAGGAAGGTGACGTGTCCGGGTCCGAAGGACGCCTGAGGTACAGAGGTGGTGGGGCTCACTGATCTCGCTCCCCCATCAGACCGGCCGCACCCTTGGCCAGCATCTCGGCCGCGAGTTCACGGCCCAGCGCTTCGGCCCGGTCTTGGGTGTTGGGTACGGAACCGGTGGTGGACAGCTGCACCAGCGTCGAGCCGTCGGTCGAACCGACGACACCGCGCAGGCGCATCTCCTTGACAACCTGTCCGTCGGCCAGCAGGTCGGCGAGTGCTCCTACGGGTGCGGAGCAGCCGGCCTCCAGGGCGGCGAGCAGGGAACGCTCGGCGGTCACGGCGGCCCGGGTGTACGGGTCGTCGAGCTCGGCGAGCGTGGCGGCGAGCTCCGCGTTGGCCGCGGTGCACTCGATCGCCAGGGCCCCCTGGCCGGGGGCGGGCAGGACGGTGTCGACCGAGAGGAACTCGGTCACCTCGTCCGACCTTCCGACACGGTTGAGCCCGGCCGCGGCAAGCACCACGGCATCGAGCTCACCGCTGTGTACGAACCCGATCCGGGTGTCGATGTTGCCGCGGATCGGCACGGTCTCGATCCGCATGCCGTGGCTGCGCGCGTACGCGTTCAACTGGGCCATGCGGCGCGGCGAACCGGTGCCCACGCGGGACCCGTCCGGGAGTTCCGCGAGGGTCAGCCCGTCGCGTGCGATGAGCACGTCACGGGGGTCCTCGCGCGGCGGCACGGCGGCGACGACGAGGTCGTCGGGCTGGGCCGTCGGCAGGTCCTTGAGCGAGTGCACGGCGAAGTCGACGTCACCGCGCAGCAGCGCGTCGCGGAGCGCGGTGACGAAAACTCCGGTGCCACCGATCTGCGCGAGCTGCTCGCGGGAGACGTCGCCGTACGTCGTGATCTCGACCAGTTCGACTTCCCGGCCGGTCAACTGCCGTACGGCGTCCGCCACATGGCCGGACTGCGCCATCGCCAGCTTGCTGCGCCTCGTGCCGAGCCGCAGCGCCTTCGGCGCGTTCTGGGTATGGGTCATGCCCGCCCCCGGTTTCTTGCATCGGTGTCTTCGTTGTTGTTCGAGTCCGCCCGGGATACGGAAGCCACCGTCTGCGGGTCGAGGTCGAAGAGGGTGCGCAGCGCGTCCGCGTACCCGGCGCCGCCGGGTTCGCCCGCGAGCTGCTTGACCCGCACGGTCGGGGCGTGCAGGAGCTTGTCGACGACGCGGCGCACGGTCTGCGTCATCTCGGCCTGCTGCCGCTCGTCCAGGTCGGGGAGTCGGCCGCGGAGCCGGGCCAGTTCGCTCTGCACCACGTCCGCGGCCATGGTGCGCAGGGCGACCACGGTCGGCGTGATGTGCGCGGCCCGCTGCGCGGCACCGAAGGCGGCGACCTCGTCGGCGACGATGGTGCGCACCTGGTCCACATCGGCGGCCATCGGCGCATCAGCGGACGCCTCGGCGAGCGACTCGATATCGACAAGCCGCACCCCGTCGATCCGGTGCACGGCGGCGTCGATGTCCCGCGGCATGGCGAGATCGAGCAGGGCGAGCTTGGTGGGGGCGTACTGGGTGGGTACAACGGCCCGCGGGGTGGTTTGCCGCCCACTGCTCCCACTGTGGGCAGCTGGTCCGCCAGGGGCGGAACGGGTGGGCACAGCCGCAGGTGCCGGGCACGTCGAGGCCGAGTCCAGCCCCGTCGCCGGAGTGTCGAGCACAGCCCCGTTCCCGGCCCAAGTCCCGTGCAACTCAAGCGAGTCGACGCCGGGCGCATCCGCCACGTAGCCCGCGTCGGGAAGGCGCCCGGACCGCGCAGCGGCCGCAGCAAGCCGAGCCACAAGAGACCCATCCGGAGCCCGAAGGTTCGGAACCTCGGAGTCGACGGGACGAGCCCCCGAAGCCACGGCCGCGGCAACCGCCTCGGAGGACAGCACAAGCCCGGTCGCCCCCGTACAGGAAACGACAACGTCGACTCGTGTCAGCTCGACCGCGACGGACTCCATCTCGGCGACCCGCGCGGACAGCCCCGTACCCGCCTCGGAAAGAATCTCCACCAGCCGCTCGGCACGAGCCCGCGTCCGGTTGGCCACGACGATCTCGGCGACGCCGACCCGCGCGAGGGTCGCCGCGGCGAGCGACGACATGGAGCCCGCACCGATCACGAGGGCGCGCTTGCCCGCGGCCCACTCGGCGACCGGCGCACCCTCGGTGAGCTGCTCGAGGCCGAAGGTCACGAGGGACTGTCCGGCCCGGTCGATCCCGGTCTCGGAGTGGGCGCGCTTGCCGACCCGAAGGGCCTGCTGGAAGAGGTCGTTGAGGAGCCGGCCCGCGGTGTGCAGTTCCTGCGCGGTGGCCAGGGCGTCCTTGATCTGCCCGAGGATCTGTCCCTCGCCGACGACCATGGAGTCGAGCCCGCAGGCCACCGAGAGCAGGTGGTGGACGGCCCGGTCCTCGTAGTGGACGTACAGGTACGGGGTGAGCTCCTCCAGGCCGACGCCACTGTGCTGGGCGAGCAGCGTGGACAGCTCGGCGACGCCCGCGTGGAACTTGTCCACGTCCGCGTACAGCTCGATGCGGTTGCACGTGGCGAGCACCGCCGCCTCGCTGGCCGGCTCGGCGGCCACGGTGTCCTGAAGCAGCTTGACCTGCGCGTCCGCGGGCAGCGCGGCGCGTTCGAGCACGCTGACCGGCGCGCTGCGATGGCTGAGACCGACGACGAGGAGGCTCATGCTGGCATCACGGCGGGTACGTCCCCGTCGGGTCCCTTGCGGTCGGTGGACTCGGTACGTGCGGTGGCCTCGGCGCGGGCGGCGGACGGCACGGCGGCCTCCGCGGCGGCGGTCCGCTTCGCCTCGGCGCTCTGCTCGGCCGCGGTGTCCTTGACGTCCTTCGCGGCGGCTTCCGCGACGGCGTCCGCCACGACGGCCTCGGCGGTGGCTTCCTCGCCGGCCTTGCGCTGCTCGTGGAAGGCGAGGATCTGCAGCTCGATGGAGAGGTCGACCTTGCGCACGTCGACGCCGTCCGGCACCTGCAGGACGGTCGGCGCGAAGTTCAGGATGGAGGTGACACCGGCTGCGATGAGCCGCTCGCTGACCTGCTGGGCCGCGCCCGCGGGGGTGGCGATGACACCGATGTGGACGCCGTTGTCCTCGATGATCTTCTCGAGTTCGTCGGTGTGCTGCACGGCAATGCCCGCGACGGGCTTTCCGGCCATTGCGGGATCGGCGTCGATCAGCGCCGCGACCCGGAAGCCACGGGACGCGAACCCGCCGTAATTGGCAAGCGCCGCACCGAGGTTACCGATACCGACGATCACAACCGGCCAGTCCTGGGTCAGGCCCAGTTCACGGCTGATCTGGTACACGAGATACTCGACGTCGTACCCGACACCACGGGTGCCGTACGAGCCGAGGTACGAGAAATCCTTGCGCAGCTTCGCGGAGTTGACCCCCGCCGCGGCCGCGAGTTCCTCGGAGGAGACCGTGGGAACCGAGCGCTCCGACAGTGCGGTCAGCGCGCGAAGGTACAGCGGAAGCCTGGCGACGGTGGCCTCGGGAATTCCTCGGCTGCGGGTCGCCGGTCGGTGAGTTCGGCCAGTTGCCACGGTGCTCCTGCGGGTAGAGCGGGGCTGTAGGCGGCCAGTAGTCCCCAGACCGCCCCGTCGAATGCAGGCTATGTCTTTGTGAACGCGTGCACAAAGATGGTGTCCGGTTTGTCCGGCCAAAGTGACCGGGGTCACGCGCCAGTTGTGTGCCTGACTGGAACCAGCGCGCAAGCTGCGTCGTTGCTTACCCGAAGGGGGCAAAACCGCACACACTCCTCACGATTTTCCACGCCCCCGAGACCAAATCGCCCCCGATCGTAAACGAATTTCAGACTGGCCGGTCAGTTCGCGACCGAGCCCGTCCAGATCCGCGCCCGCCCACGACCGCACCGGCTCCACACCGGCCAGGCTCCAACTACGCGGTCAGCGCCCGCCGTAGACGATCTTCATTGACCCGCCAGAAGTCGTGCTGCGCCCCGTCGATCAGCACTACGGGAATCTGCTCCCAGTACTTCCGGTGCAACTCCTCGTCCTGCGTGATGTCCTTCTTCTCCCAGGCCGCTCCCGTCTCGACGCAGACCTTTTCGATCACTTCCTGTGCGGTATCGCACAGATGACATCCCGGCTTACCGATCAAGGTGACCAGTCGGTCTGCGGGCTGTTTCTTCTCCGTACGACGAAAAAGGGGACTCATACAGCCATTCTCGCTCGCCCCGCCGACAACCTCGACGCGCCGCCCTACGGGATCGCTTAACGGTGCGGTAGCGGAGAGTTCACAGCCTCCGAACGCGCTCGACTCCTTCAACCCCGAACAGACTGGCTATGCTCACGACATGGCCGCTCTCGGATGGCTCACTCCCCGTAGGCGCTCCGCCACCGCGCGCAGCGTCCTGGCAGGCGAGGCCTCGGCCGAGGCCGCGCGCAAGTCCTCGCAGGAGCTCGCGCAACTCACCGAAGAACCCGAGGCGAGCGCGGCGGCGGAACCGGAGTTCCCGGTCGCGGGCGACGACAGGGCCGCCGCCTTCTTCGACCTCGACAACACCGTGATGCAGGGCGCCGCCCTCTTCCACTTCGGCCGCGGCCTCTACAAGCGGAAGTTCTTCCAGCGCCAGGAACTGGCCCGATTCGCCTGGCAGCAGGCGTGGTTCAGGATCGCCGGCGTCGAGGACCCCGAGCACATGCAGGACGCCCGCGACAGCGCCCTGTCGATCGTGAAGGGCCACCGCGTCGCCGAGTTGATGTCCATCGGCGAGGAGATCTACGACGAGTACATGGCGGAGCGCATCTGGCCGGGCACCCGCGCCCTGGCCCAGGCCCACCTGGACGCGGGCCAGAAGGTCTGGCTCGTCACCGCCGCCCCCGTCGAGACCGCGACGATCATCGCCCGCCGCCTCGGCCTGACCGGCGCCCTCGGCACCGTCGCCGAGTCCGTCGAGGGCGTCTACACCGGCAAGTTGGTCGGCGAACCCCTGCACGGCCCCGCGAAGGCCGAGGCGGTGCGCGCCCTGGCCGGCGCCGAGGGCCTGGACCTGAACCGCTGCGCCGCGTACAGCGACTCGCACAACGACATCCCGATGCTGTCGCTCGTCGGGCATCCCTACGCGATCAATCCGGACAGCAAGTTGCGCAAGTACGCCCGGGAACGGGACTGGCGACTGCGTGATTACCGCACCGGACGCAAGGCCGCGAAGGTCGGCATCCCGGCGGCCGCCGGCGTGGGCGCCATCGCGGGGGGCACGGCCGCGGCCGTCGCCCTGCACCGTCGCCGCCGCTGATCCGCCACAGCCCGTAACCACAGGCCGAACCGGTCGCGTTGACCCTGCGTAGGCACCCGGCGTGACGCTCGCGCACGGGCCGATCCATGCCTCATACCCCGCACCACCACCGCCAGTCCTGTCCGGGGAACTCGACCACAACACGCCCCGCACTCAGACAGATCCCGGTCCGATCCGATCAATAACCGCTCACACTCCGGTGCTTGAACCAGCGAAGATCCGTAACAGAAGCGACGGAATCGATGATTTGAGCAACTGGGTGTAGCGCTCCCTGCACGAAGCGTTATTCTCCTCAGACGCATACCGGACCCCACACGTCGCTACGACGGGTGAACGGTCCCGCACTGAACGTGATGGAAAGCTCTGCCTCTGGGAGTCCCGTGTACCCACACGTCGGGGTTGACACCTCGGGCCTGGCTACGCTGCGCGCAACGGTCGGCGACCGCTTGCGCGGCTTCGTCCCCACCGCGTACGCCGCCCCCGCTTTTGCTGTCCCCGCAACCGCAGCCCCCTGCTACGCACTGGCCGAGGGCCTCGGAAAGGGGCCCACCCGCAGCGCCGTCGTCGAAGGGCGACGAACCGAAGGGCGCCAAGCCGTCGGCAGACGCGGCCGCTCCGGCGCCG
This sequence comes from Streptomyces boluensis, assembly GCF_009908195.1. Taxonomy (GTDB): domain Bacteria; phylum Actinomycetota; class Actinomycetes; order Streptomycetales; family Streptomycetaceae; genus Streptomyces; species Streptomyces boluensis. The sequence goes on along the minus strand of NZ_JAAAHS010000136.1, from coordinate 607 downwards.
CGTCCACCACCGCCCGCCGCCCCGCGGCGGACAGCGACAGCGCCCGCATGATGGACCTGGTGGAACGCGCCCAGGCCGGCGAGGCCGACGCTTTCGGCCGCCTCTACGACCAATACAGCGACACCGTCTACCGCTACATCTATTACCGCGTCGGCGGAAAGGCCACCGCGGAAGACCTCACCAGCGAGACGTTCCTGCGCGCCCTGCGCCGGATCGGCACGTTCACCTGGCAGGGCCGCGACTTCGGCGCCTGGCTCGTGACCATCGCCCGCAACCTGGTGGCCGACCACTTCAAGTCCAGCCGCTTCCGCCTCGAAGTCACCACCGGCGAGATGCTCGACGCGAACGAGGTCGAGCGCAGCCCCGAGGACTCCGTCCTGGAGTCCCTCTCCAACGCGGCACTGCTCGACGCGGTCCGCCGCCTCAACCCGCAGCAGCAGGAGTGCGTGACCCTGCGCTTCCTCCAGGGCCTCTCGGTCGCCGAGACCGCCCGCGTGATGGGCAAGAACGAGGGCGCGATCAAGACCCTCCAGTACCGCGCGGTGCGCACCCTCGCCCGGCTCCTGCCCGGACGACGCCCGCTGAGCCCACTCACGTATCCCCACTC
>NZ_JAAAHS010000135.1 GCF_009908195.1 Streptomyces boluensis | reverse complement strand
CCCGTCCCCGTCCGCGTCCCCGCCCCCGTGAGAAGATCGTCCGCCGGTGCGCGAGGCGGGAGAGATGCCGATGTACGCGAAGTCCCTGGGCGACGACGGTGCCGTCCTGTGCCCATTGGAACCGTGGCAGGCCGAGGAATTCCTCGCCCATATCGACCGGGGCCGAGAGTTCATCGGCCAGTACAACGGACTCCCCGACGTGGTTACGGACCTGGCGTCGAGCCGGGCCTACCTGCGGGCGTACGCGGACAAGGCGGCGTCCGACACCGGGCGGATCTGCGGGATCCGTACGGACGGCACGCTGGTCGGCGCGGTGATCCTGCGCGAGATGGATGTCGCGCAGGGCGTGGCGGAGGCGGGCTGCTGGCTGGAGCCGGCGGCGGCCGGGCGCGGCCTTGTGACGCGGGCGGCGCGGGCCCTCATCGACTGGGCGGTACGGGAGCGCGGCATCCACCGCGTCGAGTGGTGGGTGGTGGCCGAGAACGCCCCGAGCATCGCGGTGGCCCGACGGCTCGGCATGGAGCGGGAGGGCGTCCTGCGGGAGAACTACCTGTACCGGGGCGAGCGGCACGACATGGAGATCTGGTCGGTCCTCGCGCCGACGTGGCGGGAACGGGCGAGCTGACCACTGCCCTGTGCCGTCCCGAGCCGGGCCGACGGCACGTCTCCGGCGCCCCGGACTGACCGCACGTCGTCTCGTAACGTGAGAAACGCCCTGGTCGACACCGGGTGGACGGCAGGTATCGTGACGCCGCACCCCACCCAGGAGGGAAGCCGTACATGTCCACGCTCCCGCAGTCCAGTACCCCGGCCGTCGACCGCGAGGCGGCCGCAGCCGACTACGCTGCGCTGCTCGACCGCTCGCTCTCGCTGAACCTCACCCGAGGCAAGCCCGACCCGCTCCAGCTGGACCTGGCGCAGGCGCTGCTCTCGTACGACATCTCGGACCACCGGGCGGCGGACGGCACCGACTGTCGCAACTACGGCGGGCTCAAGGGGCTGCCCGAGCTGCGGGAGATCTTCAGCGGGCCGTTGCAGGTGCCGGCCGACCAGCTGGTGGCGATGGACAACTCCAGCCTGGCGCTGATGCACGACACGATCGTGCACGCGCTGCTCAGCGTGGTGCCGGGCGGTACGCAGCGGTGGACGGAGCAGGGCGACATCGCGTTCCTGTGCCCGGTGCCCGGGTACGACCGGCACTTCGCGCTCTGTGAGCGGTTCGGCATCGAGATGATCCCGGTGCCGATGACCGCCGAGGGCCCCGACATGGACGTGGTCGCCGAGCTCGCCGGGGCCGATCCGCGGATCAAGGGCATCTGGTGCGTGCCCAAGTACAGCAACCCCTCGGGTGTGACGTTCAGCGAGGCGACGGTGCGCCGGCTCGCCGAGATGGAGACGGCGGCGCCGGACTTCCGGATCTTCTGGGACAACGCGTACGCGGTGCACCACCTCACCGAGGAAGAGGTCGAGATCCCCGACCTCCTCGCGGCCTGCGCCGACGCGAGCCACCCCGACCGTGCGTTCGTCTTCGGCTCCACGTCGAAGATCACCCTGGCCGGTGCGGGTGTGGCGTTCTTCGGCTCCTCGCCCGCCAACGTGGAGTGGTTCCTGAAGCACGCCGCGAAGCGCACCATCGGGCCCGACAAGCTCAACCAGCTGCGGCACGCGCGCGTCCTCGGCGACACCGACGGGGTACGGGAGCACATGGCCCGCCACCGCGATCTGCTGCGCCCCAAGTTCGACCTGGTCGAGAGCATCCTGGAGCGGGAGCTCGGCGGTACGGGCCTGGCCACCTGGACGCGTCCGCAGGGCGGGTACTTCATCTGCCTGGACGTGCTCGACGGCCACGCCCAGGAAGTGGTGCGGCTCGCGGGCGAGGCCGGGGTCGCGCTGACGCCCGCGGGCGCCTCGCATCCGTACGGCCGTGACCCGCAGGACAGCACCATCCGGATCGCGCCCAGCTACCCGGGACTCGCGGAGCTGGAAGAGGCGATCACCGCGCTGACGGTGTGCGTCCGCCTGGCCTGCGCGGAGGGCTAGCCGGACCGGTCCCGTCCGGCGCCGTCGGTTCGGGCATCGCAGGTCGCCCTGCGGGCTCGTCCTCAGGCGCCGGACGGGCCGGCTCGATCAGCCTCGCCGGAACACCGCCACCGTCCTCCCCGGGATCGTGAACGTGCCCGAACTCCCCTCGTAGCGTGCCGACTTGACGGTCTCGTCGCTGCCTGAGGCCTGCACCGGGTGGAGGCTGTACGTCGTGCCCTGTGCGGGCTCCACGCGCTGTCGCTGTTCCTGCGGCGTCGCGTTGAAGACCACCACCAGGTCGCCGACGGTCATGGTGATGACGCCGGGCGTCTCGGCTGCCGTGCCGGAGAGCGGGAACGCCAATGCCTCCTGCACCTCGCCCGCCGTGGCGAGCTTGAACTCCGGTGCCGTGCTGCGGATCTTCAGCAGGTCCTGGTACGCGGTGGAGGCGCCGTTGATCTCCCCGCACCCGACCCGGGTGCCCCCGCCGGTCAACAGGGGCTTGGCGTAGGACCACTTGTCCTGGTTGTCCACCGCCGGCGGCAGTCCGCGGCCGAAGCCGTTGCCGTCGCGGCAGTCCCAGTGCAGGGCGTTGAACCAGTCGCCACTGTCGTACGAGTTGCGGTCGAGCGACTTGGAGCGGAGCAGGTCGGAGCCCGCCTGGGAGAGCGCCGGGCCCTGCGAGAGTGCCGCGGTGGCCAGGGCGATGACCTGCATGCGGGCCCGGTCGGCGGGGCTGGTCGTGTCGGGGAGTTTGAAGGCCAGCGTGTCGTAGAGGGTCTCGTTGTCGTGGGCGTCGGCGTACGCGAGGGCGTCACCGGGGGCGGCGGCGTACCCGGCGGGGGCGCCGTTGTAGTCGACCTCGGAGCCCTTCACGGTGCGGCCCGACGAGTCCTTGAAGGTGTAGCCGGCGAGGTTGCCGGTCAGGCCGACCTTGATCAGGTCCTGGTAGCGCAGCAGGCGGGCCTTCTGCTCGGCCGAAGTGCCGTTCGCCTTCGAGGAGTTGGGGTCGGTGTAGAGGCCGCTGGCGAAGCCCTGGACGCCGGGGTCCTCGTCGAAGGGGCCGCCGCCGCGCACCGCGTCGCGGGCCCGGTCGGAGAACGTGGCGATGCCGGTGCCTGCCATGTTCTGCTGGGTGGCCTGTTCGAAGCGGGCGTCGTCGGCGATCTCCCCGAAGTTCCAGCCCTCGCCGTACAGGACGATGTTCTTGCCGTCGACGCCGTCCTTCGCCATGGTCAGAGCGTCGAGGGCCTTGCGGACGGCCAGGATGTTGGCCTTCGGGTGGTGGCCCATCAGGTCGAAGCGGAAGCCGTCGACCTTGTACTGCTTGGCCCAGGCGACCAGGGAGTCCACGACGAGTTTGCCCATCATGGCGTTCTCGGGCGCGGTGTTGGCGCAGCAGGTGGAGGTGGCGACGGTGCCGTCCTCCAGGAGCCGCTGGTAGTAGCCGGGCACGATCTTGTCGAGCACCGACTTGTCGGCCTGCCCGCTCGCGACGGTGTGGTTGTAGACGACGTCCATGACGGTGCGCAGGCCCGAGCCGTTGAGGGCCTGCACCATGCGCCGGAACTCGACGGTGCGGCGGGTGCCGTCGGGGTCACTGGCGTACGAGCCTTCGGGGACGGTGTAGTGCAGCGGGTCGTACCCCCAGTTGTAGCCGTCCTCGGCGGCGGCCGCGCCGACGCACTTCTGCTGGGCCTCGGAGTCGGGGGCGTAGGACGCCAAGTCGCAGTCGGGGGTGGCCTGTTGGTCCTTGCGCTCGGGGACGGTGCCGAGGTCGAAGGCGGGCAGCAGATGGACGTACGAGGTGCCGGAGCGGGCCAGGTCGCGCAGGTGCTTCATGCCGTCGGAGGACGCGTCGGTGAACGCGAGGTACTCGCCGGGGTGTGCGGAGGTGCGGTCCTCGATGGAGAAGTCGCGGATGTGCAGCTCCTGGATCCGCGCCTCGCGGGCCGGTGCGGCGGCGGGTTTGCGCAGGGAGTCCCAGCCCTCGGGGGCGAGTGCGGGGTCCGCCAGGTCGACGGCGAGGCTGCGCTTCGAGTCGGCGGTCAGGGCGGTGGAGTACGGGTCGGTGACCTTGTTGGTGACGACCTTCTGGACGCTGGGCGCCCACACCTTGACGACGTAGCGGTACTCCTGTCCTGCCCAACTCGCGGGCCCGGTCGCCGTCCAGACGCCGGAGTCGGCGTCGCGGCGCAGGGCGACGGTGCGGCCGCCGATCTCCAGGTCGACCCGCTGCGCGGTGGGTGCCCAGACGGAGAGGGTGGTGCGGCCGGGGGCGAAGCTCGGGCCGAGTTCGGCCTGCGTGGCGCGGGCGCTGTACAGGTCGTCGAGCACGCCCTGGGTCTGTACGCCGGTCGCGTCGGTGAGGGTGCCGTCGGCGGTGTGCCGGGCGGCGACGAGCTGGCCGGTGAGCGCGTACCGCACCCGGTCCCGGTCGCGCGGGTCGACGGCGAAGGCCGAATACCCCTTCAGGTGGGGGTACTTGGCGCGCTGGGCGTCGGTGAGTCCGCCGTCGACGGGGGTGAGCCGGATGCGCCGGGCATCTCCGTCGATGCGGCCGTCCTTGACGGTGAGCCCGCCGTCGGGCGCGTAAAGCAGGGTGTGGACGGCGTCGGCGCCGGTGCCGGTGGGCTTCCAGGCGAGGGTGTCGCGGTCGATCCACTGGGCCGCGGCCTTGGTCACGTCCGGGGCCTGGGCCTCGGCCGCGGTGGCCCGCTGGGTGTACGGCGCGGCGGTCGCCGTCAGGGTGAGGGGTGCGGCCGTGGCGAGCAGGGCGAGTGCCACGGTCGCGGCGGTGCGACGACGGGGTGAGCCGGTCACGAGTTCTCCTCGGGGAGGTGGGTGGCCGCCCGGCATGCGGGGACATGGATGGGCCGGGCGGCCGGCAGAGGGGCGCGGCACCCTGGGCGGGGCCGCGCGGCGGGTAACCGCAGGGGCTGTGGGGCAACGCGCCGTGCCCACCGAGCCGTTGAAAGAATGTGCAGCAAGCCGTCAGCGTGCGGTGCGGTCAGGACCGTACGGGTGGCCGGGGGTGCGGTCAACCCGTCGGGCACACAAGGGAGTTCGGCACCGACAAGGCGCCGCAAGTTCTTCCGCAAGACATTGCATCGATGTTACGTTCCCTCCGCAGACTCCGGTCCGGCCGGCCGAGAGCCCCTCGCGGGGCACTACGCGCCCGGCCGGTCGGGCCGGTCACTTCCGCCACTTCCGTCACTTCCCTGGCCTTCCCGCGGTGGATCCGCGGACGACCAGCTCCGGCTGGAAGACGAACTCGGTGCGCTGCACCGGGTTTCCGTCGATCTCCTCGACGAGCGCGCCGACCGCCGCAGCCGCCATCGACTGCACCGGCTGGCGCACGGTGGTCAGCGGCGGGTCGGTGAACGCGATCAGCGGCGAGTCGTCGAAGCCGACCACGGACACGTCGTACGGCACCGAGAGGCCGCGCTCGCGTACGGTCCTGACCGCGCCGAGCGCCATCAGGTCGCTGCCGCACACCACCGCCGTACAGCCACGGTCGAGCAGCGCGGCCGCGGCCGCCTGGCCGCCCTCGACGGAGAACAGGGTGCGCTCCACGAGGAGTTCGGCCTCGGCGGGTGCCAGGCCGAGCAGTTCACGCAGCGCCGCCGTGAACCCCTCGGCCTTGCGCCGGGACGGCACGTAGCGGGTGGGGCCGACCGCGAGGCCGATGCGTTCGTGGCCGAGGTCGACGAGGTGCCGTACCGCCATCCGTACGGCGGAGCGGTCGTCGGTGGACACGCAGGACACCGGGATGTGCTCGTTGAAGCCGTTGATCAGGACGAACGGCGTTCCCCGCTGCACCAGTTCACGGTAGCGGGACGGGTCGGCCGAGGTGTCGGCGTGCAGGCCGGACAGGAACACGATGCCGCTCACCCCGCGCTCCCGCAGATGCCCGACCAACTCGTCCTCGGTGGCGCCGCCCGGCATCTGGGTGCAGAGCATCGGGGTGTAGCCGTGCCCGGCCAGGACCTGTTCGATGACCTGCGCGAAGGCCGGGAAGATCGGGTTGCTCAACTCCGGGATGACCAGGCCGACCAGGCCCGCGCTGCGCCGTTTCAGGCGCAGCGGACGTGCGTAGCCGAGGACGTCGAGGGCGGCGAGTACGCGGTGCCGGGTGCCGGCCGCCACCCCGGCGCGGCCGTTGAGCACCCGGCTCGCGGTGGCCTCGCTGACGCCCGCCTGGGCCGCGATGTCCGCGAGCCGGGGCGCGCCGCCCTCGTCCCTGGGCCTCGGCAGCGTCACACCGCCCACCAGACGGTGGTGTCGGCGGGCAGCAGCACCTCGCCGTCGGCGGCCGTCACCTCCCCACTGGCCAGGAGGACGGAGCCCGGCGCGGGCAGTCGTACGGCGTTCCGGGTGGTGTTGACCGTGCACACGAAGCCGGGCCTGCGGAAGGCGAGTACGCCCTCGGGCGCGTCCAGCCACTCCACGCTCTCCCCCGCGCCGAGGCCTTGGCGGGCGCGGCGGGCGGCGAGCGCGGCGCGGTACAGCTCCAGTGTGGAGCCGGGGTCGCCGGTCTGCGCCTCGACGCTCAACTCGCCCCAGCCGTCCGGCTGCGGCAGCCAGCTGCCGCCGGGCCCGAAGCCGTACGAGGAGCCCTCGACGGTCCACGGGATCGGCACCCGGCAGCCGTCGCGGAAGCCGTCCTGGCCGTCGGCGCGGTGGAAGGACGGGTCCTGGCGGAGCTCGTCGGGCAGGTCGGTGACGTCGGGCAGGCCCAGTTCCTCGCCCTGGTAGAGGTAGGCCGAGCCGGGCAGGGCGAGCATCAGGAGGGTGGCGGCGCGGGCCCGGCGCAGGCCGAGCGCACGGTCGCCGGGGGTACGCAACTGGGTGCCGGCGCCTGGCGGGTTGGCGAGGCGGGTGGCGTGCCGGGTGACGTCGTGGTTCGACAGCACCCAGGTGGTGGGGGCGCCGACGGGGCGCATCGCGGCGAGCGAGCTGTCGATGACGGCGCGCAGCTCGGCGGCGTCCCAACTGGTGCCCAGATACTGGAAGTTGAAGGCCTGGTGCATCTCGTCGGGGCGGACGTAGTGCGCGGTGCGTTCGACGGTGGGGGTCCACGCCTCGGCTACGAGGATCCGGTCCCCCGCGTACTCGGCGAGCACCTGGCGCCACCTGCGGTAGATGGCGTGCACGCCGTCCTGGTCGAAGAACGGCATGCGGTCGTTGCCGAGCAGCTTCAGCTGGTCGCCGCCGCCGATGTCGGGCAGGCCCGCCTCCTTGACCAGGCCGTGGGCGACGTCGACGCGGAAGCCGTCGACGCCCATGTCGAGCCAGAACCGCAGGATGGAGCGGAACTCGTCGTGGACGGCGGGGTGGTCCCAGTTGAAGTCGGGCTGCTCGGGGGCGAACAGGTGCAGGTACCACTCCCCGTCGGGCAGCCGGGTCCAGGCGGGGCCGCCGAAGATGGACTCCCAGTCATTGGGCGGGAGTTGACCGTCGGCGCCCTTGCCGGGGCGGAAGTGGTAGCGCTCGCGCAGCGGCGATCCGGGGCCCTCCGCGACGGCGCGCCGGAACCATTCGTGGCGGTCGGACGAGTGGTTGGGCACCAGGTCGACGATGACGCGCAGGCCGAGGGCGTGGGCGTCGCGGAGCAGCGCGTCGGCGTCGAGGAGGTCGCCGAACATCGGGTCGATGGTGCGGTAGTCGGCGACGTCGTAGCCGCCGTCGGCCTGCGGGGAGGCGTAGAACGGGCTGAGCCAGACCGCGTCGACGCCGAGGTCGCGCAGGTGCGGCAGGCGTCGGCGGATGCCTTGCAGGTCGCCCATGCCGTCGCCGTCGCCGTCGGCGAAGCTGCGCGGGTAGACCTGGTAGATCACCGCGTCCCGCCACCAGTCGGGGTGCCGGGGCGCGTCGGGACCGGAGGCGGCGGCAGGGTCAGCGAGGTCCTGTGTCATGTCTTCCCTGGGTTCGTGAGGGGTGGGGTGGTGCGACGGTGTCGGGTGTCCGGGTCAGGACTTCGTCGCGCCCGCCGTGAGTCCGGAGACGAGGTGCCGCTGTGCGAAGCCGAAGATGACCGCCGCGGGCACGGCGACGATGACGGCCGCCGCGGTGAGCGAACCCCAGTCGCTGGTGTACTGGTTGACGAAGGTCTGCAGTCCGCCGGCGAGCGTCAGGTTCTCCTCGCCGGTCATGAACGCGGAGGCGTACGCGACCTCGGCCCAGCCGGTGATGAAGCTGTAGAAGCCGGTGACGGCGAGGCCCGGCTTGGCGAGCGGCACGATGAGCCGCCAGAACGTGCCGAAGGGGTTGAGGCCGTCGACCCGTCCCGCCTCGTCGATCTCGACGGGCACGGTGTCGAAGTAGCCCTTCATCATCCAGGCGCAGAACGGTACGGCGATCGTCAGATAGGTGATGACGAGGCCGACCGGCTGGTTGAGCAGGCCGAGGCTCGCGAGCAGGTTGTACAGCGGCACGATCAGCACGGCTACGGGGAACATCTGCGTGATGAGCAGCAGCCACATCAGCGGCCGCATGCCGGGGAACTTGAAGCGGCTCACCGCGTATCCGGTGGTCGCGGAGATGAACACGCCGATGACGGTGGTGAGGCCGACGACGAGCAGCGAGTTGGCGAGCCAGCTCAGGAAGTGGGTGTCGTTCAGGACGTGGTCGTAGTTGGCGACCGTGAAGTCCTTCACGAGCGCGGTGGAGAAGGCCTCGCTCTGCGGCTTGAACGAGGTGACGAGCAGCCACAGCGGCGGCAGTACGGCCACGGCGGCGGCGATCAGAAGGGTCACGTGCAGGCCGACGGAGGCCAGCGGCCCGCGTTCGCCGCGCGGCCTGAACTTCCGTACAGGGGTGGCCTGTTGGGCTTCGTCGGTGGTCTCGGCGGTCGTCTTGGTGACGGTCTCGGTGCTGGTCTCTGCGCTGGCATCGGTGCTCATGGTCACCACACCTCTCCCTGCTTGCGGAGCGCGCGGCGGTAGATCACCGCGAAGAACGACAGGAGCAGCAGGATGAGTACGCCCCAGGCCGCCGAGCCCGAGAAGTCGCGGGGGCTGACGACGAAGGAGAGCCGGTAGGCGTACGTCACCAGGATCTCGGTGGCGTCGCCGGGGCCGCCCCGGGTGAGCAGGAAGATCACCGGGAACATGTTGAAGGTCCAGATGCCGCTGATGAGGATGACGGTGCTGCTGACGGTGCGCAGGCCCGGCAGGGTGATGTGCCGGAAGCGCTGCCAGGGGCTCGCGCCGTCCATCTCGGCCGCCTCGTACAGCTCACCGGGGATGGACTGGAGGCCGCCGAGCATCGCGACGAGCATGAACGGCACGCCCAGCCAGACGTTGACGGTGATCACCGAGAGCTTGGCCCAGGTGGGGTCGTTGAGCCACGGGACCGCGTCGATGCCGCCACCGGCGAGGAGTTGGTTGAGCAGGCCCTTCTTCTCGTTGAAGAGGAGCCGCCAGGTGAAGACGGACACGAACGCGGGGACCGCCCAGGGCAGGATCAGCGCCATCCGGTAGAGGGAGCGCCCGGCGAGCTTGCGGTTGAGCAGGGTGGCGAGGCCGAGGCCGAGCGTGAAGGACAGTGCGACGCAGGACACGGTCCAGACGACGGTCCAGCCGAGCCGGTCCCAGAACACCCCGTCGCTGAGGATCGCCGTGTAGTTGTCGAGGCCGACGGACTCGTACGTGGCGGGGATGTGGTTGACGCCGATGTGCCGTTCGACGTTCGCCTCGTCGGCGTTCGTCGTCGACAGGTAGACGCCGCGGACCAGCGGGTATCCGACGATGACGCCGATCACCGCGACCACGGGGGCGACCATGGCCCACGCGTACCAGTGGGTGGACAGCGAGCGGCGCAGCCGTCCCGGGTTCTTTCCGCCGCGGTCGCGGCGGCCGCGGACGCGCGAGGCGTCCGCGGCCCGCGCCACGGGCCGGCTGGTGTCGACAACCATGGGGCGTTCAGCCCTCCTGTTCGTCACGATCTGCGGTGCGGTCTGCTGGGCGGTCTGCAGTGCGGGGAGGCGGTGCGGGGAGGGTTACTTGTAGCCCTTGAGGAGCTTGCGGTAGGCGTCGCCGACGCCCTTCGCGCCGCTCTGGGGCGAGGCCTTGCCGCTGAGCACCTTCTCCATCTGCAGCCGGATCGGCTCGAACAGGGCGTTGCTCTCCGGGATCCACGGCCGCTCGACCGACTTGGCGACGGCCGGCTTGAAGAACTGCACCATCTGGTTGTCCTTGACGGACTTCACCTCGTACACGGAGGTGCGGGTGGGCAGCAGGCTGAGCTTCTCGGTGGTCTGCTGCTGCACCTTCGCGGAGCTCATGTACTTGATGAACTCGTAGGAGGCGTCCAGGTTCTCGGACCCGGCGTACGCGGCGAGGTTCCAGCCGCCCTGCGGGGAGCCCTGGGCGGCGCTGCCGGCCGGGACCGGGGCGACACCGAGGTTGCCCTTGTCGGCCTTGAACTCCTTGCCCTGGAGAGCGCCCTCGATGGACCAGGGGCCGTCGAGCGCCATGGCGACGTCGCCGTCCTTGAAGGCGTTGAGCTGGTTGTTGTAGCCGTCGCTCGCGTCGGTGACGGCGGCCTTGGAGTCGACCAGGTCCTTCATCACGGAGAACGCCTTCGCGCCCTCCGCGTCGTCGACGGTGATCTGCTTCTTCTTCGCGTCGAGCAGGTCGCCGCCCTCGCCGTACAGGTACGGGAGGTAGTAGTAGGGGTCGTCGCCGCGCAGGTAGAGGGCGGTCGCGCCGGTCTTCGACTTGATCTTCTTCGCGTCGGCCTTCACGTCGGCGACGGAGCCGGGCACGTCGACCCCGGCCTTCTTCAGCAGCTTCTTGTTGTAGAACAGCGCGAGGGTGTCGATGGTCTGCGGTGCCGCGTACGTCTTGCCCTTGAACTTCGTGCTGGCCGCGGCCTGCGGCAGGTAGTCCTTCGCGTCGTCGAGCGCCGCGGTCCCGTCGAGCGGGGCGAGGTAGCCGAGCGAGGCGAAGTCCTGGGTCCAGGCGACCTCGCTGCGCATCACGTCCGGGGCGCCGGAGTTGCCGCCCGCCGCGTTCTTGAACTTGGCGTTGGCCTCGCCGAACGGCACGTTGACATAGCGGACCTCGACGCCCGGGTGCACCTTCTCGAAGCCCTTGGCGAGCTTCTCGTACGTCGCCTTCTCAGCGTCGTTCGAGGTGTCCCAGAAGGTGACGGTGCCGGACAGCTTGCCGTCCTTGCTGCCGCCGGAGGTGTCGTCGCCGCCACCGCACGCTGTCGCTGTCATGGCCAGGGCCGCGATCAGCCCCGTCGCCGCTATGCCACGCCGCATGTGAACTCCTTCAACTGATCCCGGAACAAGGAGATATCGACCCGAATACGGGCATCTCCTGCGAGCCGCACTCGACGCGGCGCCGGGTTGCCAGGAACGTAACAGCGATGAAAAGCCGCCGAAAGACCTTGCGAGAAATTTCTGCAAGGAAGGGTGATCGTTACGTGCGTGTGTCCTGTCGATTGCGGTGAAGGGGGCCTGCCACACGGGTCTACAGGGAGTCACGCTGCTCTGGACAAGGCCTGGACAGGCCCTGCAAGAACCTGCAAGAAGCTGAGGTCGACGCCGCTCAGCCCACGCGCCTCAGCCCACGCGCCTCAGCACAGTCGCCTCAGCACAGTCGCCTCAGCGCTCCGCCCGGTACTCCATCTCGTACTCGTCGCCCACGACCCCGACCTGTACGAATCCGGCCTTGCGGTAGAACGCCTGCGCACGCCCGTTGTCGACGTGCACGAACAGCCGGACCCTGCACACGCCTCGCTGCCCCCGCGCCCAGCCGACAGCGGCCCGGAACAGTCCGGCCGCGAGTCCGCCGCCACGGTGCTCGGGGCGTACGAAGACCGCGACGAGGTGGGCCTGCCGGTGCTCGACCCGCCCGCCCAGGAAGTCCTCGGTGCCGGGCTCCTCCAGGAGAACGGTCACGGTGCCCACCAGGGCGGTGCCAGGCCCCTCGGTGACCTCGGCGACGAACTGCCGGTTGGGGCCGCCCGCCGCACTGCTCACGGTGCGCTCCCGCCACGCCGCGTCGGGCCGCGCCTCGGCCCGCTCGTACGTCTCCATGAACGCGAGGGGCGCGAGCGGATCGCGGAGCGCGGCCAGACGCAGTTCCTTGGCGGCGGGCCAGTCCTCGGCCCGGACTTCGCGGATCGTGCGGTCGGCGCTCATGACGTCCATGGTTCGACGCGGGGCCGGGTAGCGGCAACCCCGTTTCCCGTGCGCCCGGCCCCACCCCGGCCGCCGCCCTGTGCGTTTGGACGTTCCGCCGAGGGCACACCGCGCCCGTGGTCCGGAACGCGTATTGCGTGGGGAGTCGCTCGCGGCCTTGGATGCCAAGGGCCGGCAGGGTTCGGCCCGGCACAGCGAAAGCGACAACGGCAGCAACAGCGACAACGACCGGCACGTGTGCGCAAGAAGGCGAAGGACATTCATGCTCGACGGCTGCACCCCCTGGCCCGAGGAGTTCACCGACCGCTACTGGACGGCCGGGTACTGGCAGGGCGTCACGCTGGACAACCTGCTGCGGCTCTGGGCCCTCGACCACGGGCCGCGTACCGCGTTGGTGCACGGTGACACCCATCTCACGTACGCGAACCTGAACCGGCGTGTGGACCGTATGGCCGCCGGGTTCCGGCTGCGCGGGTTGCGGCCCCAGCAGCGGGTGGTCGTACAGCTGCCGAACGTCCCCGAGTTCGTCGTCGCCGTGTTCGCGCTGTTCCGCGTCGGCGCGGTCCCGGTGCTCTGCCCGGTCGCGCGCGAGCCGTCCGAGGTGTCCCGTCTGGCCCGCCTCACCGAGGCCGTCGGCTATGTCTGCCCCGCGACGCACAAGGGCGTGGACCACGCGGAGACGGCCGCCACGATCGCGGCCGAAGGGCCTTATCTGCGGCGGGTGTTCACCTTCGAGGCGCCGGGCACCTCATTCCCGCACGGGGGCCTCAGGACCGATGTGTCGGGCTGCCACTACTTCCCGCTGGACACGGTCGACGCCCCGCCCGAACCGGCGCTCGCGCTGAGCGCCGACGAGGTGGCGTTCCTCGCCCTCGCCGACGACACGGCCGCCACGCCCACACTCGTGCCGCGCACCCACAACGACTTCGCCTACCAGGCGCGGGCCGCCGCGGAGTCGGTGGCGCTCACCGAGGACGACGTGTATCTCGCCGCGCTGCCCGGTGCTTTCAACACCGCCTTCGGCGGGCCCGGCATCGTGGGAACGCTGTCCGTCGGCGGCACCGTCGTCCTCGTCGACGACGCGGAGCCCGGAACCTGCGTTCCTGTGATCGAGCGGGAGCGGGTCACCGTCATGTCCGTCGCGCCCGCGGCAGCCCGGCAGTGGCTCGACGAACTCCCGTCCCTCCAGGCCGACTTGAACACGCTGCGGCTCGTACAGATCGACGGCGGCGCCGGGCTGCCCGGAGTCACGGCGGGACGGCTGGGTCCGGCCCTCGGCTGTCGCGTGCAGTACGTTCACGGCACGGCTGCGGGGCCGCTCGTCCTCACCCGCCCCGCGGACCCGGACGAGCCGGGGCTCGGCGCGCGGGGCCGCCCGCTCTCCCCCGACGACGAGATCCGCGTCGTCGACGCCCACGGCGTGGACGTACCCGCCGGCGAGACCGGCGAACTCCTCGCCCGCGGCCCGTACACCCCGCGCGGCCACTACCGGGCACCCGGCCACGACGCCCTCGCCTTCACCGCCGACGGATACTTCCGCACGGGCGCGCGCGGACGGCGCACCCCGGAGGGGGACGTGGAGGTGACGGGCGTCGTGGACTGAGCCGGGCCGGGTCAGCCGGTGATGCGCGGTTTCCCGGCCTCCAGCGAGCCGTCGGCACCCGGGGTCCACGTGGTGACCGCCTTGCCCGTAGGGCAGCAGAGCGCGTCGGAGTCCTCCCGGTGCCAGTTCTCGTACGCGGTGACACGGCCGGGACTCAGCTCGACCTTCTCGAACGTACTCACCGCGAAACCCGGCGGGTCCTGCTGTGGTGTGAGCGTGCCGACGACCTTGAGTTGCCCCTGCTCACTGCTGAACACCAGATAGGCCCAGACGAGTCGGCCGCTGCCCATCTCACCGCCGTTGTCGCAGCCCACCTGCATGGCCGCCTCGACGCGGGAGTCGCCGAGCACATTGCCGTACGTGACCTGGTCGGGGACGTTCTCCGCATGGATCTTGCCGTAGGTCTTCGACTGCGCCCACGCACGGCCGGACTTGAAGGTGATCAGGCCCGCCACATCGCAGAAGTCGCCCGGCACGCTGGTGCGCGCCCAGTCAAGGTCGCGCAGGTCCTCGGGAACCTTGCCCGGCGCGCCCGCCGTGGGCAACGCGTCCGTGGCGGGCTCTGTAGAGGCGGCCGTCGCGCTCCCGGAGGAGCTGTCCTTCGACCGGGGCACCTTGCCGTCCGGTTCGGGCGACGAGCAGCCCACGCCGAGGGCGAGCACGAGGGCCGTCACACAACAGAGGGCGGTGGAGCGCGGCATGGGTTCCTCCCGGGTCAGGCGCACGGCGGGTCGTAGGGGCGTTCGGGAAGGTACTGCTTCCACTGGGACTCGGTGATCGACGCGGAGTCCGCGCACAGTTCGCGGAGTTTCGCGTCGATGTCGGTGTGCCACAGCTCCGTACTGAGGCTTCCCGACGAGACCGCGATCGTGCCGCCGCCGGGGCTGTAGGCGAGCCCGTCGAGCAGCTCGACATCGCTCGCCAGGAGCGCCGCCTCCCGGAGCGCGGCCGGGCCGCCCGTGGCCCACAGCCGCACGTCGCCCTTCCGGTCCCCGCTCACCAGCAGGCCCTTGTCCGGGTGCGCGGCGAGATGGCTCACGGCTTCCGAGTGCCTGGTCGCCGCGCCGAGTTGCCGTGTCCTGTGTGGCTCGGTGATGTCCCAGGCGGTGATGGTTCCGCGCGAGTCCCCGACGTACAGCGTGCGCCCGTCGGCGCTCGCGGCCAGCGACTCGGCCCTGGCCGGGGCCGTCCGGAGCACGTCGGCCCGCACGGGCCTGTCCGGTCGTGCGAGGTCCCACAGTTGTACGGACGTGTCGTCCGGGCGCAGGGCCGCCACGAGGTCGCGGTCCCCGGCGAACGCCACGGGGCCTGCCTTCGAGCCCTTCAGCGTGGAGCGGGCGCGGGGGTGGGCGGGGTCGCTCACCTCCCAGAGCCGGAACTGTCCGGACGGCTCGGCCATCGCGAGGAGCGCACCGTCGGCACGGAACACGACCGGCTCCATGCCGTCGTCCACCGGCCGGTCGTCCGTGAGGGGCCGCAGGCGGGAGGGGTCGCTCGCGTCCCACAGGCGCAGCGGGTATCCGGCGGCGAGGGTGCGCCCGTCCGGGCTGAAGGTGTAGAGCTGACCTCCCTGGCCGGCGCTGCGGGGCTGTGGCAACCGTCGTGGCTCCGGCACGCCGCCCACCTGCCAGAGGGTGCTCTGCCGCCCGGCGACGATGAACTGCCCGTCACGGCCGAAGGGTTGGGGCGAGACCGGGGCAGCGGGCACGGAGTCGGAGGCGGACGAGGCCCGCGCACCCAGGACCCTCCACAGCCGGACGGTGCCCTTCGCGTACCCGTCGGCCTTGCCCTCGTCCTCTTCCGACCTGGCGAGTGCCCCGTCGGGCGCCGTCGACGCGAGCGTGCGCCCGTCCGGCGTGAACGCGAGGCAGTTGACGAGGGACGTGTGGCCGGAAAGACGCGAGCCCTGCTCGGGGCGGACGGGGTCGGACACGTCCCACAGTTGCACCTCGTTGAGCCCCACCGCGGTGGCCAGGGTCTTCCCGTCAGGAGCGAAGGCGATCAGGCGATCGGCCAGGACAGAGGTGTTGTCGCTCTCGCCGTTGAGCACGGACCGAAGGCGCGGGCGCTCGGGGTCGGCGATGTCCCACAGTCGTACGGTGTGGTCCTCGTCGGCCGTGGCGAGGAGCGGGTCGTTCGGGGCGAAGGCCACCACCGCGGACGGATCCTTGAGCGTGCCGGCGGAGGTGAGCTTCCCGGACGCGGACAGCCGCATGACGCGCACTCCGTCGTCCCCCGCCGCCGCGACGAGCCTGCCGTCCCGGCTCACGTCGGATCCCGCGCCCACGTCCTTGGACACCTCGGCAACCTTGGGGCGTCGCGGGTCCCGGATGTCGAGGACGGTGACCCGCGACGAGGCCACCACCAGGAGCGGAACCCGGCCGGCGAACGCCAGGCTCGACAGGAAGTCGTCGCCGGTCGCCACGGTGGCCAGGTGTTTCAGCTGCTTTCCGGCCAGGCTCCACAGGTGCACGCGCCCGTCGAAGTCCGCTGCGGCGAGCAGGGTGCCGTCGGGGCTGAACGCGACCGCCCGCATGCTGGCCCGCGGCCCGTCGGTCGTGCCGACGGCCTTCCCCGACTCCGTGTCGTACAGCGTCACTCCGCCGTCGAACGCGGCGGCCGTCAGCCGTCCGTCGGCGCTGAAGGCGACGGCGCGGGAGGTGCCCTCGGTACGCAGGACCCGGGGGATGTCCCCGCTGCCGAGGATCGCCCCGACGGCCTGTTCGGTGTGCGACAGGCGGTAGGCCTGGACGAGGAGTTGCCGGGCGAGGTCGGGCTGGGTGCCCTCGATCGAGGCGGCCTCGGCGGCCAATTGGCGTGACTCGGCGGCCAGTTGGCGCTCCGTCGCGGCGACGCGCCGGTCCTCGGCGACCAGACCGAGCACGGTCGCCGCGACGAGCAGGGTGCAGAGCACCACGACCGTGGCCGCGACCAGCCGGTTCCTGCGCCGCTTGAGCCGCAGGTGGTGCCCGATCAGCTCGGCCTTCGACCGGCCCTGGATCGGAGCGACGAACTCGGCCACTGCGGCTACGAGTTGAGGGTCGTCGGCGGGCACCGGCCCGTCCGTGTCGAGCTGGTCGCGCAACCATCGCAGGTCGACCCACCGAGGCGACCCGGGTGCGGCGGTCAGGGCCCGCTCCAGCTCCGCCCGCGGCAGCGCGTCCGTACGGGACCAGTCGAAGTCCTGCGCCGCCCGGTCCCACGCCAGGGTGCCGTCGGTCCAGGCGATCAGCATGCGTTCGCCGCCGTGGTGCGTGGTCCACCAGTCGATCTCGGCGCGCACCCAGTCGGACGCGGCGGCCTGCGGCGAGGCCATCACGATGAGCCACGCCGAGCGGCCGAGCGCCTCCTCGATGTCGCCCCGCAGATCGCCGCTGGCGTGCAGATCCGTGGTGTCCCGGAACACCCGCAGCTGCCTGGGCCGGTACCAGGGCCGCCCGAAGTTCTCCATCCCCCGCTGGAAGGCCGCCGCGACGGCGTTGTCCAGGCTC
>NZ_JAAAHS010000134.1 GCF_009908195.1 Streptomyces boluensis | reverse complement strand
CCCCCAGACCCCCGGATCGCGCTCCGCGCTCGTCCTCAAGCGCCGGACGGGCTGAATTTAGGCAGGCCTCAGCAGGGACGCTTCCGCAGCGACATCACATAGTCGTGCGGCGCCCCCGCGGACTCCGCCGCGTCGGCCAGCTCACCGAGGTACCGGGCCGAGGGCAGGCCGCCCTCATATCCGTTCAGGACGTACACCCAGGCGGGCATCTCGCCCTCCAGGGTCTCCACCCGGATCCGCATACGGCGGTAGATGTCGAGGCCGACGCCCTCCCAGCGGTCCATGGACTCCTCGTCCATCGGCGCGATGTCGTAGAGCGCGACGAAGACCTGGGAGCGCGGGGCCTCCACGATGGTGGCGAGCGCGCCCTCCCAGCCCATGTGCTCCCCGCCGAACGTCAGCCGCCAGCCGTTGAGCCAACCGGTGGCGCGCAGCGGCGAGTACGGGGCGCGGCGGGACATGAGCCGCGCGTCGAGATTGCCGGCGTACGCGGCGTAGAGCGACATGGGACCGAGGGTACGGCAGCGGCCGTCCGGGAACCTGCCGGTCGTGCGGTCGCCGACCGGCGTCACCCTCTTCCGGAGGCCCCGGGGCGAAGCTGCTTGAACGGTGCGGGACAATGGAGTACGTGACTCGCATCGTGATCATCGGCGGCGGACCTGGCGGATACGAGGCGGCCCTGGTGGCCGCCCAACTCGGCGCGGAGGTGACCGTCGTCGACTGCGACGGTCTGGGCGGGGCGTCGGTGCTCACCGACTGCGTACCGTCCAAGACCCTCATCGCGACGGCCGAGGTGATGACCACCTTCGACTCGTCGTACGAAGAGCTGGGCATCATCGTCGAGGACGACACCCCGCACATCGACCAGGCGGCCCGCGTCGTCGGCGTGGACCTGGGCAAGGTGAACCGGCGCGTGAAGCGGCTCGCGCTCGCCCAGTCGCACGACATCACCGCGTCCGTGACGCGCGCGGGCGCCCGTGTGGTGCGTGGCCGCGGCCGGCTCGAGGGCCTGCAGGCGATGGACGGCTCCCGCAAGGTCGTCGTGACCGCGGCGGACGGTACGGAGGAGACGCTCACCGCGGACGCCGTACTGATCGCGACCGGCGCTCACCCGCGCGAGATCCCGGACGCGCTGCCCGACGGTGAGCGCATCCTCAACTGGACTCAGGTGTACGACCTGGATGAGCTCCCCGAGGAGCTCATCGTGGTCGGCTCCGGTGTCACCGGTGCCGAGTTCGCCGGTGCCTACCAGGCGCTCGGCTCCAAGGTCACGCTCGTCTCGTCCCGCGACCGCGTGCTGCCGGGTGAGGACCCGGACGCCGCGGCCGTCCTCGAGGACGTGTTCCGGCGTCGCGGCATGAACGTCATGGCGCGCTCGCGGGCCGCCTCCGCCAAGCGGGTCGGCGACCGCGTCGAGGTCACGCTCTCCGACGGCCGGGTCATCACCGGCACGCACTGCCTGATGGCGGTCGGCGCGATCCCGAACAGCAGCGGCATGGGCCTGGAGGAGGCCGGGGTCCGGGTGAAGGACTCCGGGCACATCTGGACCGACAAGGTGTCCCGCACCTCCGCGCCCGGTGTGTACGCGGCCGGTGACGTCACCGGGATCTTCGCGCTCGCCTCGGTCGCCGCGATGCAGGGGCGGATCGCGATGTACCACTTCCTGGGCGACGCGGTGACCCCGCTCAACCTGAAGACGGTCTCGGCGAACATCTTCACCGACCCGGAGATCGCCACCGTCGGCTACAGCCAGGCCGACGTGGACGAGGGCAAGATCGACGCCCGCGTGGTGAAGCTGCCGCTGCTGCGCAACCCGCGCGCCAAGATGCAGGGCATCCGGGACGGCTTCGTCAAGATCTTCTGCCGGCCGGGCACCGGAATCGTGGTCGGCGGTGTGGTCGTCTCGCCGCGCGCTTCGGAACTGATCCACCCCATCTCGCTCGCGGTCGACAACAATTTGACGGTGGAACAGATCGCGAATGCGTTCACCGTCTACCCCTCGCTGTCCGGCTCGATCGCCGAGGTCGCCCGTCAGCTGCACACCAGGAAGACGGCGGGCGAGGCATAAGGGCACGGCGCAAGGCGCCTGCTCAGTGGGGTGGTTGAGGCCCCTGTGAAGCGTTCGCGGCCCAGCCGTCCGGCCTGTGCCGGAGGGCTGGGCTCGCGTATATCACTTCCATCCTTGGCATGCGGTCAACTTCTGTTATTCGGCGCAAACTGCTGAAAGCGGACGGCCGTTGGGGTTACTGTCAGTTTCGTGTTCGCTGCAGAACGTCGCCAATTGATCCTCGAAATGGTGCGGGCCAACGGAGCTGTGTCGCTCCGGGAGCTCGCCCGCGTAGTCCAGACCTCTGAAGTGACCGTACGGCGGGATGTGCGGGCGCTCGAGGCCGAAGGACTCCTCGACCGCCGGCATGGCGGTGCGGTATTGCCGGGCGGATTCACCAGGGAATCCGGCTTTCCGCAGAAATCCCTGTCCGCAACAGCCGAGAAGACGGCCATCGCCGATCTCGCCGCGGGTCTCGTCGAAGAGGGCGAGGCCATCGTCGTCGGCGCGGGTACGACGACACAGGAGCTGGCCCGCCGGCTCGCTCGCGTACCCGGACTGACCGTCGTCACCAACTCCCTGCTCGTCGCCCAGGCGTTGGCGCACGCCAACCGCGTGGAGGTCGTCATGACCGGCGGCACCCTGCGCGGGAGCAACTACGCCCTGGTGGGCAGCGGAGCCGAGCAGTCCCTCCAGGGGCTGCGGGTCTCTCGCGCCTTCCTCTCCGGGAGCGGACTGACCGCAGAGCGCGGCCTGTCCACGTCCAACATGCTCTCGGCCAGCGTCGACCGCGCCCTCGTGCAGGCCGCCGCGGAGGTGGTGGTCCTCGCCGATCACACCAAGCTCGGTACGGACACCATGTTCCAGACGGTGCCCACGGACGTCATCACCCGGCTCGTCACCGATGAGCCACCGCCGTCCGACGAGCGGGCCGCCACCGAGCTCCAGGCACTCGCCGACCAGGGCGTCCAGGTGGCCGTCGCCGGCACCCTGGCGCCCGCGGGCGGCGCCGAAGCCGTCAAGGCGGGACCGCCACCGCGCAGGGACGTACCCCTGCCGGGCCAGCGGCGGAACGTACCGGGCGGCGCACCGCAGTTGCGCGGTGCGGCGGCCCTGACGGAGCCTGTGCCGGGCGAGCGCGAGCGGGAGCGGGCACGGGTGGCGGACCTCCGCCGCCGGTGACGACCCTCGGTCCCGGGCCCCTGGCCCGGGACCACGCGGCGGTCTCCGGATCGCCGCTTCACGCCTCCGGCTTCAGGCCGCGCAGGGTGAGCATCAGCAGGCGGTCCGCCAACTCCGGGTCGCCGGGCGTCTCTTCGGCGGCCAGCGCGATGGCGTTGGTCAGCTGGAGCAGATCACCGATGGTGATGTCCGCGCGTACGGAACCGGCCTCCTGGGCGCGCGCGAGCAGCGCCTGCCCCGCCTCGCTCATCGGCGCGCTGCACCGCGCGAGCGCCGAACTGTCGTCCCGGGACACCGACATGAGGGCCCGCGAAAGGCCTCGGTACTCGCCCGCGTGCGTGACGATCGCGCGCAGCCACGCGACCAGGGCAGCGCAGGGCTGCGGGTCGTCGAGCAGTTCGCGGGAGCGGACCAGGAGCGCGCTCACCGCGTCCTCGAAGACCGCGCTGAGCAGCGCGTGCCGGTTCGGGAAGTGCCGGTAGAGGGTGCCGATGCCGACGCCCGCGCGGCGCGCGATGTCCTCCAGGGATGCGTCCGTGCCGTGCTCCGCGAACGCGGTGCGGGACTCGGCGAGCAGCCGGTCGTAGTTCCGCCGCGCGTCGGCACGCATCGGGCGCGTCGCCGGGGTCCGCCCGGTGCTGGTCGTCATGTGCGTGGTCCTCCCTGAGCCGCTCTGCCCTCCAGGATGCCACCCGTACGGTGCGCGATCGGCCGGTCACGACGCGTCCCCGGCGCGTGGGGCGGGCGGCGTACGGAGTGTGGGCTGGCCCATCGGGCATCCCGACTGCACGGGGGCCGCGCGGAACGGGGCGAGCAGTGCGTCGGCCGCCGGATGGTAGGGGCGCCGCGACATCCGCGTCACCAACTGCCACATGGTGCGCTCGGCGGACAGGTCCTGCGGCAGTTCTAGGCCGAGCGCGTCAGCCAGCGGCTTGCGGCCCAGGTTGACCAACGCCCGTACGGCGGCGGCCCATTCATCGGTCGCCACCACTGCCGAGCGGTACCAGAGCGGGATCAGCGCGCTCGGCACTACGGCCGCGCAGAGCAGCAGCGCCCGGTCCTCGCCCACGGTGAGCGCGCCGAGAGCGGTCACGGTCACGGCCGCGTGGCCGTAGAGGAGCGCCACGAAGAAGTCGACGTTCGTCCGGGCCGTCTCCGCCTGGCGGCCGGTGGGTGCGGGGGCCGCGGCCGACAGTTCGTTCCACATCACCTGCGTGTCCAGGTGGTAGCGGTCGTGGCCGTACTCCTCGAAGCGGCGGATGGCGTTGGCGAGCCGGGTCGGGCCTATCTGGTCGTCCCGGTGCGGGTAGCGCTCCAACCGCTCGTGCAGGACGCCGAGTTGGATCGGGGAGAGCCGCGGGTCGGGTCGGTCGAGGCGCTCCCTGATGCGCTGCCTGCGGGCCCGCTGGACACGGCAGCCGTACGCGTACGCCCGCGCGGGCCACAGCACGTACCCCTCGAGGAAGCGGTAGAGCAGGGTCTGCAGCGCGTTCAGGACCAGGCCGGCCAGGACGGCGCCGACGAGCAGGAGCAGGGCCGTGTCCGAGGGTGTCGAGGGCCACAGCCGTTCCAACAGTCCCAGCTCGCCCCGGAGTTGGGGCGCGACGGCGAAGAAGAACACGGCGAGGTTGATGGCGGACGGCAGCACCCACCCGACGAGCAGCGACCAGCCACCCCCGAGCACACCCTTCGCGATGTCTCCCACGGGCGCCTACTCCTCCGGCCAGTCGTCGCCGGGGTCGAGGACGGGGCCGGGTGGGGTGCCGTACGGGGTGTCGGTGTGGCGTTTGTCGATTCCGGTGTTGCCGGAGCCGCCGTTCATGTGGACGGTGTCGCCGAAGTACGTGCCGGAGCTCTCGGCCTCCACCAAGGTGCCGTCATGGAGGACAGTGCCGTCGGGGCCGTGGAGTATGACCCGCGCGAGCCTGCCCTGCATCGCCTCCCAGGTCTGTACGACTGTGGTCAGCACGGACAGGGTCCTGTCGTCCGGAAGTCGGACCAGAAGTTCGTCCCCGACCGGACCGGGTTCGACGCTCCAGTCCCATCCGCGCTCGGCGGCCACCTCGTCCAGCACCTGAGCCAGCGCGCTCGCCGCACCGCCGGTCACCCTGACCCGAATCTCCACGAGCCCCAACTCCCCCCGCCCACCGCCGACTCGGGCCCAGCATAGGTCGCGGGTACGACAAGGGCCCCCGGCACGAAGCCGGGGGCCCTTGTCGTACAGGCAACGTACGACCGGACGTCAGTCCTTGATCTCGCAGATCGACGCACCGGAAGTGAGCGAGTTGCCGACCTCCGCGGTCAGGCCCTTGATGGTGCCGGAGCGGTGGGCGTTGAGGGGCTGTTCCATCTTCATGGCCTCGAGGACGACGACGAGGTCGCCCTCCTTGACCTCCTGGCCCTCCTCGACCGCGACCTTGACGATCGTGCCCTGCATCGGGGACGCCAGGGTGTCGCCGGACGCGGCCGGGCCGGACTTCTTCGCGGCGCGGCGCTTCGGCTTGGCGCCCGCGGCGAGGCCCGTACGCGCGAGGGTCATGCCGAGCGAGGACGGCAGCGAGACCTCGAGGCGCTTGCCGCCGACCTCGACGACGACGGTCTCGCGGCCCGTCTCGTCCTCGTCCCCGTCGGCCGGAGTGGCCGCGAAGGGCTTGATCTCGTTGACGAACTCGGTCTCGATCCAGCGGGTGTGGACCGTGAACGGGTTGGTGGAGCCGGTCAGTTCGGGCCCGAACGCCGGGTCGACCACGACCGCCTGGTGGAACGGGATGGCCGTGGCCATGCCCTCCACCTTGAACTCGGCGAGCGCACGCGCCGCACGCTGCAGCGCCTGCTGCCGGGTCGCGCCGGTGACGATCAGCTTGGCCAGGAGCGAGTCCCAGGCCGGGCCGATGACCGAGCCGGACTCGACGCCCGCGTCCAGGCGGACACCGGGGCCGGTCGGCGCGGCGAAGCTGGTGACGGTGCCGGGCGCGGGCAGGAAGTTACGGCCCGGGTCCTCGCCGTTGATGCGGAACTCGAAGCTGTGGCCGCGGACTTCGGGGTCCCCGTAACCCAGCTCCTCGCCGTCGGCGATACGGAACATCTCGCGGACCAGGTCGAGGCCGGTGACCTCTTCGGTGACCGGGTGCTCCACCTGCAGACGGGTGTTGACCTCCAGGAAGGAGATCGTGCCGTCCACACCGACGAGGAACTCGACGGTGCCCGCGCCGACGTAACCGGCCTCCTTGAGGATGGCCTTCGACGCCGCGTACAGCTCGGCGTTCTGCGCCTCCGACAGGAAGGGCGCGGGGGCTTCCTCGACGAGCTTCTGGTGACGGCGCTGCAGCGAGCAGTCACGCGTCGACACGACGACCACGTTGCCGTGGCTGTCGGCCAGGCACTGGGTCTCGACGTGGCGCGGCTTGTCCAGGTACCGCTCGACGAAGCACTCGCCGCGACCGAAGGCGGCGACGGCCTCGCGTACCGCCGAGTCGTACAGCTCCGGTACCTCTTCGAGGGTGCGGGCCACCTTCAGACCGCGACCGCCGCCACCGAAGGCGGCCTTGATCGCGATGGGCAGGCCGTGCTCCTCGGCGAACGCCACGACCTCGTCGGCACCCGACACCGGGTCCGGCGTACCGGCGACCAGCGGGGCACCCGCGCGCTGCGCGATGTGCCGGGCGGCGACCTTGTCACCCAGGTCACGGATGGCCTGCGGCGGCGGGCCGATCCAGATCAGGCCCGCGTCCAGGACCGCCTGCGCGAACTCGGCGTTCTCGGAAAGGAACCCGTAACCGGGGTGGATCGCGTCCGCACCCGAATCCTTCGCCGCGGCAAGCACCTTGGCCATGTCCAGATAGCTGGTGGCCGGGGTGTCACCGCCCAGAGCGAACGCCTCATCGGCCGCGCGGACATGCAGGGCGTCCCTGTCCGGCTCGGCGTAGACGGCCACACTCGCGATCCCTGCGTCCCGGCATGCCCGGGCCACGCGGACAGCGATTTCGCCACGGTTGGCGATGAGCACCTTGCGCACGTTGGCTCCCTCCTTGGAACAAGCTGAGTTTAGGGACTGCCGACACGGCCTTACGACCCGTCCCCAAGGGTGAGCTTGCCCACACGGAGCGTTATTCGAGGGGCGCTCAAGTCGCGAAATCCCTTGTCGCACCACGGTACGACGGGATCCTGAACCGCACAGTAACGGGACGGTGTGGCGCAGGTCTCTGTTCTGGGGGTCAGGGGTCGATCGGCAATCTTTGTGGAGTCCCTACGAATGGCGGTACCAATCTTTGCCCCGCCGCGAAGTCTTGTCCCGGGGTTTACCCGTTAGTAGCGTTTGCGGCGCCGTGGGACGTACCTGGGGTAACCGCAGTGGGGATGGGGTGGGGCGCCGTGGCGCGCAGACCGGTGGCCGTGGTGGCGGCGCTCGTGCTCGTCGTGGAGGCGTTCGGCATCGCGTGGCTCAACTGGTTCCTCGGCCTGGTCGCCGAGAACCAGCAGATGTCACTCGCCGGTGTCGACCCGCGCGCGATGACTGTCGGATCGTGGGTCGCGGGCGGCCTGTTCGGGCTCTATCTGCTGCTGTGCGGCGCGGTCCTGTTCCGGGCCGGGGTGCGCGACCGCGCGCCCGGCAACGTCGGCAGGATCCTGCTCATCAGCGCGGCGGTGGTGCACGGACTGCTCGGCGCGTTCACCGTCGGCCTGGTCGGCTGGGCGGCGTTCGCGTTCCTGATGGTGGTGCTCGGCCTGATCGTCCTGACGCTGGTGGCGTACGGGGACGGGGACGAGGTTGGTGCGCGCGGCGAGGGCGCCGCCGCGGACGGCGTACCGAACGGCACGCCGCCGCCCGCGGTGCACGGTCCCGACCCGGCCTGAGTGCGGCCGGTCCGGTGGCTCAGCCCTGGTACACCATCGTGCACAGCAGGGTCTCGCCGTCGTCGACGGTCCAGGACCAGTACTCCGTCTGATCGCCCGTCACGCGCCGGCAGAGGCTGGCGTCGGTGCCCTTGGACGTGTTGTAGACGCCGGTGATGTGCATGACCTGGTTGTAGGCGCTCGGCACCTTCTTGGCGGTGCAGTCGACGGCCGTCAACGGGCCCATGTCGACGATCTTGTTGCCCTCCTGGTTCGCCAGGAAGCAGCCGCCCTTGTGGTAGACGCGGCGCAGGCACAGCTCGGTGGACTCGCCGGTGCTCGTCGAGTCGTACGACCAGGTCGCCTCGCCCGCGCTGCTGTCGCAGCCGCCGGTGACGCCGGTGACCTGGACAAGGGCGTCGTCGCTCTTGCAGGAGACCGAGTCGGGGGGCTGCTCGGAGCTCCAGTCGATCTCGGTCTTGCCGCCGTGGCCGGTGTCCCACACGGGCAGGCAGTCCCCGGTGGAGACGGCCTTGAAGGCGCTCTCGGTGGGGTCGGGCGTCGGCGTGGGCGACTCGGTGCCGGGCTCGGAGTCGGCGCCCGAGTCGGCCCCCGAGTCGGAGCCGCTGGTGGGCGCCGCCGAGATGCCGGGGGAGGAGTCGGACGAGTCGTCGCTGCCGCTGTCGAACACGTTCCCGAAGAGGATGAAGCCGCCGACCACGACAAGGCCGAGGACGAGCACGCCGACGATGCTGATGACGATCGCGGCGGTGTTGTTGTTGCGCGGCGGCGGCGGAGGCGGGAACGGACCCTGCGGACCACCGGGACCCATACCGCCCGGAGGACCCGGAGGACCTGGAGGACCGCCCGGAGCTCCCGGAGGCGGTCCCTGGGGCGGTCCGAAGTTCGGGCCCGCGGGTCCCTGGGGCGGACCCGGTGGACCCTGTGGCGGGCCGAACTGGCCCTCGGGCGGGCCGAACGAGTTGCTCATCTTCTCCCCCGGAAAGTGCGATGCAGGTGGCCCGCGCATGCTATCCGCCCCCTGTCAGCCACTCGAACGGGGCCGAACAGCCCCCGGCTCACCAGAGTTCGGTGATGCCCACCCCGAGCTCGCCGAGCAGCTTGCGCAGCAGCGGCAGGCTGATGCCGATGACGTTGCCGTGGTCGCCCTCGATGCCCTCGATGAAGGGCGCCGAACGGCCGTCGAGGGTGAACGCGCCCGCCACGTACAGGGGTTCACCGCTCGCCACGTACGCGGCGATCTCCGCGTCCGAGGGTTCGCCGAACCGTACGGTCGTCGACGCGGTCGCCGAGGTGCTGCGGCCGGTGGCGGTGTCGATGACGCAGTGGCCGGTCCGCAGCACGCCCGCGCGGCCGCGCATCGCCTTCCAGCGCGCGGTGGCGTCCTCGGCGTCGGCGGGCTTGCCGAGTGCCTGACCGTCGAGTTCGAGCACCGAGTCGCAGCCGACGACCAGGGCGCCCGCGGCCTGCTCGCGTCCGGCGACCGCTTCGGCCTTCGCGACGGCGAGGATCCGGGCGAGCTCGGCCGGGGTCGGCGCGGTCAGGGCGTCCTCGTCCACCCCGCTGACGATCACCTCGGGGTCGAGTCCGGCCTGGCGCAGAAGCCCGAGCCGGGCGGGGGACTGGGAGGCGAGGACGAGGCGGCGGCGCTGATCGGTCATGAGGGAGAGGGTAGCCACCGCGCGCGGGGCGTACCGCGCGCGGGGCGTACGGAAAGGGCGCCCCGCGGACCCCCTCCCCGAGCGAGAGGGTCCACGGGGCGCCCGGCCCCTGAGGCGGTGGCTCAGCCCTTCTGGAGCACCGCCTGCATGACGGCCTTGGCGATCGGGCCGCCGAGCTTGCCGCCCGCGATCTGGTCACGCGGGATGTCCTGCCCCGGGTCGACGAAGACGGCGACGGCGACCTTCTTGCCCTGGGCGTTCTTGCCGTACGAGATGAACCAGGCGTACGGCGGGAGCTCGTTGTCGACGCCGTGCTGGGCGGTGCCGGTCTTGGCGCCGACCTCGATGTTGTCGATCAACGCGGGCTGTCCCGAGCCCTGTTCGGCGGTGAAGACCATCGCCTCGCGGACCTTGTCGGCGGTCTCGGAGGAGATGGGCTGTGACATCTCCTTGGGTTCGTTCTTCTCCAGGGTGTCCAGGTCCGGGCCGCGCAGCTCGTCGATCATGTGCGGCTCCATCAGCTTGCCGTCGTTGGCGATGGCGGAGGCGATCATGGCGATCTGCAGCGGGCTCGCGGTCAGGGAGCCCTGGCCGATGCCGGTCAGCGCGGTCTGCGGCTTGTTGATGTCGGTCGGGTAGATGGACTTGCCGGCCCGTACCGGAATGTCCAGTTCGCCGTTGTTGAAGCCGAACTTCTCGGCGGTCTCGCGCATCTCGTCCTTGCCGATCTCGGCGGCGAGCTTGGCGAAGACGGTGTTGCAGGAGAACTGCATGGCGACCTTGAGCGAGGCGTTCTTGCAGACGCCGCTCTTGTTCAGGTTGGGCAGCGGCGTCCGGGTGTCCGGCAGCGTCCAGGGCTCCGGGGTGTCCGTCGGGGCGTTGATGTCGGTGATCCGCCCGGACTCGATGGCGGCCGCGGCGGTGAGCACCTTGAAGGTGGAGCCGGGGGCGTACGTCTCCTTCAGGGCCCGGTTGAGCAGCGGCTTGCTCTTGTCCTTGCCGAGCGCTTCCCACGCCTTGGCGTCCTTGTCGGACATGCCCGCGAAGGTGGAGGGGTCGTACGAGGGGGTGGAGGCGAGCGCGAGGATGCGGCCGGTGTCCGGGTCGATCGCCGCGACCCCGCCCTTGAGGTTGCCGAGCCCCTCGAAGGCGGCCTTCTGCGCGTCCGGGTCGATGGTGGTGACGACGTCGCCGCCGCGCTGTTCCTCGTCGGTGAACATGCTCAGCGTGTTCTTCAGGAACAGCCGGTCGTCGGTGCCGGAGAGCATCTCGTCGTTGAGCTTCTCCAGCTGGTTGGCGCCGAAGGCCTGCGAGGCGTACCCGGTGACCGCGGCGTACATCGGGCCGTCCTTGAACGTCCGCTTGTACTTGAAGTCGTTGCCCTCGACCGCCTTGGAACCGGTGATCGGCTTGCCGTCGACGATGATGTCGCCGCGCGGCTTCGCGTAGCGCTCGATGGCGACGCGGCGGTTCTTCTCGTGCTTGGCGAGCGGCTCGCTCTGCGCGTACTGCACCCAGTTGGCGCGTATGAGCAGTGCGAGCACGAGCAGCCCGCAGAACACGGCAATGTGCCGCAGAGGCCTGTTCACCGGCTCCGTACCTCCCGATCAGTCCATGTCGATGAACTAGGACGG
This sequence comes from Streptomyces boluensis, assembly GCF_009908195.1. GTDB lineage: Bacteria > Actinomycetota > Actinomycetes > Streptomycetales > Streptomycetaceae > Streptomyces > Streptomyces boluensis. The sequence continues at coordinate 6,047 of NZ_JAAAHS010000134.1, read as the reverse complement.
TACGGGAGCGGTGGTGGTTGCGTCCGGGCCGGACCGGGGCGTGTGGCAGTGGACACGCGCCGACGGGCTCAGCGGACCCCCAGGACGAACATCGCGAGCACCATCGCGAGGGCGAGCACCAGGCCCGCACGCCTCAACATGGCCTGCGTTTCCCGGAGTTCCTCCGGTGGCTCGTCTTTCGGGTCGGACCAGAGCATGAGCTCGATGGTGGCGGCTGCGGGGGTGCGGCGCCTGAGTACGCGTACTCAGTTGAGCCCTCCCGCCATTAAACGGGATCACAGTTCCCTTAGTCGTGAGCGAGGTGCTAGCGTGCGGAGCGCACTAAAGGAACTCCAGGCCCATTAAGTGGGTTCGGGGGATACGAGAGGAACCTCGCCATGCAGCAGAAGCAGCAGAAGCAGAAGCAGCAGTGGGTCGCCGCCTGGACCGCCGCGCCGCAGCAGCCCAGCACCGGGTTCACGCCGAACTGGTCGCAGCAGGGCTTCTCGCACCAGAGCGTGCGCCAGGTCGTCCGGGTCACCGAGGCGGGCTCGTCGGTGCGTGTCCGGCTGTCCAACGCGTACGGCACGGCGCCGCTGCGGATCACCGGCGCGACCGTGGCCCGCGGCGACGGCGGCGCGGCGGTGCGGCCCGGCTCGGTCGTACCGCTCACCTTCGACGGCGCCCGCTCCGCGGAGATCCCGGCGCGCGGGCAGCTGGCCGGCGACCCGGCCGAACTCGCCCTGAAGGCAGGGGAGTCGGTGACGGTCACGCTGTACTTCGCCGGTACGACGGGCCCCGCGACCTTCCACGCGCAGGGCTTCACCGACTCGTACCGGGCCGCGGGCGACCGGCTCGACGACGTCTCCGGCGCGGCCTTCACTGAGCGGACCGAGTCCTGGTACTACCTGGCGGGGGTCGACGTCGGCGGGGGTGCGGGCGGCGGCGCGGTGGCGCTTTTCGGCGACTCCATCACGGACGGCTTCGGCTCCACGCCGGGCGCCGACCGCCGCTGGTCCGACGCCCTCGCCGCCCGCGTCGACCGGCCCGTCCTGAACGCCGGGATCGGCGGCAACCTCGTCCTCAACGACTCGGCCTGGTACGGCGAGCGCGGCACCGCACGCTTCGGCCGCGATGTGCTCGACCAGCCGGGCGTCTCGACGGCCGTGATCCTTCAGGGCCTCAACGACATCGGCTTCAGCGAGGCCCAGGCGCAGGGGTACGACCGCCCCACCTTCTTCCCGGCGCCCGTGGTCTCGGCCGGGGAACTCATCGCAGGGCACCGGGAGTTGATCCGGCAGGCACGCGCGCGTGGCGTACGTGCGGTGGGCGCGACGCTGCTGCCGCTGAAGGGCTCGGACCACTGGGGCCCGCACGCGGCGCGGGTCAGCGACGAGGTGAACCGCTGGATCCGCACGTCAGGGGAGTACGACGGGTACGTGGACCTCGACAAGGCGCTGGCCGCCAAGTCCGACCCGGACCGGCTCGCGGAGGCGTACGACTCGGGGGACGCGCTGCATCCCAACGACGCGGGGTACGCGCGGATGGCTCAGGAGCTGGCGCGGGTGCTTTGAGGCGCCGGACGGGCTGAATTTCAGCCCGTCCGGCGTTTGAGGACGAGCCCGGAGGGCGATCGGCGGTGCTCCGGCCTAGCCGGGCCAGTACGTGCGGGCCCAGGACGTCGGCCCCGGCTGCGGCAGCCGGTGGCGGCCGACCCGCGAGGGGTCGGCCCACGAGTCCGCCGGTGCGGGTGCGTCCGGCGCCGCGGCGGCGAGGCTCGCGGCGCGGGCTCGGACCACCGCGAGTGCGGCGGCCAGCTCCTCAGGGGTCGGATTGCCCCGTACGACCTTGATCATCGGTCCTCCTACAGGGGGATGTTGCCGTGCTTCTTCGGCGGCAGGGACTCGCGCTTCGAGCGTAGGGTGCGCAGGCCCCGGACGACCTGGCGGCGGGTCTCGGAAGGCATCACGACGGCGTCGATGTAGCCACGCTCGGCCGCCGTGTACGGGTTCAGGAGCGTGTCCTCGTACTCCTGGATGAGGCGGGCGCGGACGTCCTCGCGCTCCGCCTCGTCGGCGGCGGCGATGGTGCGGCGGTGCAGGATGTTCACCGCGCCCTGCGCGCCCATGACCGCGATCTGCGCGGTCGGCCAGGCCAGGTTGAGGTCGGCGCCCAGGTGCTTGGAGCCCATCACGTCGTACGCGCCGCCGAACGCCTTGCGCGTGATGATCGTGATCAGCGGGACGGTGGCCTCCGCGTACGCGTAGATCAGCTTGGCGCCGCGGCGGATGATGCCGGTGTGCTCCTGCTCGACGCCCGGCAGGAAGCCCGGCACGTCCACGAACGTCAACACCGGCACGTTGAAGGCGTCACACGTCCGTACGAACCGGGCGGCCTTCTCGGACGCGTCGATGTCGAGGCAGCCGGCGAACTGCATCGGCTGGTTGGCGACGATGCCCACCGGGTGCCCCTCGACCCGGCCGAAACCGGTGAGGATGTTCGGCGCGAACAGGGCCTGCGTCTCGAAGAACTCCTGGTCGTCCAGGACGTGTTCGATGACGGTGTGCATGTCGTACGGCTGGTTCGCGCTGTCCGGGATCAGCGTGTCGAGCTCGCGGTCCTCGTCGTTCGTCTCCAGGTCCGCCTCCTCAGGGAAGGCGGGCGGCTCGGAGAGGTTGTTCGACGGCAGGTACGAGAGCAGCGACTTGACGTACTCGATCGCGTCCTTCTCGTCGCCGGCCATGTGATGGGCCACGCCCGAGGCGGAGTTGTGCGTACGGGCGCCGCCCAGCTCCTCGAAACCGACGTCCTCACCGGTCACGGTCTTGATGACGTCGGGGCCGGTGATGAACATGTGCGAGGTCTGGTCGACCATCACCGTGAAGTCGGTGATCGCGGGCGAGTACACGGCGCCGCCCGCGCACGGCCCGACGACCAGGCTGATCTGCGGAATCACGCCGGACGCATGGGTGTTGCGGCGGAAGATCTCGCCGTACATGCCGAGGGCCATGACGCCCTCCTGGATACGGGCGCCGCCGGAGTCGTTGATCCCGACCACCGGACAGCCCGTCTTCAGGGCGAAGTCCATGACCTTCATGATCTTCTGCCCGAAGACCTCGCCGAGGGCTCCGCCGAACACGGTGAAGTCCTGCGAGAACACGGCCACGGGACGGCCGTCGACCGTGCCGTACCCGGTCACCACGCCGTCGCCGTACGGCTTGTTGGCGTCCAGGCCGAAGGAGGTCGAGCGGTGCCGGGCGAACTCGTCCAGCTCGACGAACGAGCCCTCGTCCAGGAGGAGATCGATGCGTTCGCGGGCGGTCAACTTGCCCTTGGCGTGCTGTTTTTCCACCGCTCGCGCGGAACCGGCGTGGGTCGCCTCGTCGATACGGCGTTGCAGATCGGCGATCTTGCCCGCGGTCGTGTGGATGTCGATGGCGCTCTGCGCTTCCGGCTCGGACATCGGGATTGCGGCTCCCTGCCTGGTCACGGGTTCATGGGGACGGTGCGCCCCGTCAAGGGGACACGTGCGCTGATGAAGGGGACGGTGAGCTACTGACCCGTAGCGTAATGGCGTGAGCACGCCTCGGCAGTGCGGCGTTTACCACACCTAGGCTGTCTTGCATGACGCCATCGAAGTCCTCCGGCTCCGCGCACGAACCCGCCGCGCACCCCTCCCCGGCAGCCGCTCCGGGCCCCTGGTCCGATCTGGACAGACCGCCGCTGAACGTCACTTCGCTGCGCCGCGCGCTGCTCACGCCCGGCTCGCTGTGGAGCGTCCTCGACGTGGTGTCCAGTACGGGCTCCACCAACGTCGACCTCGCCGCCCGCGCCGTCGACGACCCCGAGGGCGCCGTACTCATCGCCGAGGAGCAGACCGCGGGCCGCGGCCGGCTCGACCGCAGCTGGACGGCGCCCGCACGCTCCGGGATCTTCTTCTCCGTACTCCTGAAGCCCCGCGAGGTACCCGTCGAGCACTGGGGCTGGCTGCCGCTGCTCGCCGGTGTCGCCACCGCCACCGCGCTGTCCCGCACCGCGGGCGTCGACACCGCCCTGAAGTGGCCCAACGACCTCCTCGTCGCGGTCGACGGCGAGGAGCGCAAGACCGGCGGCATCCTCGCCGAGCGGGCGGGCGCCGGTGACGCGGCGGGCGTGGTCCTCGGCATCGGCGTCAACGTCTCGCTGCACGCCGACGAACTCCCCGTCCCCGGCGCGGGCTCCCTCGCGCTCGCGGGCGCGAAGAACACCGACCGCGACCCGCTGCTGCGCGCCGTCCTGCGCTCCCTCGAGCAGTGGTACGGCGACTGGCGCGCGGCGGGCGGCGACCCGGTGGCGTCCGGCCTGCAGGAGACGTACGCGGCGGGCTGCGTGACCCTCGGCCGCCGGGTCCGCGCCGAACTCCCGGGCGAGCGCGCTCTGGTGGGCCAGGCCATCGCCCTGGACGCGGACGGCCGCCTGATCATCACGACCGCCGAGGGTGAGCGCGAGGCGGTCGGGGCGGGTGATGTGGTGCATCTGCGGGCGGAGTGATCTTGTGGGTCGTGGCGCCGGTGCGGTGCCGGGTGCCTTGCGGGTGCGTTGTGGGTGCTTGGCGGGTGGCTTGTGGGTGGCGGCGTGAATCCACCGCGGGCGTTATCCACAGGCATACGTGAGCCAACCCACACCTGCCGTATCGTTGGGGCCGGTCGTTATCAGACCGCGCCAGACCGGAAGGGCAACACGCAGTGACCGTCGACGACACCGGCTCAGGCACGGGCACCCACCCAGCCCCCCGGGATGCCGACGACGCCACGGCCGACCACACGGACGATCCGCTCGCGCTCCGTCTGGAGCAGCTGATCCTCGGCGCCGAGCGGCGCTACACGGCCTTCCAGGCGGCCCGTACGGCGGGCGTCTCCATGGAGCTGGCGTCGCGCTTCTGGCGGGCCATGGGCTTCCCCGACATCGGCCAGGCCAAGGCCCTCACCGAGGCGGACGTCCTCGCCCTTCGGCGGCTCGCGGGTCTGGTCGAGGCGGGCCTGCTCAGCGAGGCCATGGCGGTGCAGGTGGCCCGCTCCACCGGGCAGACCACGGCCCGTCTGGCCGAATGGCAGATCGACTCCTTCCTGGAGGGCCTGACCGAGCCCCCGGAGCCGGGCATGACCCGCACCGAGGTGACGTACCCGCTGGTGGAGCTGCTGCTGCCGGAGCTGGAGGAGTTCCTCGTCTACGTCTGGCGGCGCCAGCTGGCCGCGGCCACGGGCCGGGTCGTCCAGGTCGCCGACGACGAGGAGATGGTCGACCGGCGCCTCGCCGTCGGCTTCGCCGACCTGGTCGGCTTCACCCGGCTGACCCGGCGCATGGAGGAGGAGGAGCTCGGCGAGCTCGTCGAGGCCTTCGAGACCACCGCCGCCGACCTGGTCGCGGCGCACGGCGGCCGACTGATCAAGACCCTCGGCGACGAGGTGCTCTTCGCCGCCGACGACCCGGGCGTGGCCGCGGAGATCTCGCTGCGGCTCATCGAGACCATGGCCAACGACGAGACCATGCCCGAGCTGCGCGTCGGCATCGCCTTCGGCACGGTCACGACCCGGATGGGCGACGTATTCGGCACGACCGTGAACCTCGCGAGCCGCCTCACCTCGATAGCGCCCAAGGACGCGGTCCTGGTCGACCAGGCACTGGCGGAGGAGCTGACCAGAACGGGCGAGGCCCCCTCGTCGGAAGCGGAGGCAACGGCCGAGGCCGAACGCGCCGAGAAGGAGGGCACGCCTCCGACCACGTACCGCTTCGGCCTCCAGCCGATGTGGCAGCGCCCGGTGCGTGGGCTCGGCGTGATTGAGCCCTGGTTGCTTTCTCGTCGGGGGTGAGGGGCGGGGCTGCGGCATTGCTCCTGGCCTCTTGGGCCCCCTGACTCCAGGCCCTCCTGCCACCTCGACTTCCGGGCCGTGGCCCGTCGGCCCCCGGCCTCTCAGCCCTCCAGCCCTCCAGCCCTCCGGCGTCCCGGCGCCCCGGCACCTCGGGACTCCGGCCAATCGGCCCTCTGGCGCCCCGGCCTCTCGACCTCCTGACGCCTTGGCCCCCGGGCC
>NZ_JAAAHS010000133.1 GCF_009908195.1 Streptomyces boluensis | reverse complement strand
GGTGTGGGTCGGGGGTGGGGTATTTGGAGTGCCATGGGGGTGTTTGAGACACCGCTAACCACCCGGTGCTGGCGCCAGATCCGTGTTCTACGCTTCCGCCCATGATTCGCGCAGTGGTGTTCGACGTCGGTGAGTGCCTGGTGGACGAGACCCGTGAGTACGGGACCTGGGCTGACTGGTTGGGGGTGCCGCGGCACACCTTCGCGGCCATGTTCGGGGCGGTCATCGCGCAGGGGCGGGACTACCGCGAGACGTTCCAGGAGTTCCGCCCAGGCTTCGATCTGACCGAGGAACGGGAGAGGCGGGCCGAGGCCGGCAAGCCCGAGTGGTTCGGCGAAGACGACCTGTACGCGGACGTGCGCCCGGCGCTCACGGCGTTGCGGGAGGCCGGGCTCTGGGTGGGGATCGCGGGGAATCAGACTGTCCGCGCCGGCGGCCTCCTTCGCGGCCTCGATCTGCCTTCCGACCTGATCGCGACCAGCGACGACTGGGGTGCGTCGAAGCCGGACGTGGCGTTCTTCGAGAAGGTCATCGAGGCGACGCCGGCCGAGCCGGGCGAGATCCTGTACGTGGGCGACCGGCTCGACAATGACATCCGCCCGGCCGTGCAAGCCGGTCTTCTCACGGCGCTGATCCGGCGCGGCCCCTGGGGCACCATCCAGCAGCACGACCCGGATGCGGACGCGATCACGACGATGCGGATCGATTCGCTCGACGAACTGCCGGAGCGGATCGCGAAGTTCAACGCTGGAGAGCGCTGACCGTGGTGCCCCAGTCGTAGAGCCGGTCGTCGAGGTCCCGTACGCACTGCTCGTGCTGCCACGGGGCGAGCGTGCGCCGGACCGTGCGTACACGGTCCATTCCTGTCGCGTACCAGGTGATGGCGAGCTGGTTGAGGGCTTGTTCGGCATAGGTGCATGCCTGTTGTGGGTTGCCGTCGGCGACTTCGACGGCGGCGAGGTCGCCGAGGACGACGGTGCGTTGCTTGTCGGACTCGGGGGGCAGGTCTTCGAGGACTTGCTGGAGGGTTACCCGGGCCTGGGGGAAGTGGCCGGCCTCCAGTTGCGTGTTGCCTTTGAAGGCAGCCAAGCGGATCGGGCTGAACCAGTCCATCCATGCCGGGTTGGCGTATTCGGAGTCGGCTGCGAGGACGTCTTCGGCGTGGCCGATGAGGTGCAGGGCGATGCGGGTGTTGCCGCAACGGGTCTCGCATTCGGCTTCGACGGCGTCGAGCCACGCCCAGAATTCTGCGGATGCGGGGCCTCGGCGGGCGTAGGTGCGGGCTGCGACCATGCGCTCCACCGCCGCCTCTCGGTCTCCGGACCAGCCGGGAATGAACGCGGTGTGGGCGAGCACGGCGGCGCCCATGAGGGGATCGTCTGCCTCTCCTGCTGCCTGTAGTGCGCGGAGCATTGTCTCACCGGCTTGGTCGGGTTCGCGCAGGTCGAAGAACTCGATACGTCCGGCCAGTAGGTAGGTCTCGGCGAGGGCTGCCGCGAGACGCGGTCGTACTGCCGGGGCCACTTCGGGGAGGAGGGCACAGCCCAGCCGGGAGTGTTCGAGGACGGCGGGGTGGAGCGTGGCCGGGGCGACAGACCAGTACAGGTGCCGGTGCGACCGGGTCACCGCCTCGAAGTCGGCGCCTACCGTTGCTGGTTGAGTGATCGCCACGGTTTGTGCGGGGACTGTCGTGCGGTGAGCGCGGGGCACCGGCGCGCTGGGTGAGCCCGATCGGCCGAGGTCGTTGGGAGCCTGACCTGTGGACCAGGGGGCCGTGAAGCCGAGCTGTTCGGCGTCCTGGCCCAACAGGTGGGTGAGAACCCGGCGGACATCGGGTTGGGGCCACGGAGGGTTGGCGGACTCCCATCGGCGTACCTGACGTACACCAACTGCCAGTCCACGCACACCTAGTTGGGGTGCTGTCGCGGTGATGGCGTCGGCCAGGGCCTGTTGCGAGTTGTACCCCGCCGCTACGCGAGCAGCTTTGAGGCGGGTGTTGCCTATGGGCCGGGGCATGGGCGGACCTCCGTGAAGCAAACGGGCTCTAGCTTGAGGGTCCCATGCAAGGTCCCAGTTGAGCCCAAGAATCACCAAGAGGCTTATATAGAAGTCCTGTTGATGTCCTCCAGGTGGCCTCTCTAAGCCCTCGAAGGGGACCTTCGAGGTCGCGACGATGACAGCTCCTCATTCCAGCCCTCTGCCCGGCTAGGAGCCCGTACGCCATGTCGCGACCACGCGAGAACCCGCAGACGCTCTCGATGGACACCGTCTGCGGCCACAAGATCCAAGCTGCCGGCGTCGCTTGGGACGCGGTGCGCGTCCCGCACAGCGCCGGCCTGCGGGTACTGACGCTGCTCGGTTCATCCAGCGGCGCCGTCGTCCAGGACGAGCCTGCGCTGTATTGGTTCGTACCGACCGGCAGCGCAGCCTCGTGGGATGTCCCCGGCACGCGGTCGCTCGGTCTGACCCACTACCTCGTCGTTCCGCCGACGCACCGTGTTCAAGGCCCGGGACTGCACTGGCGCATCCCGCCGGACGACGGTGCGCTGATCACCGAGGTCGACGCCCTCCGCATCGCTGTGCAATACGCCATGGCCCCGCTCGGAACAGCGATCACGGGGACGACATGACCCTTCATCTGCATGCCGGTTATCTGCATGCCGGCCGAGGCCGGCAGAGCTTAGGGGCCTTGGCCCCCGCCCCAAGCCCTGAGCGAGATGTGCTCGGAACGGTGCTCAGCACCATCTGGGCTCTCGGATCACTGATCGCCGTGGGCGGTCTCGGCTACCTGGTCCAGGACGACATCGGACCCGTCGCTGACGCGCGGGCGGTGGTCACCACGCCGGACGTGTCCCCTCCCGTTTCTTGACGAGTCGGCCGTCCGGATCGGCGGCCTCCTCCCATCTCCGTGCCATGAACCACTCCCGTCTTGAAGGAGTAGCGGCTCATGTTCCAGCACCGCGCCCTGCAACAGATCGACAGTGACGTCCCCGTACGCGTCTCGATGGACCGGACCCTACGTGTGAAGGTCATCGACTCCTGCGGCATGACCTGCACCTTCTGCCACAACGAGGGCACCCCGGTGAGTGCGGACAACCACGGCCGCCGGTCCGCCCCCTTCTCGTCCGCCGGTCGCTCGGGGCGTGTCTCCATCTACCTCGGCACGAACGGGGCCAGCTTCGTCACTGCGCCCGTCATGCCCGACGAGGCGTTCCGGGCGGCCCTCGCTCAGCTCCGCGACGCCTTGGGCTTCGACGAGGTGCACCTCACCGGCGGGGAGCCGACACTGCACCCGCGGCTGCCGCAGATCATCTCGCTGGCGAAGGACGCTGGTTACAAAGCCAGCATCACCTCGAACGGCGAGAACGGTGCGCGAGCCCTGCCGGAGTGCGTACGGGGCGGCCTCGACCACATCAACTTCTCGATCTTCGGCACGACGACCGGGGAACTCGCTCAGGTCCAGGGCACTCCCTACCGCTCCCGGCAGCGCGCCGCGCGAAAGATCACAGCCCTGGACGAGTCGATCCGCCTGGCCCTGGCCCTGGCCCTCGGCACCGGAGCACGGGCGAACATCGTCATCCCCGACCACACCCACGTCCGCCGGGTCCACCGACTCCTTGAGAAGTACTCCCCGCGGCTGTCCGTGAGAGTCCTGACCTCGCTGGCTGACGGAGACGCCTCCCTGGACGCGGTCGACCAGCTCCTGAAGGAGCTCGACGCCCAACCGGAAGCGATACGGCTGATCGCGGGCACCTCTGGGTTCCGTATCGCCTACCGGCTCCCCAACGGCCGGCCCTTACTCGTCAAGCACATACGTCCCCTGCGGTTACCCGAGACCTGCACGGGCTGCCGCTTCAACAACAGCACCGACTGCCAAGAGGGCTACTACGGCGTCCGGTTGTACCGCGACCCGCACGGCACGTTCCACGTTGGTGTCTGCATACAGCGCATGGACCTCTGCCTGCCCGTGGAAGAGTTCGTGGGCAGTGAGATGTGCGCCGAAATCCGCAAGATGCGTGAGCAGGACCTGCACGACTTGACCGCTTGACCTTGACCTTGACCTCGACCGACAACTCACCGAGAGCGAGAGAGCGTTGGCTCAGCACGAATACGAAGCGAAGTTCCTGGCGATCGACGTCGACGCCGTCCGCGAGCAGCTGCGGGCAGCCGGAGCCCAGCGGACCTTCGACAAGACCATGTTCACCCGTCTCATCTTCGAGAACGACGGCGTCCAGGGCGAGCAGTGGCTCCGCCTTCGAGACGAAGGTGGCAAGACGACACTGACACTCAAGCAGGTCAGCGACGCCACACACATCAACGGCACCACCGAGATCGAGATCGAGGTCAGCGATCTCGTACGCACCGCGGAACTCCTCGGGGCCCTCGGCCTGCGCCAGGTGCGGTACCAGCAGAACTACCGCGAGGAGTGGCAACTCGGAGGCGTCACCTACGACTTCGACACCTGGCCCGACCTCCCCACATTCCTGGAGATCGAGGCGGGCTCCGAGGAAGCCGTCCGGAAGGCCGTGGCAGAACTCGGCCTCGACTACACCGAGGCCCGCTTCGGCAGCATCGACCTGATCTACAGGAGCGAGGTGGGTAGGGACATCCTCGCTGAGTCCACCCTGCTCTTCACTTAGCGGCGACCTCTCTCGTTCCCGAGAACGACAGAAGGCAGGGCGAGATGAGTGCATCAGACATCCCGCGGCTCCTCCCGTGGACTGCCGCGGAAGCCGTGCTAGCTCATCGGCGACGGGACCGACCACCTGTCCCATGTCGCCGACGGCACCGAGTAACGTCCAGCTCTACATGGGAGCTGAACTGCTCCAGCATGCTGCCGACCTACTCGGCGATCCAGACATTCCCTCCAGTGAACTCCGTGACCTTGCCAGGAGGTTGAGCGAGTCACTCAAGGATGCCCTTCGCGTGGCAGAGAGCCGAGGTGCGCGTCTCACCGCCTCTGCGCGAGAATCCAGCCCCGCGCCCCTCACTATCTAGCCAGATTGGCCTGCCCGGCCCCTCCGTCTGTGTTGTGGAGGGCTGGGGCATCGGTCTGCCCCAGCGTCCAGCGCTGTCAGTGATAGCGCGTGCCTGGCCGTGCCGATCCCGATGGTTCGCCACTGCAGCCGCTGAGCCTGGCAGGCAGGTGCCTGCAGAGAGTTACTCACGTTCCCCACCACCCCAACAGCTCGGCAACCGCACCCTCCTCGCGGCGCGGGACAACGCGGCCCGCCACAGCTGTGTGCGAGGACGCCGGCTGCCTGAGGGCCCCGCCTCGGCGAGGAGACCGAGCGGGAGCCACAGGCTCCCGTCGTCGGCGATGGCGAATTGAGCTGGTTCACGCAACATGCCGCCCACCATTCCGTGCGGACGCCGTAGGTGAATGGGCCCTGCACTCGCTGCCGCGTATCTGTCCGGCTCGCCGCCATCGCGAATCGCGGCCGGACAGCAGAGCCCTCTAGAATTTTTGCGGTCATGAGCAAGCAGCCCTCAGAACCTGAGCCGTGGAATCCTCCGAAGGGATCCTGGGCATCCTCCGCTGCCAATCGGCGCAGCATGCTCGGCAACCGCAACCGGGACACCAGCCCCGAGCGGGCCCTGCGGTCCCTTGTGCATGCGGCAGGGCTTCGGTATCGAGTCGCCGCCAAGCCGCTTCCCGACTTGCGCCGCACCGCGGACCTGGTGTTCCGCCCGACGCGCGTCGCAGTCTTCATCGACGGCTGCTTCTGGCACGGCTGCCCCGAACACTTCGTACTGCCGAAGACCAACCCCGACTACTGGCGCGAGAAGATCGGGCGCAACATGCAGCGCGACAGGGACACTGACGCGCGGCTGGCTGAAGCCGGCTGGCTGGTGCTGCGATTCTGGGAGCACGATTCCGCGGAGGCGTGCTGCAGCGTTGTCTGCGAGGCAGTAACGGCGCGGCGGGCAGCGGCGGCGGCCAGGCGCACGAACTCGGAGCGTTGGAAGTCGTGAGAGATCCCAAAACGGCTGGCGATCGTCCTGCGTCTCATTTCGCCCCCAGTGCGGCACTCCTCGGGGCAGGCTGACCGCTTCCTCACATACCCTGTGTGCCCTGCAGTTTATGGCGGCCGGGGAATCTCACTTGATGCTGCTGCCATCGCCGCAGTCAGGACAACGACCCGGAGCCGCTGGGCACGGCTTCGCACCAGGGGAGGGTGGGGCACCGAAGGCATGGCAGTTGAACGCACCAACCGGGACGTCCGGACGCTCATCAGCCAGATTGCCGCCGGGGAGATCAAACTTCCGGAGATCCAGCGCGGATACGTCTGGAAGGCGTCGCAGGTCGCACGACTCATCGAGTCCCTGTACCGCGGCTACCCGGCTGGGTCGCTGCTGTTCTGGAAGACAGCGCACGTGGCCGAGACCCGGGGGGCGGCTATCGGTGCTCCCCAGGCGCTGGCGAGCGTAATCCCCCTTTACCTCCTCGATGGACAGCAGCGGCTCACCTCTCTGTTCCGGGTGCTCACCGACCATGCGGAAGCCCAGGTCGTCTTCAACATCGAGACCGAGGCCTTCCAGAATCAGAGCGCCGCCACTCGCCGCAACAAGAAGTGGATCAAGGTTTACGACGTCGTCGGGCCGGATGCCGATGTCTTCATGGTGCACAGCGAGCTCAAGTCCACGGGGCTGGACATCCCCGACGTGGAGATCGGCCATCGCCTGAGCGCACTCCAGAAGATCACTCAGCGCGACTTCCACATGGAGGTCCTGCACGACTTCGATTACGAGGAAGTCGCAGAGATCTTCGTACGGGTGAACAGCGGCGGCCGAGCGTTGAAGACCACAGATCTGGCCCTGGCCACACTGTCCGCCCGAGCGCCTGGCTTTCTGGGGCAGTTGGAGGCGGAGTCGGCGCGCTGGGCCGCGCGCGGCTACGGCGCTCTCGACGTCAACTTCCTCATCAAGGCCCTGACCTTGAACCTATCCATCTCCGGCAAGCGGCTTTCATCGGTAGCCAAGCTGACCGCAGCAAGTGCGGAGTCCGTCGAGGAGGGGTGGGCGAAGGTCCAGCGCGGGCTGTCCAAGGTCGTACCGATGCTCCAGGAGAAGCTTCTGGTTCCGACGACCTCGCTCATCCCATCCCTGGCAGCTCTCCACCCGCTGATCGTCTACTACGGGCGCCAGCCCAACGACGGGGAGATACCGGAGAGCATCGAAAACGGGCTGCTGTACTGGTTCATGGCCGCCACGGCCCGCAATCGGTACGGAGGCGCGACTGATACTGCGCTCACCCAGGACATCAAGGTACTCGGCTCCGAGACCCCGGTGAAGGGCCTCCTGTCCAACGTCGGAATCGGCGGGATCGGTATTTCCGTCGCGGCCGACGACCTGGTCGGCCGGAGTCACCAGAGCCCGTACCTCATGTTCAGCTACCTTGCGGCAGCCCACGCCGACGCCGTGGACTGGTGGGACGGCGAACTCGTCTCGGCATCTGTCGACGGTTCGGGAAAGCCGCAGTACAGCCTCGTCCACCCGGCGGTGACCCTGCATGGCCACCGCGGCAAGTTCTCGTCAGCGGAGATCAACGAGCTGGCGAACATTGTCTTCGTATCCCAGTACACAGCAAAGAACATGATTGGAAGCCGCGCACCAGCGGCCTACGTGAAGGATGTAGCAGCCAGTGACCTGGCAGCGCACGCTATCCCTAGCGACCCCGCGCTGCTGGAGACTGTCTCTTACCGGAAGTTCCTCTCGGCCCGCAGAGAGCTACTGGCTGAACGCATCACAGCGCTCCTCGACCGGTTCAGGCCGGAATTCCTCGGTGGTGGCGGGATATCGGCCGACGGTCAGGAAGGCCGGTCGCTGGAACTCAGCGGTTACGCAGGCAGTGGGCGGTCGGTTCTGGTCGCTGATGCTGAGCTGCAGGGTCAGCGGTGGATTGGCTGGATCTACCGGAGCGAGCTGGAAGCAGCGCTCGACGCAGCGTCCGCTGGGCTGGCGAGTGACGTCCCGGTGGGTGATGAGGCGGCCGCCATGCGCATTGACGATGAAGGGATCGTCACCTTCGCGGTCGGCCCATTCCTGATCCGCGCTTCGCTCGACCAGTGGCGGTCCGTGGTCAAGCAGGCATTCGACGACGCGCTCCCCCTGGACGAGTGCCCTGATCCCACAGACGAGCAATGGCTTGCGGAGACTGAGGAGTTCCTGCTCTCGAACGCGGGTACCCGGGTGTGAAGGTCCGGTTCCGCATGCAGCCCCGCCAGAGGCCGTTGCCGGACACATCCTCGACGGCCGGTCTCCGCTTGGCCGCGCTGGCTAGCCCGGCCACCCAGCGGTGCCGTCGAGGAGCTCCGAGCCGCCGCTGACGAGCACTGGGGCGAGGCGAGGGATTCCTGGCACGGGCACGTCGGGAGGCACGTCCAGGCGGCACGACTCCCAACGCCCCTGCGGGCTCTGGTCAGTCGGCGCCTGCTCTGCGATCCACTCCTTCGGAATGGCGGCGACCGCCTCGGGCTCCAGGTCTGCCGTGAGGCGGATGGCGACGAGTTCCCAGTGCGGGTCGCGCCGCATGGTCTCGTACTCGTTGCGGGAGAGGAAGACGGTGAGACGTCCGCGTCGAGTCGTGGACTTGACCTCCAGGTGCCCGGGGTGGTGGGCGGAGTGGACAGCAATGTCGTATCCGAATCCGTCGGACCAAGCTGCAACATGCTCGACGCGGGCCGTAGTTGAATTTGTCAGCAAGTCTACGAGGGCCAATTCGCCTGCTGCTCCTATCCGCTCGCGCTCACGTGCGTCGAACTTGCCCCATGCAGACCCGAGGTGTCTGAATGCCTCGACTTCGTCCAGGCCGAGTGACGAGGCGGCGCGCAGGACGTCGTCAGGAAGCTCGTCCGGGCTGCGGACGAGCAGGTCGGCGTCTGGGAGCCAGGGGGCGCCGCTGTGCGCGATCGCGGCGTCGAAGATGCGGCGGGGCCCAGGGATGCTGCTTTGCAGGTCATCGAGGAGCCCGGCGGCCTGCAGCCATGTGTACGCAGCTTCGTACTGGGTCGGAGTGATGTCGCTGAAATCGCGGTGTGCGGTGAAGAGGGCGCGGATCTGCGCGGCGCCGCTGGCAGGGAGCCGGTCCAGCCAGCGGACTGCCGCGCGCAGGACCGGTTCAGGCGGCACGGGCACGGAGGTGGCCCATCAGTGCTTGCAGGTCGCCATGGTCGAGACCGCCGCCGATGGCGGGCTCCTCCTCGAGGTCGGCGAGCTGCTGGACCGCCGCGTCGTCGAGGATCCGCCCCATGAACTGGAGCTTGTCGCCGAGCCGTTGGTCTACGACCTCATCGATAGTTCCCTCGGCGGCGAGCACAGTAATTCGCGTCTCGGTTTCGGGTGCGAGGCCGAGGCGGTGGATCCGGTCGAGGCTCTGGAGGAAGCGGCCGGCGGCGAAGTCCCGGTCAACGTAGACCGCGTCGTGGCAGTGGTGGTGCAAGCTGATGCCCTCGCCAAGAGTGGCCGGGTTCGAGAGCAACACCATGCAGTCGGGGTCGTTTCGGAACCGGTCAATCTCGGCCTCCCGATCCTCCGTCCCACCATGAACCATCGCGGGTGAGAATTCACCGAGTATGCGCTCGAGAGTGTTGAGGCTGCGGATGAACGTCGACCAGACAAGTGTCTTGCGGCCCTGTTGAGCGTTCCTGTTGACGATTGCCAGGACCTCTTGATATTTCGGCGACAGCTCATAGCTCGGCAAGTCCTGCATGAGCTCGAACAACGGCGTTCCGTCGGGCACCGCCAACGGCGGTACCTGGTAGGACAGCGGCTCGTACCGTGTTGTGCCAACTGCCAGGAGTGCCGGGCTGGTTGCGGCCATCAGCATATAGACAATGATCTTCCCGAGGGCCCGGAAGTCACCCTCGGAACCCGCAGCACGGGCGGAGAAGCGGCCAATGAGAGCCTCGTACACCTCCTGGTGGAGGGGCGGCAAAGGCACAGGTACGAGGGATGTGGTTACCGGCGGGAGCCCGAGCTCGTCCTTAGTGGTTCTGGTGAACAGCGGACGCAGGGCCTTGCTGGCCTTGGCGAGGTCCCCGCCCCCGACTGCCTTGGTGACCTTCTGACGCCCATGGCCCGGCCAAACGAAACCGAAGAGGTTCTCCAAGTCCCGAACTCCGTTTGGCGCCGGCGTACCGGTGAGGATGAGCCGGTGATGGCTGCGCGGGCCGAGGGCGAGACAAGCCGCCCCATAGGTTCCGTTAGCTCCGAGCTTCATGCGGTGTGCCTCGTCGAGCAGCAACATCGACGGACGGGCGGCCAGCCAGTGGCCCAGCTCGTTCACAGAACTGGCGAGCCGCTCGTAGTTGACGATGATCGCGTCTGCGGCTGGGTCGACATCACGGGAGTGCACCGCCATGCTCAGCGGTTCTTCCAGGCACGTCTCGTTCTCGTACTGCCACGACTCGTAGCAGGACTTCGGCCCAACGATGAGAAGCCGCTCGATTCCCTTAGTCCGCCGTAGGGCCTGGAAAACGGCGAGACCGACGCGCGTCTTCCCGGCTCCCGGCACAGAGAAGTTCGCGCCGTGACGCAGCGACAGCAGCTTCGCGATGTCCCGCCGCTGGAACGGTGTGAGGTCAGCGGTCCACTCGGGACCGAGCATGTCCTCGATCCGAGAAGGGTCGACGGCCGGCGTGCTGTCGGCTGCCGGATCAAGCTGCTTGGCAACCGCCTGTGCGTCTTGAGCTGAATCAGTAGCGAGCCGAGCCAGCTGAGGGTCCCAGACCACGCTGCGAGGCTGCGGCCACGTTCCGAGGGCGGCAAGGTTGGTCAGGAGGTCGTCGATCTCCACCTCCAGCGTGCTAGGAGAGCGCTGCACACCACTGCGGAAACGCAGTGCAAGACGGCGAAGGTCAGTCTCGCGACCGTCCCCAGCCTGCAGTCGCGCCCTGGTGACACCTTCCCCGAAGCCGATCTCGAGACTGGGCGCGTCGGCCGACGCCATCACTTCTCCCGCGTGGCGTCGAGCAGCCAGGCCACACCGTCGCCGGGTGAGCTGAAGGTGCGCCGTGCCTGCTTGGCCAAGTGCGAGAGGCTGGTGCGCAGGGTGAGCAGCGCGTCGTCGAAGGCGTCCTCATCCAGGGCGCGCTTCGCCTTGGCGTCGGCGAACTCCTTGACGCACTGGTTCACATAGTCCGCTGCGTCAGTGAGACGCTCCGGCACAGCGATCTGGCGCTTCCTGAGCTCGACATTGGCGCCGGCGAGCTTCACGGCGACGTCGAAGGTCTTGCGTGCCGTCTTGATCGTGTTGTCAGCTTCAGCGACGCCCGGCTCCCCCAACTGCTTGGTCACCGTCACGGCCTTGGCCTGCAGGAGCGCGTCGGTCAGGGCCCGCGTGGTCTTGACGGCCGCAGAGGCGTCTTCAACCACGACACCAGGCAGGCCGGGGATCTCCAATGCGGCCGACTCCTGGGAGGCCGGACGCAGGTCGTCGGGAAGCCGCTCATCCAAGTACCGGGCGTGGAAGTCAGACTCCGCCAAACGCACAGACGTCTTCGGGTAGTTCAGAACGACCATGGCCAGCCGCGACTCCTTGAGCTGCTCGGCCGCCTCGGTGTCAGTCTTGGCCAGCTTGGTGAAATCACGCTGGAGCTCTCGCAGTTTCTCCTGGTGATCCTCGAAGTCCACCAGGCGCAAGGCTGCACCGTGCTCGGTACTGCTGCGGTCGATCGCGTCGTCGATCAACTGGAAGACCCAGCGGTCCTGTTGAAGAGTCGTGGTCTTGATGTTGAAGTCCCGGGCGACGTCTTCCTCGCGGCGGCCGCTGGAGAGTTCGTCTTCGATGGCGATGAGCCGGTTGATGTACGAGTAGTCGCGCCGCTTGTCCTTGCGGAGCTGCAGGGCTAGCTCAACGCTGTTGATATCGCGGCGGGAGGTGTCCTCAGGTAGGACACCGACCCTGATGTCCTTGACTCCCAGTTCCCTGAGGGCAGCGCAGCGCGTGTTCCCGTCGACAATGATGCCGAGCGGGCTCATGATTCCGGGCTCCTTCTGACCGAAATCATCCAGCTCATCCTGGAGTGCGGTGTAGTCAGAGTCTGTCTGGTTCGGATTCGCGGGATCGCGGCGCAGGAGGTCGAACAGATAGTTCTGAGCGCCCTCACCCCATGGCTCCTCTTCAAGGATCCGGTTGCGCTCCGGCTCCAGGGTCCGCTGCGCGCGGATGCGGTGGGTATCAGGGTTGAAGTAGAGCATGTCCACCGGCATGGAGATCACATGCAGGTGCTTCTGCTCACCTCTCCACTCGACTGTGATCTTGGCGCCCTGCTCACTCATGGCTGCCTTGAGGCGTTCCTCGACAAGGGAGCGGATCGTCTCGCCCAGGGGCGGGACGCCGAAATTCACAGCCATAGCAGAGTCTCCAAGCAGCCCAGATGATCATGCATTTCTCTCGATGTGCATCATGGCAGGAGCCACTGACAACCGACCTGCGATCATAGAAAATCGGCTGGCGTCGGAGAACGGAGTGAGCAGTGCCCTTCCCTGCATGGGACGACCCCGAGCTCAAGGCCGGGACCATGATCCGCGGAGCACTCTGGCTGGTGCAGGTCATCGGCGAGGGGAACACGTACACGAAAGGGCAGGTCCGAGACGCTTTCCCCGGCGTGTCCCAGGCCGACCGCCGCATCCGCGACCTGAGGGACTACGGATGGGTACTGCGGACCAACTCTGAAGACGCGACGCTGACGGCAGAAGACCAGCGCTTCGTCAAGGCCGGCGTTCCTGTCTGGGATCCGGCGGCCCGGCGGGCTGCAGCACCGCAGAAGGCTGTCTCCAGCAAAGAGAAGCAAGCTGCCATGGTCCGCGATCATTACATGTGCACGATCTGCGGCATCTCCGGCGGGGAGGAGTACGTCGACGACTCACACCAGACTGCCGTGCTGTCCGTTACCCGTCGCGAAACAGTACTTCCCGATGGCCGGGAAGAGACCCTGCTAGTAACAGAGTGCAAGCGCTGCCGAGCCGGTAACTACGGCGGCCCCGCTCGGGCCGATGAAGCCGTCGCCCATATGAAGGGGCTGGACCCTGGCGACCAGCGTCGGCTCCTGCGATGGATCGAACGCGGGAGGCGCGGCTCCACACCACTAGACCGGGCATGGACCGCGTACCGGCGCCTTCCCGCTGACGCCCGCGACGAGGTGCGGGCAGCGCTGGAGGATTGACCGTCCCGTACGCACCGGGCGCACGAGGCCGTGGATTCGGGCATGTCAGCGGTTCCCCGTAGACTTCGCCACCTCATCCGGCTCGCTATCCTGATCAGCTGCCGCCGAAGATCGGCGGCTTGTGCTGGCGCGGGGCCCGTATTTCGTCGGATGTTTACTGCGAAGCGGGCGGTTGAGTCCCGCCGCCCCTGCGCTGGCCTAGCCTGCGCGCTTGGAAGGAGATCGGAATGTCAGCATCGAAGGGCAGCGAGCCGCTCGAGGTTGTCGAGATCTGCGCCGGCGCCGGGGGCCAGACGCTCGGCTTGGAACGGGCTGGATTCCGCCACCGCCTCGCAGTGGAGTTGGACAGGCATGCTGCCGCGACCTTGAAGCACAACCTGGTGGAGTTCCTCGGCTACAGCGCGGAAGAGGCAGACGACACCGTTCGTATCGGGGACGTCGCTGATTCCGAGGTCTTGGATCCCAAGGAGTGCGACAACCTGGACCTACTGGCAGGGGGTGTTCCTTGCCCCCCTTTCAGCATCGCGGGAAAGCAGCTGGGCACAGCAGACGAGCGCGACCTTTTCGCCTGGGCTGTAGAACTCTGCGGAAAGACCCAGCCCAAAGCTCTCCTCCTTGAGAACGTGAGGGGACTGAGCGCCAACCGGTTCGCGGGCTACCGTCAAGCCGTCCTCGACAGGCTGCATGACCACGGCTACGTCGCCGAATGGAAGCTGCTCCAGGCAAACCAATTCGGCGTGTCCCAGCTCCGGCCCCGCTTCGTTCTCGTCGCCCTCCAGCCTCAGTACGCCAGGTACTTCACGTGGCCCGAGCCGCAGAGTGAAGAACCTAAGTCTGTGGGCGAGCTCCTCAGGGACCTTATGGGCAGCAACGGCTGGGAGCCGGAGCAAGTCGAGGAGTGGGTCAAGAAGGCCGACGCCATTGCCCCCACGATCGTCGGCGGCTCGAAGAGGCACGGCGGCGCCGACCTCGGCCCGACCCGCGCTAAGCGGGCCTGGGCCGAACTGGGCGTGGATGCGATGGGCGTCAGGGACGCTCCGCCGGAGAAGGGATGGCGGCCCGCCGAGGGCGCCCCGGGCCCCAAGCTCACCACTGCGATGGTGGCCCGCATCCAGGGCTGGGGCGACGAGGACTTCCGGTGGGAGTTTCCTGGCCGCAAGACTGCGGTCTACCGCCAGATCGGCAACGCCTTCCCTCCGCCCGTCGCGAAGGCGCTGGGCGACTCGATCCGGAATGCAATCTTGCAGAAAGGCGAGCCGAAGCCTCTCGTCGAGGCGACCGACTCTGTCCTCGACCCTGTGTACAAGCTGCTTCGCGGCGAAGTCCGGTCACTGACGGTCGATCAGATTATTGACAGGCTTGCCAAGCGTGGCACGCGGATGGATCAGCCTGATGTCGAGCGCCACCTGAACCACCTCGGCCATGACTTCGAGCTGACCACTGAAACACGGTCAAACGGGGCTATCGCCTACCGCGTTGGCGAGTTCAAGGCATTCATCGGCCAAGACAACCACCAGCGACACGACAGTTTCGCGCAACAGCGAGCCAAGATCAGCTGATAGTCCGGGACGGGTCGGCCGGTGGACCAGGGGCTGCATGCCGAACCGCAGCTGGGCCCTCACTCTGGCAACTTGGCAATCAAGTCGCGCTTGTGAGCACTTGTGAGTGCCGTCGACTTGCCGATCACCTTCGCGACAAGGCTGGGGATCACCGCAGAGTCGACCTCCAGGTCGACCAGCGTGTAGAACTGGTTGCCGTCTACCTCTGACGTCGCGATGCTAAGCCCGAGTTCCCGGAGCTCTCTTGTGCGTCGTTCTGTATGGACATTGTCGCTGGTCGAGACACGGAGCAGGGCGCTGTCGACCGGCTTGCCGACACTGCGCATGAGGATCGCGAAGAGGAGCTCATGGGCCTGGCTGCCATACGGGACCTTGAGGAACCGCTCGGGGATTCGGTCGGCGTATCGGTTGACCATTTCCTCGCGGATGCGCTCACACACCTCACGGAACTCATCGCATTCGGCAGGCAGTTGCGATAGCAGCAGCGCCTGCATGGACCTGGCCAGCGAGCGCTTGGCGAACAAGTAGGTGTCGATGAGTTCTTCTGGCGACGCGTCGTCTGCCTCAAAGACGTCCCTGAGCTCCTTCACGGCATAGGCCGATCCCGGCTTGAGTGCCTTCCAGGACTCGAATTGCTCGTCGTTCTCGGCAGGCAAGACAGTACCCCTTCTCGTTGTTGACTACGGCGGCGCGAAGCTGTCAGTTCCGGTGCAGATACCGGCGGCTGCTCGGCCTTCCTGTTCAGCGAGCAGGTCGCCGGTTTTCAGAGGCTTGCTCCGCAGCGAGCACGCTGAGAACTGCTCGGTCGGCGGGTGGTGTTGCCCCCAGTAGGTCCAGGAACCACGGTGCGATCCATGTGGACTCTCGGTGAATCCACTCACCGGGCGGCAGCACTCTGCCTGGCTGCCACTCAGCTGTGGGCGCCTTGGGTCCGCGGACGGCAGCTGCGAGTTCGACGCTGGGCTCCCCCTCGGTCAGCTCCCGCCGCTGGAGCTGAGCGGTCACTCCGATCAGCCACCATTGCGCAAGCCGGTGGGCCGGGGAAAGCGACTCCATCAGGGCGCGCACAGACGGAGAGGTCAGACCAGCCGACCGAAATGCCATGTCCAGCAGCCCGCCGAGAGGCGCTACTTGCGGGGCAGTCTCCTCAGTGATCACTGAGTCGCTGTCGAGCGCAGGAGGATCGAACGTCTCCGAAACACGCTTGATCTCTCGATAGGTGTCCGCCGCGAGATCAGCGTGCAGGTACTTCCCAATGCCTGTATAGAAGTCCGGCTGCGTCTCCAACCGCAGCTCAGCACCCGCGCGGCGCCGCAGCTCGTCCACCAGTGCCGGCCAGGGCCGAGGCCCACCATTGCTGTTGGCGTACCAGTCCCCTTTGGTGTCATTGGAGACGAGGAGCACCCGTCGGCTGCTGTGGGGCAGGGTCGAGACGTGCTCGACAATCTCTTCCCACAGCAGGAAGTCACCGGCCGAGCGCAACGGAGTCTCCTTGCCCATGTCTGCGAACCCTGGAGGGATCTCGTTGGGGAAACGGAACGCTACAGCTTCGTCCAACCGGTCGCGCAGCACATTGTCGTCCGGCTGATCGCCAACCCGGTCACCGTAGAGGTGCGCCACCCTCGGCAGAATGGGGTCACCCTGGTCCACCGAAACCGGGGCGAGGTCGTGCCCGGACTTGAGCTTGTCGAGCTGCTCCTTGAAAGCACTGAAATACGGGGCGAGATGTTGCTCCACGGCGCTCTCGCTCGCCAGTTCCTCCAGAGCGGCTATCTCCTCAGGCATCCGAGCGTACTTCTCAAGCTGCTTTTGGACAGTCGCCCTCGCCTCAACGATGGCCCTGCGCGCGGCCATCATCTTGCTATTGACGGACTTCGCAGCCTCTGTGAGCACCCTCCTGCGGGACTCCAGCGCACTGCGCCGACCACGGACGAACTCGAGTCCGACTTGGTACGGCATCCACAGTCGCCCCGAGACCTGCTCCAAGGCAGAGAAGACCTCCTCACGCGACTCAGCGGTGTACTCGTAGAGGCTGAGCAGCACGTTGGTGTCCAAGACGATCAGTGAGTCCTGGTAGAACGCGCAGCGGGCGTCGTCCTCCGGAGAAGGTGCGGGCTGAAGCCACGCGTGGAACCGCTGTATCAGCGCCGGATCGGCCATTCCTCATCCCCCTGCGAACTCACTGATCTGATCCGTGAATCATCCTGGCATATTCACTGGAGCGTGAAGCAAGAGATTGCCAGGAGCCGGATGCATCGGTGGCGCGGCGCAGAGACGGAGCCCCTTCTGGCCCCAGCCAGTGCGCCCCGCGAGACGGTCGCAGGGTGTTCACCGGCATCTGCTTCCCAGGCCGCCCGGTGTTGTCATCACAGATCTGGGTGTCCAAGCCAGTTGCACCAGCGGTGTCCCCCGCTTCCGGGATTGCGAAGTGCCCGCAGCACACGGTGGCATCGACTTCGCCCTGACGTCGCCGAGGATGTCGCCCTCGTTGGGGCGCCGGACAACACCTCTCTGGGAAGGGCCTACGCCGCCGTAGCCGGGTGCCCTGGCGAAAGAAGGACCACCACCCCGTTCCCCACTCCCGGCAACGGCGCGACCTCCCGCCACCCCAGCCTCCGGTAGCTCGCCACCGCGCTCTCCGCGTGGCGGGACATCCGGACCCAGGCGCGGCCCGACGGCGCGTCCGCGGCGAGTTCGGAGAGCAGGGTGCGGCCCAGGCCCTGAGGG
>NZ_JAAAHS010000132.1 GCF_009908195.1 Streptomyces boluensis | reverse complement strand
GGCTCGGGTACGGGCATGGGCTCGGGTGCCGGGATCGCGCCGGGTGAGCCGAATCCCGCTGGGGTCGAGCCGGGTGGGGCAGGTGGGGCAGGTGGGCCGCAGCAACCGTGTCCGCAGGGCTCGGAGGGCCGGGAGCCCGCGCCCGTGGACGTGCAGCGGGCGACCTTCGGGCTCGCCACGCACTTCGAGCGGGGCCGCCAAGTACTCGTACCGTCCTGGCTGTTCCAGGTGCGCCCCGTTGGGATGGAGCGCCCCGTCACGATCACGCAGCCCGCGGTGGACCCGGCGTATCTGACCGCGCCGAGCGCCCCGGCGCCCGAGCCGAGCCGGACGGAGGGCGCGCAGCCGCCGACCGGGCCGGAGAGCCGGGACGTGCCGGTGGAGTCGTACGGCGTCGACGGGCGGACGTTGACGCTCCGGTTCTGGGGCGGTGTGTGTTCCGACTACGCGGCGGAGGCGACCGAGAGCGGTGATGAGGTGCGGGTCACGGTGACCGGTACGCCGCGGGACGACGGCAAGGTCTGCATCATGATCGCCAAGGAGCACACCGAGCGGGTCACCCTGAAGAAGCCCCTAGGCGACCGCACGGTGGTCGGCGACAACGGCGCCGCGGTGCAGCGCCGCTAGCGAGGTCCGACCGGACATCCGGACACGACGAAGGCGGCGCTCCCCGCAAGGGGCGCCGCCTTCGTCGTACGACAGTGAACTCCAGGGAGCCGCGAGGGCCTAGCTGAAGGAGTCGCCGCAGGCGCAGGAGCCCGTGGCGTTGGGGTTGTCGATGGTGAAGCCCTGCTTCTCGATGGTGTCGACGAAGTCGATCGAGGCACCGCCGAGGTACGGGGCGCTCATGCGGTCGGTGACGACCTTGACGCCGTCGAAGTCCTTGACGACATCGCCGTCGAGCGAGCGCTCGTCGAAGAACAGCTGGTAGCGAAGGCCGGAGCAGCCGCCGGGCTGAACGGCGACGCGCAGCGCCAGGTCGTCCCGGCCCTCCTGCTCAAGAAGGCCCTTGACCTTGGCCGCGGCGGCGTCGGACAGGAGGATGCCGTCGCTCACGGTGGTGGTCTCGTCCGATACGGACATCTGCTTCTCTCCCGGGTTGTTCGGACTGCTTGCCGACGGTTGCAACCATCGGGGCCGCGGATTCATTCCGGGCCTGGCGCTGTGATTCTGCGATGTCGCCTTGTGTCTTCATGCTCGCACACCCACGCGGGGCGGGGCGCGGGTACGGGCTCCCGGGGAATGCGTCACATCGACATGATGGCCATCGTCAAACTGACGTGAAGCGGTTATGATAGATAACGTCAATTCGACGAAAAGCAGGCCCGGACGGCGGGTTCTGCACGCCGGAAGAAGAAAGGGTGCGTGACGTGACCACCGCCCAATCCCCCGTAGACCTGGGTGTCGAGCCGACGCCCCTCGCTCTGCTGCTGCTCGGCCGCGAGGCCGACCCGAGGAGCGAGCGCGGGGTGGAGTGCCCCGGCGACCTGCCCTCGCCGTCCGACCCGGACCTGGTGGAGCGCGCCCGCGCGGCCAAGGAGAAGCTCGGGGACAAGGTCTTCGTGCTCGGTCACCACTACCAGCGCGACGAGGTCATCCAGTTCGCGGACGTGACCGGCGACTCCTTCAAGCTGGCCAAGGACGCGGCGGCCAAGCCGGAGGCGGAGTACATCGTCTTCTGCGGTGTGCACTTCATGGCCGAGTCGGCGGACATCCTGACCTCCGACGACCAGAAGGTGGTCCTGCCGGACCTCGCCGCGGGCTGCTCCATGGCCGACATGGCGACCGCCGAGCAGGTCGCCGAGTGCTGGGACGTGCTGACCGAGGCGGGCATAGCCGAGCAGGTCGTGCCGGTCTCGTACATGAACTCCTCCGCCGACATCAAGGCCTTCACCGGCAAGCACGGCGGCACGATCTGCACCTCGTCCAACGCGAAGCGTGCCCTCGACTGGGCCTTCGAGCAGGGGGAGAAGGTGCTGTTCCTGCCCGACCAGCACCTGGGGCGCAACACCGCGGTGCGCGACATGGGCCTGTCCCTCGACGACTGCGTCCTGTACAACCCGCACAAGCCGAACGGCGGCCTGACCGTCGAGGAGCTGCGGAACGCCAAGATGATCCTGTGGCGCGGGCACTGCTCGGTGCACGGCCGGTTCTCGCTCGACTCGGTGAACGACGTGCGCGAGCGCATCCCCGGGGTGAACGTCCTGGTGCACCCCGAGTGCAAGCACGAGGTCGTCGCCGCCGCGGACCACGTCGGCTCGACGGAGTACATCATCAAGACGCTGGAGGCGGCCCCGGCCGGCTCGAAGTGGGCGATCGGCACGGAGCTGAACCTCGTCCGCCGGGTGGCCAACGCGCACCCGGACAAGGAGGTCGTCTTCCTCGACAAGACGGTCTGCTTCTGCTCGACCATGAACCGGATCGATCTGCCGCACCTGGTCTGGGCGTTGGAGTCGCTGGCCGAGGGCAATCTGGTCAACCGCATCGAGGTCGACAAGGAGACCGAGAGCTTCGCGAAGCTCGCCCTGGAGCGGATGCTGGCGCTGCCGTAGGTCAAGTCCCTTGGCGGTGCTGCCAGTTGCTGTCGGCTGCTGCCGGTACTGCTGGTTGCTGTCGGTGTCGGTGTCGGTGCCGGTGTCGGCGTAAATGCGTTTGCATTCGGCGGCGGTGTCCGTAGCGTGCGGGAATGATCCTCAGGCCGTTGCGCGACACCGCCGAAGACGCCGAGATCGTACGCCTGGTGGCGGCGGCCTCGTTCCATGACTCGCACTCCGAGGGCGACCCCGCCGACGAGCCGACCTGGCCCGAACGGCCGGAGCGCGAGGACGAGTTGAACCGCTGGTTCGCCCGGACCGACCCGGACGGCTGCAGCGTCGCCGTGGACGACCGCGACCCCGACGGGAAGGCCCTGGGTGTCGCGCTCTCCAGCAGACGCGAGGGCACCTGGGGCCTTTCCCTGCTCGTCGTGGTGCCCGAGGCGCAGGGCAAGGGCGTCGGGCGGGCCCTGCTCGAACACGCCGTGGCGTACGGCGCGGACTGCCCGCGCGGGATCATCTGCGGCTCCCGCGACCCGCGGGCCGCGCGCGCGTACCGGGCCGCCGGGTTCACGCTGCACCCCACGATGCGGTTCGGCGGGGTGGTCGATCCGGCCCGGCTGCCCGCGCCCGACGGGGCGGTGGTCGAGGGCGGGGCGCGGCACCAGGAGCTCATGGACGGGGTCGACCGGCTCCGGCGCGGCGGTGCGCGCGGGCCCGACCACGCCGAACTGCTGCGCCACTGCCGCCTGTTGGTCGCGGACGACGGGGCGGGCAGCGGTTACGTGTACGTCGACGGCGGCAAGGTCGTCACGCTGTCGGCCACCTCCGAGCAGGTCGCCGCCCGGCTGCTCACGGCGGCGCTGCGGTCCATGGAGCCCGGTGTGCGGGCCCGCCTCGCCGATGTCACCGCCGAGCAGGAGTGGGCCGTGGACGTCGCGCTCGCCGCCCGGCTCTCGCCGCGGAACGCCGGGTACCTGTGTCTGCGGGGGATGCGGCCGCCGGTGCCGTTCGTGCCGTCCGGGGCGTTTCTCTGAGCGACCCACCGGTACGCAGGAAGGGGCGCCCCTCACCGTGAGGGGCGCCCCTTTCGCGTACGTACGACCGGTGGGTCAGACCTTCGCCGGCTCCGGCTCGGGTTCGCCGGACCCGGCCGGCTCCTCGGTGGGCTCGGCCTGCGCCGGGACGCCCGCCTTCCTGTCGCGCTTGGCCGCCCGCTTCTTGGCGCGACGCTCCTTGCGGAGTTCGATCATCGCGTAGAGCGTCGGGACCAGGAGCAGGGTGAGGAGCGTCGACGTGACCAGGCCGCCGATCACCACGATCGCGAGCGGCTTGGCGATGAAGCCGCCGTGGCCGGTGACGCCCGCCGCCATCGGGGCGAGCGCGCAGATCGTCGCGAGGGCCGTCATCAGGATCGGGCGGAGCCGGTGGCGGCCGCCCTCGATGACCGCTTCGACCGTGCCGTACCCCTTCTCGCGGTACTGGTTGATCAGGTCGATCAGGACGATCGCGTTGGTCACCACGATGCCGATCAGCATCAGCATGCCGATCATCGCCGGGACGCCCATCGGGGTGTCCGTGGCGATGAGCAGGCCGATCGCGCCGGTCGCCGCGAACGGGATCGAGACGAGCAGGATCAGCGGCTGCACAAGGGACTTGAAGGTCGCCACGAGCAGCATGAAGACGATCGCGATGGCCGCGAGCATCGCCAGGCCGAGCGAGGCGAAGGCCTCGTCCTGGTCCTCGGAGACACCGCCGATGGACACCGTGGCGCCGTCGGGGAGCTCCTTCTCCAGCTGGTTCAGCTTGGTCTGCAGCTGGGTGCTGACCGCGCCGGTGTTGTCGCCGGTCGGCTTCGCCGTGATCGTCGCGGCGCGGGCGCCGTCGATCCGGGTCATCGAGACCGGTCCGTCGATCAGCTTCACCGTGGCGATGTCGCCGAGCTGAACCCGGCCGAGCCGCAGTTCGCGCAGCTCGTCGAGGGTCTCGGCGGGCTTCGCCGACTTCACGACGACGTCCCGCTCGGTGTCGTCGAGGACGGCCTTGCCGCTGGGCGTGCCCCGCACCGCCTGGCCGACGGCCTGGCCGAGCGTGGTGTCGTTGAACCCGGCCGCAGCGGCCTTGGCGTTGGCCTTGACCGAGATCCGGGGTACGGACTGCGACAGGTCGCTCTGCACGTCGGTGACGTCGTCGAGCTCCGCGACCTCGTCCCGCACCTGCTCGGACGCCTTCTTCAGTACGTCGGCGTCGGCGGCCTTGACGACCACGCTGAGGTCCTGACCGGCCATCGGGTCACCGGCGGCGATGCGGGTGTCGCCGATGCCGTCGAGCGCGCCGAGGGCACGGTCGATGCCGTCGCTGGTCTTCTCGAAGTCGGCGCCCTCGGTGAGGGTCACCTGGTACGAGGCCTGGTTGGTGTCCGTACCGCCGCCGAAGGCCGCCATGAAGCCGGATGAGCCGATGGTGACCTGGTAGTCCTTGACGCCGTCGACGCCGGAGAGGGCCTTCTCGACCTTCTCGGCGGCCTTGTCGGTGGCGGCGAGGCTGGTGCCGGGCTTCAACTCCTGCTTGATGGACAGGACTTCCTGCTCGCCCTGGTCGAAGAAGTTGGTCTTCAGCATCGGCGCCATGCCGAACGTGCCGACGAGGACGGCGACCGCGATCAGCAGGCTGGTGAAGCGGCGCCGGGTGGCGAAGCGCAGCACCGGCACGTACAGGCGCTGCAGCCGGCTGCGCGCCTCCTTCTCCTCGGCCTTGCGCCTGGCCTCCTCCGGGTCGAGCGCCGCGGTGCCCTTGGGGGCGCGCAGGAACCAGTACGAGAGGACCGGAACGACCGTGAGGGACACGATCAGGGAAGCGAGCAGGGCGGCCGTGACGGTCAGCGAGAACGAGCCGAACAGCTCGCCCACCATGCCGCCGACCAGACCGATCGGCAGGAACACCGCGACCGTGGTGAGGGTCGACGAAGTGACCGCGCCCGAGACCTCCTTGACCGCGGTGAGGATCGCCTCGCGGCGCTCCTCGCCGTAGCCGAGGTGCCGCTTGATGTTCTCCAGGACCACGATCGAGTCGTCCACGACGCGGCCGATCGCGATGGTCAGCGCGCCGAGCGTGAGCATGTTCAGCGACAGGTCGCGGGTCCACAGCACGATCAGGGCGAGGACGACCGACAGCGGGATGGAGACCGCGGTGACCAGCGTCGAGCGGATCGACGTCAGGAAGATCAGGATGATGACGACCGCGAACGCCAGGCCGAGCGCACCCTCGGTGGTCAGGCTGGAGATCGACTTCGAAACCGCCGGGCCCTGGTCGGACACCACGGTCAGGTCGGCGTCGGCGCCCAAGTCCTTGCGCAGGTCCGGGAGTTCGGCCTTGACCGCGTCCGAGATGGCGACGGCGGAGCCGTCCTTGTCCATGGTGACGACGACGGCGAGGCTGGGCTCGCCGTTGGTGCGGGTCAGCGAGGTGGCCGTGGCCTCCTGCTGCTCCACGTCCGCGACGGAGCCGAGGCGTACCGGCTTCTTCGGCTGCCCCGCCGTGGGAGCGCCGGGTGCCGCCTCCGGCGCGACCATCAGGTCCTCGACCTGCTTCAGCGAGGTGAAGCCGCCGCCGACCTGGACCGTGCGGTTGCCGCCGTCCTCGTCGAACGAACCGGCCGGCACCGACGCCCCGCCCTGCTGGAGGGCCTGTACGAGCGCCGCCGGGGTCAGCCCCGCGCGTGCCAGCTTCCGGTCGTCCGGGGTGACCGCCACCTGGACGTCACGGACGCCGTCGACGGAGACCTGGCCGACGCCGTCGATGTCCTCGAGCACCGGGACGACGGAGCGCTCCAGCTGACCGGCGAGCGCCTGCTGGTCGACGCCGTCGGAGGACGCGGCGAGGACCACGGTCGGGATGTCGTCCGTGGAGCCCGCGACGACCTGCGGGTCGACGTCCTGGGGCAGTTGGGCGCGGGCCCGGTTCACAGCCTGCTGGACGTCGGCGACGAGCTGCTTGGAGTCGCTGTCGCCGTAGTCGAACTGGGCCATGACCAGGGCGTTGCCCTCGCTGGCCGTGGCGGTGATGCCGGTGATGCCGTCGACCGCCTCGAGGGTCGACTCCAGCGGCTCCACGACCTGCTTCTCGACCACATCGGGCGACGCGCCCTGGTAGGGGGCGATGACGGACACCATCGGGAGTTCGATGGACGGGAGCAGCTGCTGCTTGAGCTGCGGGACCGCGATGGCGCCGAACGCGATCGCGACGAGCGAGATCAGCCCGATCAGAGCCCGCTGGGCGAGGCTGAATCTGGACAGCCAGGACATGGGTGAGGGTCTCTCTTCTGTGGCTTGCGCGGCAGGAGGGCGCGGCCTGCGCCCGGCGACGGGTGCGGACCTGGGGCTTCGACCTGGGGCTTCTGTGACCCTGATCCACCGGACCCTGATCCACCGGACAGGCCCTGGGCGGGTCCCCCGACGGGTTCGGGCCAGGGCTGCGCCCGACTCTTCAACCCTCAGCCATGGAGCACCCGGTATTCCTCGCTCCCAGGTCCCCTTCCGCGCCCGGCGCGTACTGCGCCCGCAGTACGCCCCTTCGGAGCTCACTCCACCCTTGGACGTACCAGGCCCGATTCGTACGCGATTACTACGAGTTGGGCGCGGTCGCGGGCGCCGAGCTTGGCCATCGCCCGGTTCACATGGGTCTTCACGGTGAGCGGGCTGACGGTGAGCTGGACGGCGATCTCGTCGTTGGAGAGACCGCCCGCGACGTGTACGAGGACCTCGCGCTCGCGCCCGGTGAGGGCCCGCAGCCGCTCGGCGTGGGTGCCGCCCGGCTCGTCGCCGTCGTCCGAACTGCCGCCCTGCGCGAGGAACTTGGCGATCAGGCCCTTCGTCGCGACCGGCGAGAGCAGTGCCTCACCGGCGGCGGCGACGCGGATGGCGTTGAGGAGCTCGTCCGGCTCGGAGCCCTTGCCGAGGAACCCGGAGGCGCCGGCCCGCAGCGACTGCACCACGTACTCGTCGACCTCGAAGGTGGTCAGCATCACCACGCGTACGTGCGCGAGTTCCGGGTCGGCGCTGATCAGGCGGGTGGCGGCGAGGCCGTCCGTGCCGGGCATGCGGATGTCCATGAGGACGATGTCGGCCCGCTCGGACCGGGCGAGCTCGACGGCCTGGGCGCCGTCCGAGGCCTCGCCGACGACCTGCATGTCGGGCTCGGAGTCGACCAAAACCCGGAAGGCACTGCGCAGCAGGGCCTGGTCGTCGGCGAGCAGCACCCTGATGGCGGTCATGCGGTCTCCCCCGTGGTGGCCGTGCGGTCGGCGACTGGAAGGATCGCATGGACGCGGAATCCGCCGCCGTAGCGGGCCCCCGCGGTCAACCTGCCGCCGAGTGCGGAGACCCGTTCGCGCATGCCGAGCAGCCCGTGCCCGCCGCCGCTCTCGGGCGGCCCGCCGACGCCGGGCCCGTCGTCGATCACGGTGATCTCGACGTTCACCCCGACCCGGATGACGCTCAACTCGGCCTTCGCGCCGGTGCCCGCGTGCTTGTGGACGTTGGTGAGGGCCTCCTGGATGACCCGGTACGCGGCGAGGTCGACGGCCGCGGGCAGCGGGGCGTTCTCGTCGGCGCTGGCCACGTCGACGGGGAGCCCGGCGTTCCGGAACGTGTCGAGCAGCTCCTCGAGGCGGGCCAGGCCGGGAGCGGGTTCGGTGGGCGCCTCGGGGTCGCCGGTCTGCCGCAACAGGCCGACGGTGGCGCGCAGTTCGTCGAGCGCGGAGCGGCTGGCCTCGCGGACGTGCCCGAGCGCCTCCTTGGCCTGGTCGGGCCGCTTGTCCATGACGTGCGCGGCGACACCGGCCTGGACGTTGACGAGGGCGATGTGGTGGGCGACCACGTCGTGCAGATCCCGGGCGATACGGAGCCGCTCCTCGGCGACCCGGCGGCGGGCCTCCTCCTCACGGGTGCGCTCGGCGCGCTCGGCCCGCTCCCGGATGGCGTCGACGAAGGCACGGCGGCTGCGCACCGCGTCCCCCGCGGCGGCGGCCATGCCGGTCCAGGCGAAGACGCCGAGGTTCTCCTGCGCGTACCAGGCGAGGGGTCCGGAGAGCATCGCGGTGCCGGTGAGCGCGGCCATGGTGAGCAGGCCGACCCGCCAGGTGGTCGGCCGGTCGGTGTGCGCGGCGACGGTGAACAGCGCGATCACCGCGCACATGGTGACCGGAGCCCGCGGTTCCCCGGTGACCACCTCGACCAGGGAGACGGCGACGGTGGCGGCGAGCACGGCCATCGGGCGGCGCCGCCGGAAGATCAGCGCGACCGAGCCGACCAGCATCAGGGCGACGCTCAGCCGGTCGGGATTACGGCCGAAGTAGGCCCCGCGGGGGCCGTACGGCTCGACGAACGAGCCGAGCAGCATGCAGCTGAGTACGGCCAGGGCGAGGGCGGCGTCGAAGGCGAGGGGGTGGCCCTTCAGCCAGTTCCTGGCGCGTACGAGGGTGCTCACGAGTCGTTACGGTACCTGTGCCGTCGTCCGGGGCTCGGTCCCCCAGGGGCTGCGCCCCCGGACCCCGCTCCCTTCGGCCTCCGGCCTCGTCCTCAAGCGCCGGACGGGCTGATATTGCCCGACGGACCGATTCCAGAGCCAGGACCAATACCAGCGCCAGCACCAGCACCAGCACCAGCCGCACGTATCACCCCGGAATCAACCCATCATCGCTGAGCATCTCCCGGACCTCCTCCAACGTCGCGTCCCACCCCGGAAGGATCAGTTCCGAGGGTTCGAGGGCGTCGTCGGGGAGGGGCGTGCCGAGTTCGCGGACCTTGGCCAGGAGCGCGTGCAGGGTGGTGCGGAAGCCGGGGCCGTCGCCGCTCTCCATCTCGGCGAGCAACTCGTCGTCCAGCTTGTTCAGTTCGGTGAAGTGGCTGTCCGCCAGCTCCACCTGCCCCTCCCCCATGATCCGTACGATCATGACGCTCTCCTCAGAGTCGGGATCCGTACCCGGCCAGTGTGCGGCCTACTGCTTGTCGAAGCGCGGGGTGTCCTGCTGCGGCTGGCCCTGAGCCTGGCCGTTTCCACCCTCGAGAGCCTGCTGCGAGCCGCCGCTGCCCCCGGCCAGCTCGGCCTTCATGCGCTGCAGCTCCAGCTCCACGTCGGTGCCGCCGGAGAGCCGGTCGAGCTCCGCCTGGATGTCGTCCTTGGTCGAGCCG
This sequence comes from Streptomyces boluensis, assembly GCF_009908195.1. Classification (GTDB taxonomy): domain Bacteria; phylum Actinomycetota; class Actinomycetes; order Streptomycetales; family Streptomycetaceae; genus Streptomyces; species Streptomyces boluensis. The sequence continues at coordinate 7,871 of NZ_JAAAHS010000132.1, read as the reverse complement.
GACTGGTCGTCGAGGGCGCCCGAGGCGAGCAGCTCGTCGATGGCGCCGGCGCGGGCCTGCAGCTGGGCCGTCTTGTCCTCGGCGCGCTGGATCGCCATGCCGACGTCGCCCATCTCCTCGGAGATGCCGGAGAAGGCCTCGCCGATCCGGGTCTGGGCCTGCGCCGCGGTGTAGGTCGCCTTGATCGTCTCCTTCTTCGTACGGAAGGCGTCGACCTTGGCCTGGAGGCGCTGGGCGGCGAGGGTGAGCTTCTCCTCCTCGCCCTGCAGCGTCTGGTGCTGCGTCTCCAGGTCCGTGACCTGCTGCTGAAGGGCGGACCTGCGGGAAAGCGCCTCACGGGCGAGGTCCTCACGGCCGAGCGCCAGCGCCTTGCGGCCCTGGTCCTCCAGCTTGGAGGACTGCGACTGGAGCTGGTTGAGCTGCAGTTCGAGGCGCTTGCGGGAGGTCGCCACATCGGCGACGCCGCGGCGCACCTTCTGCAGCAGCTCCAGCTGTTTCTGGTACGAGTAATCGAGGGTCTCGCGCGGGTCCTCGGCCCGGTCAAGGGCCTTGTTCGCCTTCGCGCGGAAGATCATCCCCATACGCTTCATGACACCGCTCATGGGCTTCGCGCGCCCCCTTCTGACAGATCCGACCGGCCGTTCCAGCTCCAGCACTGCGACAGAACCCAGCCTACGGGCCCTGCCTCCATTACCGCACTGTTCGAGCACCGATGTGCTCCTCCCCAAGGACGACTGCTCGCCCCGCCGCTCCGGCGCGGGGAGTAGACGAACAGTGCGGCAAAGTTCTGGAAGGTCCCTTTAGATCCCGTTGCCGTTGTCTTTCAGGACGTCCGCCGTTGCCGGATCGTTCCCCGCCGGGCTGTGGTCGACACGCGGAACCCCGTACCCTTGGGTTTTGTGTTCCGTAGCCGTTCCAAGGATGAGAAGGCCCCGAGCGCCAAGGCGCCGGTAGCCGACTCCACGCAGCCCCGCGACCCGCAGGCACCCAAGGGTCGCCCCACCCCCAAGCGCAGCGCCGCCCAGTCGCAGCGCCGCAGCGTGGCGAGTACGCCGACCAACCGCAAGGAGGCGGCGAAGCGGCAGCGCGAGACCCGCCGCGCGGACATGGCGCGCCAGCGTGAGGCGCTGGCCAGCGGCGACGAGCGCTATCTGCCGGTGCGTGACAAGGGCAAGGTGCGCAAGTTCGCGCGCGACTTCGTCGACTCGCGGTTCTGCATCGCCGAGTACTTCCTGCCGATGGCGGTGATCATCCTCGTCCTCAGCATGCTGCAGAACCCGCAGCTGCAGAACATCGCTCTGCTGCTCTGGCTGTTCGTGATCGTGCTGATCGTCATCGACTCGGTGTTCATCGCGATCCGCCTGAAGAAGCAGCTCCGGGAGCGGTTCCCGGACGAGCCGAAGCGTGGCGCCGTCGCGTACGCCCTGATGCGCACGCTCCAGATGCGTCGACTGCGGCTGCCGAAGCCGCAGGTCAAGCGCGGAGAGCGGCCCTGAGCGCTGCCGGCTCTCCGGAAGGCGGACGTCCCGGCGGGTTCGGAGGTGGCGCGGCCGGCTGGCTGCGCGGCCTCGGCGGACTGCGCAATGTCGTACGCCAGGAGCTGGTCGCCCGGCAGCTGGACGAGCAGATCGCGGCCCGCTACCCGGTGGGTCAGCGGCTGCGCGTCCTCGACGTGGGGCTCGGCCAGGGCACTCAGGCGCTGCGCCTCGCCCGCATCGGGCACCAGGTCACCGGCATCGAGTCGGACGCCAGGATGCTGGCCGCCGCGCGTGAGGCGCTGGCCGCCGAGCCGGAGGGCATCCGCGCGCGTGTGCGGCTCGTCGAGGGCGACGGCCGGGACACCGGGGTGCACTTCCTGCCCGGCTCCTTCGACGTGGTCCTCTGCCACGGCGTCCTGATGTACGTGGACGAGCCGGACGGGCTGCTCGCGGGCCTGGCCCGGATGCTCGCGCCGGGCGGGCTGCTCTCGCTGCTCGTGCGCAACGCCGACGCGCTCGCCATGCGGCCTGGCCTGACCGGCGACTGGTCCACCGCGCTCGACGCCTTCGACACGGCCACGTACACCAACCGGATCGGCCTCGACGTACGCGCCGACGGCCGCGCCAAGCTGACCGCGACGCTCGCCGGGATCGGCGCCCCGCTGCACGCCTGGTACGGCGTACGGGTCTTCACGGACACGGCCGCCGACGACGCCGAGCCGCCGCCGGAAACGGAACTCATGGCGCTGCTCGCGGCGGAGGAACGGGCCGGGCGCACCGACCCGTACCGCGCGGTGGCGGCCCTGACGCATCTCTGCGGGGTCCGGGGCTAGCCCCAGGAACATGACGACGAACTCCCCGACCGCCCTCGGCAGTCGGGGAGTTCGTGTGTGTGCGTACCCGGGTCGATGCGTTCCCGTGCGTACCCGGGTGGAGGGGCTACTCCTGTGCCGCCTCGGCCGGCTCGGCCGCTTCCGCCGGGTGCAGGCTCATCGGGCCGTAGATCTCCGTGTCGTCCTCGAAGAGTCGCACCTGGTCGGCGCCGCCCTCCTGGAGTTCCTTCCAGACCTCGCCGATCCAGGACTCCGCGTCGCCCTGGGTGGTGAACTCCTCTGGCTGCACCGCCGGTTGCACCTCGCTGCCATCGGACTTCTCGAAGCGCCACGTCCATGCCGCCATGTCAGCCTCCCAGGTACTGGCTCAAGATCCGACTCCTGATTGGAGCCTATCCGGACGCGCAGGACAAGGCCGGACGCGGCAGGATCGTGCCCGTGGAACTGACTCTGCTCGGCACCGGCGCCCCCGAGGGCCTGCCCCGCCCCGACTGTCCCTGCGCCGCCTGCGCGAGCGCGACCGGCGACGACGTACGCGCCGCGACCGCGCTCCTCGTGGACGGTGTGCTGCTGCTCGACCTCACCCCGGGCGCCGCGTTCGCGGCCGCGCGCGCGGGGCGCACGCTCAGCGGAGTGCGCCAGGTGCTGCTCTCCCACCCGCAGGACGGCCCCGCGATGGAACACCCGGCGGGGCTGCCCGCAGCGGGCCGGGTGCCGGAGGGGCGCGAGCTGGCGCTGCTCGGCGGGCACCGGGTGCGGGCGATCGCGATGGACTCGCCGGGCAGCGGGTACGAGGTGACGGGCCCGGACGGGAAGCGGCTGCTCTATCTGCCGCCGGGCGGCGCGCCCGCGGGCCTCGACCACCCGGAGCCGTACGACATGGTGGTCGCCGATGTCGTGGACCGGCCGGACGCGCTGGCCCGGCTGCGGGCGGCCGGTGCGGTCGACGCGAGCACCGACGTGCTCGCCGTGCACCTCGACCACGACGTGCCGCCGGGCGCCGAGCTGCGCCGTCGGCTCGCCGCCGCCGGGGCCCGCACCGTGCCGGACGGTACGACGGTGGTGGTCGGCGAGTTCCACGCCGTACCGGATCTGCCGCGCCGGACCCTGGTGCTCGGCGGGGCCCGCTCGGGGAAGTCCGTCGAGGCGGAGCGGCGCCTGGAGTCGTTCCCCGAGGTGCTGTACGTGGCCACCGGCGGCGGGCGTGAGGGCGATGCCGAGTGGGCGGCCCGGGTCGGCCTGCACCGGGAGCGGCGGCCGTCGTCCTGGCGCACCGAGGAGACCTGCGAACTGGCGCCGCTGCTCACCGCGGACGGCCCGCCGCTGCTCGTCGACTGTCTGTCGCTGTGGCTGACCGACGCGATGGACCGGGTCGGCGCGTGGGACGACGCCACCTGGGCCTCGGGCGGTGAGCGGGCGCTGCGCGAACGGATGGCGGAGCTCGTGGCGGCGGTGCGTGGCACCCGGCGCACGGTGGTCGCGGTGTCCAACGAGGTCGGCTCGGGCGTCGTCCCCGCGACCGCCGCGGGCCGTCGTTTCCGGGACGAACTGGGCCGTCTCAACGCGGCGTTCGCCTCCGAGTGCGAGCACGTCCTGCTCGTCGTGGCCGGGCAGGCGCTGACGCTGCGCGGCTGACGGAAGAGTGCCGGGGGCGCACCGGCGCCGGGCGGGAAGTGCCCCGGTACTGTTCGACGAATGAGCTCGCTGAATCTCGATGACTTCTCCGATCTGATCGAGCGCCCCGACGGCGGGGTGCGCCGCGACGCCGAGGAGCGCAGGGCCCGCCTGGCCGTGCCGCCCGGCGCGCTCGGCCGTCTCGACGAGCTGGGCGAGTGGCTGGCGGCCGCGCAGTCGACGGTGCCGGTGAAGGCGATCGAACGGCCGCGCGCGGTGCTGTTCGCCGGTGACCACGGGGTGGCCGGGCTCGGTGTCTCCGCGCGTCCCCCGGGCGGCGCCGGTCGCCTCGTACGCGCGGTGCTCGACGGCGAGAGCCCGGTGTCGGTCCTGGCCCGCGGCAGCGGGGTCCCGGTGCGGGTGATCGACCTGGCCCTGGACTGCGACCCGGAGGAGCTGCCCGCCGAGGTGGTACGGCACCGGGTGCGGCGGGGCAGCGGGCGCATCGACATCGAGGACGCGCTCACCGCGGAAGAGGTCGAGCAGGCGTTCCGTACGGGCATGGCGATCGCCGACGAAGAGGCGGACAACGGCACCGACCTGGTGGTGCTCGGCGACATCAGCGTGGGCGGTACGACGGCGGCGGCCACCCTGGTCGCCGCGCTGTGCGGCACGGACGCCTCGGTGGTCACGGGGCGCGGCGGCCGGGCGATCGACGACCTGGCCTGGATGCGCAAGTGCGCGGCGGTGCGCGACGCGCTGCGCCGGGCCCGCCCGGTCCTCGGCGACCAGTTGGAGCTGCTGCGCACGGTGGGCGGCGCGGACCTCGCCGCGATCACCGGCTTCCTGCTGCAGAGCGCGGTACGGCGTACGCCGGTGATCCTCGACGGCGTGGTCTCCGCGGCCTGTGCGCTGGTCGCCCAGCGGGTCGCGTTCCGGGCGCCGGACTGGTGGCTCGCGGGCCAGCGCAGCGGTGAGCCGGCCCAGGCCAAGGCGCTCGACCGCCTCGCCGTCGACCCGCTGCTCGACCAGGGCGTGACGGCGGGCGAGGGGGCGGGCGCGATGCTGGCGCTGCCGCTGGTACGGGCGGCGGCCGCGCTCGCCGCTGAACTCCCCGAGCTGAAGCCGGAGTTGGAGCCCGAGGCGCCGGAGCCGAGCCCGGAGCCGGGGGCCGGGAAGCCGGACGAGGCGGTCCTTGACGCGGATGCGGCGGAAGAGGCCATGGCCGGCACCGGAGCGGACGAGGCGCGGACGGAGAAGCAAGCCGACTGACCTCGTCCGTACCAGCGCCGGGGCCCCGGTGGCCGCCCCACGGAGCGGCCACCGGTACGGCCTCCGGGCTCGCCGCAGCAGCCGCCCGGATTCGGACACAATGCCCCATATGATCCCGTCTCATGGGAATGGGAGAGGCGCTCGAGGTACCGCGTAAAGCCGCCGAACCGACCCGAGGGGTGGACCGGACGAGCAGTGTCCGCCGGGCCGCGCCACGGGCGGCCGCGTTCTCCGTCTGGTATCTGCGCGCCGTCACTTTCGTCAACTTCCTCAGCGCGGTCTGGTTCTCCCTCGGCCAGGACCTGCGGCGCCACAACACCGAGGACTTCTTCACGCCGTACCTGCTGACCGCGGGGTTCGGCTCCGGCCTCGTCACGCTCTTCCTCGCCGTCACGATGCGCCGCCGCAAGCGGGCCGCGTGGATCCTGAACCTGGTGCTCAGCGGCCTTTTCCTGCTGCTGTTCGGCTTCGCGATGCTCTTCCCCGAGATCCGGCTGCACATCCAGAACTGGGTCTCCCTCGGCCTGACCGCCGCCTTCGTCGCAGCGCTGCTGATCGGGCGGCGCGAGTTCTACGCCAAGGGCGACCGGTCCAACCCGAAGCTCGCCGCGGCCGTCGCGACCGGTGGGCTGCTCGGCTGTTCACTCCTTGCCGCGCTCCTGGTCACGCTCACCAACCAGGCCTCGGACGCGGACCGTTCGACCTTCGTGGACCGCTGGCGGTACGGCACGATGCGGCTTGTCTCGCTGGCCGCGGACGACTCCCGCCTCCCCGGCGTCGCCACTCCGGCCTTGACCAACGTCACCATCAACGCGATGAGCTTCCTGCTGCTGCTCGCCGTGCTCTACGCCGCGTTCCGCTCCCGGCGCGCCGTCGACCCGCTCACCGCCGGCGACGAGGAGCGGCTGCGCGTACTCCTGGAGCGGCACGGGGAGCGGGACTCGCTCGGCTACTTCGCGCTGCGCCGGGAGAAGAGCGTGGTGTGGTCGCCGACCGGCAAGGCCGCCGTCGTCTACCGCGTGGTGGGCGGGGTCTCACTGGCCTCCGGCGACCCGATCGGCGACCCCGAGGCCTGGCCCGGCGCCATCGAACCCTGGCTCGCCGAAGCCCGCGAGCACGGCTGGGCGCCCGCCGTGATGGGCGCGAGCGAGGAGGCCGGCACGATCTACGCCCGGCACGGCCTCGACGCCCTCGAACTCGGCGACGAAGCCCTCGTGGAGACCGCCGACTTCACCCTCTCCGGCCGCGCCATGCGCACCGTACGGCAGGCCTACAACCGGGTCGCGCGGGCCGGGTACGAGGTACGTGTGCGGCGCCACGAGGACATCCCCGTACCGGAGTTGGAGCAGTTGCTGCGGCGGGCCGACGACTGGCGGGACGGGGCGACCGAGCGGGGCTTCTCGATGGCGCTCGGCCGCCTGGGCGACGCCGCCGACGGGCGCTGCATGATGCTCGAATGCACCGACGCGCACGGCGAGTTGAAGGCCCTGCTCTCGTTCGTGCCGTGGGGCCCGAAGGGGCTCTCCCTCGATCTGATGCGGCGTGACCGGGACGCGGAGAACGGCCTGATGGAGTTCATGGTCATCGAACTCCTGCAGCGCGCCGGAGAGATCGGGATCACACAGGTCTCACTGAACTTCGCGATGTTCCGCTCCGTCTTCGAACGTGGCTCGCGACTCGGCGCGGGCCCGGTGCTCCGGCTCTGGCGCTCGCTGCTCAGCTTCTTCTCCCGCTGGTGGCAGATCGAGTCGCTGTACCGCGCCAACGCCAAGTACCGGCCCATCTGGGAGCCGCGGTTCCTGCTCTTCGAGAAGAGCGGCGACCTGCTGCGCATCGGTCTCGCATCCGCACGGGCCGAGGGTTTCCTCGAAGCCCCCGGCCCGAAGTGGCTGCACCGCAGACATCTGGAGCCACCGCGTTGAGCAGACCCGCCGACCTCGCCCGCGCGGAGTGGGGCGCGCTCTGCGCCCGCGTACGGGACGGGCTCGCCGCCAGGACGTGGCGGGCGGCCCCGATGACGGTCGGCGCGGTCGCTCTGACCGCCCTGTTCCAGTACACCCAGAACCAGGAGTGGGGCTACCGGTTCATCCAGGACATCGGCTCGGTGCGCGCCGAGGACCCGCTCTGGCTCGCTCTGCTCCGCACTCCCCTGTCGCTGTTCGTGCCGGCCCTCGACCTGCCGGTGTGGGGTGCGCTCGCGCAGATCCTGATCGTGTTCGGGATCGCCGAGATCTGCCTCGGCTGGTGGCGCACCCTCGCCGTCGGGTACGCGGCCACGCTGGCCGGCACGCTCTACGCGCGCGTGGGCATCGCGCTCGGCCCGGACCGTCCGCTGGGTCTGCCCGCGTCCGACGCGCAGGTCGTCGACACCGGCCCTTCGGCGGCGGTGGTGGGGCTCGCGGTGTACGTCTGCTGGCGCTACCGGGCCTGGTGCACGGCCGCCCTCGTGGTCGCCGTGATGGTGGCCGAGGTGCTGGTCAAGGACAACCTGGCGGGCCGTGAACACCTGGCCGCCATCGCCCTGATCCTCCTGGTGTGCGCCGCCGGTGAGGTACGTCAGCGGCGCGGCGGCGGCCGGTCCGTACCGTCGGAAGGACCGGAGGCGGAGCCGGAGCCGGAGCCGGGCGCGGAGTCCGAGTCCGGGTCCGGCTCTGGGTCGGGGTCGGGGTCGGGG
>NZ_JAAAHS010000131.1 GCF_009908195.1 Streptomyces boluensis | reverse complement strand
GCCCTGGCCACGGCAGCGGCGTCGGCCGCCGTGGTCGCCGGAGGCATCATCCTGCCGGCCACCGCCGCGACGGCAGCCCCGATGTCCTCCACGACCATGGCCCCCCAGCACAACAAGCACAAGTCCTACTGCTGGAGCAAGCACCACAACACGGAGCACAAGCCCAGCAACGGTGGCAACGGCGGGAATGGCACTGGCGGCAACGGCACCGGCGGTAACGGCGGCAACGGAACCGACGGCGGCAACGGCGGGAACGGCACCGGCGGCAACGGTACGGGCGGCAACGGCGGCAACGGCAGCAACGGCAGCAGCCACCACGACGACGAGTACTCCTGCTGGGCGGGCGGCAAGAAGTTCCACTGGGACGAGAAGTACAAGATCTACTACATCGTCGTAAAGCACCACAAGCTGTTCTTCTGGGACAGCCACAAGGACTTCAACTTCTTCGGCAAGAAGCACAACAAGCACTACTGGAAGACGGTGGACCACCACAGCCACTGGTGGGAGAACCAGAAGCACTGGTGTGACGAGGGCAAGGTCAAGGACAAGGTCAAGGACGAGCACAAGGACGAGCACAAGGACGAGCACGACGAGCACAAGGACGGCGGCGACGGCGGTAACGGCACCGGCGGCAACGGGACCGGCGGTAACGGTGGCACCAACGGTGACGGTGGTAACGGCACCGGCGGTAACGGAACCGGTGGCAATGGCGGCACCAACGGTGACGGTGGGAATGGCACTGGCGGTAACGGCACCGGTGGTAACGGTGGCACCAACGGTGACGGTGGGAATGGCACTGGCGGTAACGGAACCGGTGGCAATGGCGGCACCAACGGTGACGGTGGGAATGGCACTGGCGGTAACGGCACCGGTGGTAACGGTGGCACCAACGGTGACGGTGGGAATGGCACTGGCGGTAACGGCACCGGTGGCAATGGCGGCACCAACGGTGACGGTGGTAACGGCACTGGTGGTAACGGCACCGGTGGTAACGGTGGCACCAACGGTGACGGCGGGAATGGCACCGGTGGCAACGGAACCGGTGGCAACGGCGGCACTGGCGGGACCGGCGGCAACGGCACCGGCGGGAACGGCACCGGCGGCAACGGTGGTGATGTCGTGTAGGGCACAAGGTAGCGAGGGCGACAGGCGGCGGTGCCGCGAGTCGCCCTCGCCGAGGGGCCACACGCAGTGCGGCGCCCGGTGGTGGAGGGGCAAAGGCCATAGCGGCCTTTGCCCCTCCATCTGTGTGACACCTCTCAGGGTGGCCTGCGCACCCGTCTTGGGTGCGCGGCTCTCAGGCGAGGGTGCTGAAGCGTGAAAGCAGGGCGTTCAGGCGGGGGTGAGGAATTGTTCGGCCCAGACGGTCTTGCCGGTGGCCGTGTGCCGGGTGCCCCAGCGCTGCGCGAGCTGGCCGACCAGGAGCAGGCCCCGCCCTCCTTCGTCGGAGAGCCGGGCGCGGCGCAGGTGCGGGGCGGTGTTGCTGGAGTCGAAGACCTCGCAGATCAGGGTGGTGCCTGTGTGGATCAGGCGCAGGTTGATGGGGGGACGGCCGTAGCGGATGGCGTTGGTGACGAGTTCACTGACGACGAGTTCGGTGACGAAGGCGGCCTCGTCCAGCTGCCAGGCACTCAGCTGGTCGGTGGCCAGGTGGCGCGCCTCGGCGACGGTTGTGGGGGCGGATTCCAGCTCCCAGGTGGAGATGCGGTCGGAGTCCAGCGCCCTGGTGCGGGCGATGAGCAGGGCGACGTCGTCGTCGGGGCGGTGGGTCAGCATGGAGGTGAGGACCCGGTCGCAGACCGTCTCCAGTTCGTCGGCCGGGCGGGCGAGGGTGGAGAACAGCCGGTCCAGGGCTTCGTCGATGTCGTGGTCGCGGATTTCGAGGAGGCCGTCGGTGTACAGGGCGATCAGGCTGCCTTCGGCCAGCTCGGTCTCGTACGTCTCGAACGGCAGGCCGCCCAGGCCCAGCGGCGGGCCGGGCGGTACGTCGAGGAAGCGCACTCCGCCGTCGGGGGAGACCACGGCGGGCGGGGGGTGGCCGGCCCTGGCGAGGACCAGGTGGCGCGAAGTGGGGTCGTAGACGGCGTACAGGCAGGTGGTGCCGATGCCGGCGGCGCCCTCGGTGGCGCTGGCGGGGCCCTCGTCGGCGGACAAGTGCAGGACGAGGTCGTCGAGGTGGGTGAGCAGTTCATCGGGCGGCAGGTCGACATCGGCCAGGGTGCGCACCGCGGTGCGCAGGCGGCCCATCGTGGCCGACGCGCGCATCCCGTGGCCGACCACATCGCCCACCACCATCGCCACCCGTGTACCGGACAGCGGGATCACATCGAACCAGTCGCCGCCTACGCCGAGACGTTCGCTGGCGGGCAGGTACCGGGTCGCGATGTGCAGGGCCTGCTGATCAGGCAGCGTCTGCGGGAGCAGACTGCGCTGCAGGGTCATGGTGGTGGTGTGTTCCCGGGTGCGGTGACGCGCGTCGATGGCGTCAGCCGCCCCGGAGGTGAGCCGCTCGGCCAGCCACATGTCGTCCGCGTCGAAGGGCTGCGGCCGCTGACGCCCCAGCAACAGCACGCCGAGCGGGCCGTTCGTGGCCCGCATCGGCACCACCATCACCGTGTGCGTCTCCAGCTCGCGGATCCAGGCCGCCTGCGGATCGCGGGCCCACGCGGCCAGGGCCGGATCGCTCGCCTCATACACGGCCGCCTGGCCCTGAGCCAGACACTGGGCCACCGGTGAAATCGCCGGGTAACGGACGGCTTGTGGCGCGGTGACAGCCGCAGCGGGGCCCCCGCCGTTCACAGACCGCACAGCGATACGGCTCAGAGCCACTGCCCCCGGGGGCGTACCAGCCTGGGGAGTGCCGCGCGGGGGCTGCTGAAGCAGTTCGACCGCGGCGAAGTCCGCCAGGCTGCCCGCGGCGGCGTCCGCCAACTCCTGCGCGGTCTGCCGTACATCCCCGGTGGCAGCGATACGGGCCAGGGACTCAAGCAGCATCCGCTGTCGGGCGAGAAACTGACTGGGTGTGTGGTGGGCCGTCAGGCACACCGCCCGTACGCTGCCGCCGGTGTCCCTCAGCGGAGCGAACGACGTCGGCCAGCCCTGCTCCGCGCCGATTCCCGACGGGCCGATGCAGGCCCCCACGTGCTGCACCTCGCCGCTGTCGATCGCCTGACGCATCCCCGCCTCCGCCTGATCACTCACCCGGTGCGGTGCGAGCTCGGCCAGACGCCACCCACGCATCTCCTCCTGCGTCAACGACAACGCACGCTCCATGCCGGCATTGGCCCGAACCAGCCGCAAGTCCGCGTCAAAAACCCCGAGGATGCTCGGCGACTGACGGAACGCCCACTCGACCAGCGCCTCAGACGCAGGCGGCACCGGCACCGGCTCCGGATCCACCGCCACCACCAGCCACTCGCCGAAAGGAGGGTCAGACGCCGGTTGGCCAGACGCCGGTTGGCCAGACGCCGGTTGGCCAGACGCCGGGCGGTCGGACTCCGGGCGGCGTGCAAGCAGCCGCCGTTCAAGGCGCCGGCCGTCACGATGCCTGAGCGCCACCACGGCGCTGGACCTCTCCCGCCCATCCACATCCCGCAACACGCTCTGATCGACGTCATCGGCCAGCAGTCGCGCGGCCGGATAACCCACCACCTCAGCCGGCGCATACCCCAACAGCCGCGCGGCCGCCTCGCTCCACCCCGTAACCCTGCCCCGCTCATCGACCGTGGCCGTACAGGCCTGCGACGCAGCGCCCTCCTGCATCCGCTCATCGGAAGGAAAGGCAAACCCCTCGGTCACCACTCATCCCGCCTCTCGGGATCCTCACCGCCACGGCCCCTGCGACCATCATGATCCTCACCCAGGCCAACCGCGAACGCAGTGATCCCACCCTCTCGCCGGCCCCGTCCCTGCCCCAGAACCCGAGGCTCCGGGGCCAGGAGCAGGGGCCTGGCCTCCCCGTCTTCTTCCGCAGCAGCAGCGTGTGCCTGCCGGTGAGGGCAGCAGTGCGTGCGCGATGCAGTGCGTGCGCGATGCGCGAATGTCACAAGCCCCTCACGCCGGCATCCGGACCGGCCGCTGACTGGATGACGTCGCGGCTACGCGGCTCACGCACGCCCCGCTCCGCATTCCTGCCCGCGCGAGAAGAAGGCCGCGCCCCCCCCGGGCCGCACACCCGCAGATCCATCCGACGCGGGATCACGCCCTGTGCACGAGAGCGCAGACCCGCCCTGACCAGTCACAGCGGTGACACGCCTGTGACAACCGCCGGACGCGGCCAAGACGCCAAACCGACAACCTAGTCAAATCAGACAAAAAAGCAGCATTCGGGCATTTGTCTCTTCCTCTGCTTCCGAGGGTGTGAGCAGGAGGGCCGACCAAACCGACCCACCGGAGAACCCCCATGATGGTCCCCGCACTGACGCTGTCGTTTCCCTCGGTCTCCACACCCACGCTGGCCCCCCGCGAACTCGAAACCCTGCGCCACATCGCCTCGGGCTGCACCTACCTGCAGACAGCCCGCCACATGGGCCTCTCCCGGCACACCGTCGACGCCTACCTCCGCCGCATCCGGGCCAAGCTCGACACCAACACCACCGCCGAACTCATCCGCCTCGCCATCGCCCTGGGACTGTGACACCCCGCAAGTACACGAAGCAGTACGCCGCGGAGTTCGAACGGGAGGCGATCGCTACGTCGATCAGGCGGTTGAGGAACCGGGGGGCGAACCCGTGTCGGACGCGGCGTGGCTACTGCCGCAGTGCCTGCGCGGCGCGCACCTCGCCGACCGGTCGGCCATGGCCGAGGACTGGGGCTGTGGCCAGTTCGGTGAGGGTCTTGTCGGTGTCCGTGGCTACACCGAGCCGTCGTAGTGCGGCGATCATGACGGCGGGGCGGGCCCGGGTGGAGCCGTCGGCGATCTTCAGGGCGACAGCCGAGCCGTCGGGAAGCGCCAGTGCGTAGACGCCCTCAGCCCCGTCCTTGGCGACCGATCCGGGAAGCGCGCCCATGAGCCGGGTCACGTCCCGGCCGGTTCCGCCGACGTACTCGGCGTGGGTGTTCATGGCGTGGGCGACCCGCCGTTCCAGAGATCCATCGGGGCCCGTGGCCAGCTTGGCGAACGCCCGTGCCAGGCCCCGGTAGGTGGTGGCGAACAGCGGCGCCCCGCAGCCGTCGACGCCGGTCGCGGCGACCTTTTCGCCGGTCAGGTCCTCGACCGTCTCGCGCAGGGCGCGCTGCAGCGGGTGGTTCCGGTCCAGGTACGTCCTCGTGTCCCAGTCGTTGGCGACGCAGGCGGCGAGCATCGCGGCGTGCTTGCCCGAACAGTTCATCGTCAGCGGGGTCGGGATGCCGCCGCCGGCGAGGTAGGTACGCAACGCGGCCTCGCCTATGGGCAGGGCGGCCGTGCACTGCAGTGCCCCGGTGTCGAGCCCGGCGTCCTCGAGGATCCTGCGCACGCCGTCGAGGTGGAAGGCTTCGCCGGAGTGGCTCGCGCAGGCCAGCGCCAGCAGCTCGCCGTCCAGGTCGAGCCCGGCGCGCAGCATGCCGAGCGCCTGGAGGGGCTTGTTGGACGACCGGGGGTACATCGGGCGGTCCGTCTCACCGACGCTCAGCACGGTCTGCCCTTCCGGCCCGGCCGCGTGGACCGTTCCGTGGTGCACCGACTCGAGGAAGTCTCCTCGCCAGACCTCCGCCACAACCTCGTGCATGACGCGCTCCCTACCTCTTCAGTACCTCTTCGGCCGGGCCGGCCGAGTCGATCGAACTGTCAACAGTTATCACTTTGCCGATGCCTGCGTCGATGCCCGCGCGAAGTGTTGACAGACTCAGGGCAGCCCCTGTCCACTGTCATCTGTCAACACTTCGCCGCTGCAGTCGCCGACGCCCGGACACACCGTGGCCTCGCGATTCACCAGCGGTCAGCCTTGAACGGACGGGAGGCACACACATGCCTGACAACCTTCAGCGCGGCCTCGCCGTCCAGATGGTCGAGACGCTTCGCGAACGACTCCTCAGCGGTCGGATCGCCTCCGGCACCCGGATCAACGAGGTCGAGCTCGCCCGCGAGCTGAACATCAGCAGGGGGCCGCTGCGCGAGGCGATCCGGCAGCTCGTCAGCGAGGGCCTCCTGGTGCACCGCCCCAACAAGGGCGCTGTCGTCTTCGAGGCTGAGCCCGGCGAGGTCGAAGCGCTGTTCGAGCTACGCGCGGCGCTCGAGACAGCCGCCGCGCGCCTGGCTGCCGTACGGCGCGACCGCAAGGACATCACCGCGCTGCGCCGGTCCTGCGAAAGGTCGAGGAAACACCTCGCCGCGGGCCGTCAGTTCGTCCACCACAACGACCTCGACTTCCACCGCGCGCTGCTCGAAGCGGCCCGCAGCCCCCGTATCACCGAGCAGGTGTGGCGGGTGCAGCAGCAGATCATCGTGGTGCGCAGCCGGCAGGACGTGGCCACGTCGCACTCCGACGCCTCGCTGACCGACCACGAGCAGCTCGCGGAGGCCATCGCCGAGGGACAGGCCGACCGTGCCGCCGAACTGATGGAACGTCACCTGGATCGCGTACGGCTGCAGATGATCACGAGCATGACGGGCGCCGATACGTCCCAGGACTGACGCTCCACGTCCGGCGCCGCCGCTCACCCCCTTACTGCTCTCCCCTCTCACCGCTCCCTTCCTTACCGCTCCCTTCCGTACCGCTCCCACGCCCCGCCCGCGCGCCCCACGCGCTTCTTCCGCATGCCCTCGCACCCGTCTGCTCGGCATGCCCGGCTCCGAGGAGTACCGTCCCCATGTCTGAAATGCCCGTCGTCGACGCCGTGCAGGCGTCGCCGCGCCGCCGCCCGCGTCGTACACCCACGCTGTTCGTGGCGGCCCTGCCCATCGTGATCATGCTGGCGCTCGTCGTCCCCGGCTCGATCTGGCTCAGGCTCAACCCGGTCGTTCTACTCATAGTCGCCGCCTCATGTGCCGGGATCATCGCCTGGCGGCTGGGGGTGACGTGGGAGGAGATGCTCCTGGGTATCCGCGAGAAGATCGACTCGGCGATGCCGGCGCTGCTCATCCTCGTCGCCATCGGCATGCTCATCGGCACCTGGACGCTCTGCGGCACGATCCCCATGATCGTGGACTTCGGACTGCGGGTCATCCAGCCGACCTGGATCGTCCTGGTCGCCTTCCTCATCACCATGGCGGTCTCCACGATGACCGGCACTTCGTGGGGCTCGGCAGGCACGGTCGGTGTCGCGCTCATGGGTGTCGCCGCCGGGCTCGGGGCGTCCCTGCCGATGACCGCGGGCGCGATCGTGAGCGGCGCCTACTTCGGCGACAAGATGTCCCCTCTTTCCGACACCACCAACCTCGCGCCGGCGGTGGCGGGTGCGACCCTCTTCGAGCACATCCGCCATCTCTTCTACACCACGCTCCCGGCGGCCGGTGTCTCGGCGGTCCTCTACTTCGGCCTCGGTCTGACCCAGCACGCCGACGCGCACGCCGCCGCCCGCTCGGACGCCCTGCTGACGGTGCTCAGCCATGCCTTCGACTTCCACGTCCTGCTTCTGCTGCCGCCTGTGATCGTTCTGGCGGGCGCGATGCTGAAGCAGCCGCCGGTGCCGACGATCGTGCTGTCCACGGTGGTCGCGGCCGTCCTGGGTATGGCCGTTCAGGGGTTCACGATTCACGACGTCAGTGACGCCGCGTCGACGGGCTTCGACGTGACGATGCTGGCCGGGCACGGCGTCGATCCCTCCCAACTGCCCGCAGCGGCCGAGATGTTGCTCAACCGTGGCGGGATGGCATCCATGGCGGAGACCATCCTCATCGGCCTGGTCGGCTTCGCGCTCGCCGGGATCCTCACCGAGGCGGGCTGCATGGACGTACTGATGAACCGTCTGCTGCGGCGGGTGCGCCGCACCGGGGGCATCATCCTGGCCACCTCGGTCTCCTCACTCGGTACGGCGATGGCCATGGGTGTGTCCTACCTGGCGATCCTGATTCCAGGCCAGGCGTTCAAGGAGGTCTACCGAGAGCGCGGCCTCGCCGCCAAGAACCTCTCGCGGACGGTGGAGGACTCCGGCACTGTGTTCGTCCCACTGGTGCCGTGGACCGAGGCGGGAATGTACATGTCCACGACGCTGGGCGTGGCGACGGTCGCCTACGCGCCGTACGCCTTCCTCAACTACCTGGGCGTGGTGTTCGCCATCATCTGCGGCTACACCGGATTCGGTATCGCAAGGATCAAGCCGTCGGACACCGCCGCGAAGCAGCCGTCGTGATCAAACCCGGACGAGTCCGGACAGCGCCGGACCCGGAATGTGCCGGGGGTGCGATTTGCGCCATCGGCAGAGGCACTCTTCCCTGTGCTCGGGCGTGCGGGTAACAATCGCGGACACCAGGTTGGGAAACGCAGCGTTCGCGGGTGCAACTCCGAGGGGAGTGGCATCTGCGTACGCATGCGCAGCGCAAGACGATCTCAAGGAGTGGTCTGTGGTCGCTCGTGACTACCCGGTAATCGATGCTGACAGCCACATCGTCCTTCCCGATTCCGATCAGTGGTGGCGCGGAAGGATCCCGGAGAAATACGCCGCTTGGATGCCCAAGTACCAGGATGACGTGCTGGTCGCGGAAGGCCGTGTCATCGAAGGGCCGTCGGCCACGTTCCATGGCAAGCCCACCCAGGCCGCCTGGTTCGGCAGCACACAGGGCGCTACGTACACGCCGGGCAGTTGGCTGTTCGACGACCCGGCGACCGTGGAAGTCCTCGGCGCGCTGAGGCGCGGAGGGCTGGACCCGCAGGACCGCCTCTCCGCGATGGACCGCGAAGGCATTTCGCAGGCCTACATCTTTCCCTCCAAGGTCTTGGGGCTGCTGCCCGCCTTACGCAGCTCCGCCTTCGCCCACGAGGTGACCAAGGCGTACAACGACTGGGCCTTCGAGTACTGCTCGGCCGAGACGAGCCGGCTCCTCCCCGTCGCCGCGCTGCCTCAGCACGACATCGTGCTCGCCCTCGACGAGGCTCGCCGGGCACTCGACCACGGCGTTCGTACGGTCATTCTCCGGCCCAACACCGTGGCCGGGACCAATGTCGACGACCCGGTGTATGAACCTCTCTGGGCATTCTGCGAGAGCAACCGAATAACGGTCTGCTTCCACGAAGGGTTCGGCGTCGCGCGCATTCCGCGCATCGGCACAGAGCGTACGCACGACACCATGCAGGGCCATCTGGTCAGCCACACTTTTGAGCACATGACGGCCGTCATGCTGCTCATCACGGGCGGTGTGATGGAGCGGTATCCGGATCTCAACTTCGGCTTCATGGAAACCGGCGCAGGCTGGGCCCCGTTCTGGCTGAACCGTATGGACGATCACGTCGAACAGTTCGCCAAGGACCGCGAACCACTGCCGGAAAAGCCAAGCACCTATTTCAAGCGCCAGTGTTATCTGGGCGTGGAACCCGAGGACCCGCTGCTGCCGATGCTCGTGGAACAGGGGCTGGAGGACAACCTCCTGTTCGCGAGCGACTTCCCGCACTTCGACGCCAAATTCCCCGGGGCGGTGACCTCTCTGACCGACCGGGGCGACCTCGGCGACGCGGTGAAGCGGAAACTCCTGTGCGACAACGCCCGCCGCTTCTTCGGAACCGTCTGATGCGGCCGTCGGCGCCCTCCCTCGGCCCCCGGATCGAATCGGTTCTGGCCGACCTGGAAGCGCGTTCCGGTAAGGAGCAGCAGGAACTCGAAGCACTGCGAGCGGCGGGCGGAACGGCTCTCCGTGAGCGCGCGGGATCCTTCATGCTGGACGTGGGCCCCGAGGTCGGCCTCTTTCTGAACACCCTGGTCCGGGTGTCCGGCGCCCGGACGGTGGTCGAGGTCGGCGGCTCCGTGGGCTACTCCACGTTGTGGCTGGCGGAAGCGGTGCGCGCCACGGGCGGGCGCCTGTACTCGATCGAGGTCGACAAGGACAAGCAGGACGAGCAGCGCGCGAACCTGATAGCGGCCGGCCTTGACGCACACGTGGAACTGACCACCTGTGAGGCCCCGGAGCTTGCGGAGTCTCTTCCCGGCCCGATCGATCTCGTACTCCTCGACCACTGGAAGGAGTTGTACATCCGGGATTTCGAAGCGTGCTGGCCACTACTCCGTCCAGGAGGCCTGATCGTGGCCGACAATGTGCTGGTGCCGCAGAAGAATGCTGAAGTGATCGGGCGCTATCGCCGTCATATCAGCGGACTCTCCGACGCGCAGAGCCAAATGCTCGCAGTCGGCGACGGCCTGGAAGTCACCACAAAGCGTGAAGACTTTCCCGTTGACTGAGTGAGTCGCCACCCCGGGTCCTAACCTCTCCTCCGACACCGCTGGCACTGAAGCAAAGGCCTGTACGTGAAAATCGGCATCGAGTCAGAGCTGCCCACCGTCGACGCCCGGGGTATGGCGGCCGACGAGCGGTCAGTGCAGGCCTTGTTCAGGAGGCTGGCCGGGCAGGAGGGCTTCTCCACCTACTGCGACGCCACCAGCGGGACCGTGGTGGGCGTCAAATCCCGTCGGAGCTCCGGAACGCTGGACGTGGGCAACGACTACGGATTCTGCACGGTGGAGATGGCCCTCCCGCCGGAGGAGGGCTTCGCCAATGCCAAGGCGGCCTGGCACGACACGCTCGACTCCCTTCTGCTCCCCGCCATGGGAGCGGAAGGGCTGTCCGCGCTGGCACACGGTTGCCAGCCCCGTACCGAGACACTGGGCCGGGCCTATCTGGCCGACAAGGGGCACTATCAGTTCTGGCTGGCCCAGGCCGAGCGGGTCCCCGGGCTCTACGCCTCCGATGCCTGGCCGGGCTTCGCAGCCGTCCAGTTCAACATCGATGTGCCCCTGCCCGACGTGATCACGGTCTGCAACACCCTGATCAACATGACGCCTCTGCTGTGCGCATGGGGTGCGAACTCCGCGGTGTTCGCCGAACGAGTCCAGCCCTGGCAGTCGTTGCGCCTGCGCGGCTACATGGAGCTGGCGGAGTCGAACCCGTTCTTCGCCGACCGGCTTCTCTTCCCCCGCCGGACGTACGGCAGTCTGGCGCAGTACATGCAGGACGCCTGGGCAACCCCCATCTTCGAGGTGGCCAGGGCGGGCGTGATCTACCGGCCGGTGGCCCCGCAGTTGACCACAGCGGAGTTCGCCGCTGTGGGCGAGGCGGAATTCGTCGACTTCCACGGCGCGAAGCGCACACTGTCGTGCACGGTCGACGACCTGGCCATGGGCCTCGTCTTCTACTGGCCCGCGGTGCGCGTCAGGATGCAGCTGGACGATACGTGCAGCGTCGCGGAGGTCCTCGCCGCAGTGCAGGCCGAGCGGCCCGAGTCGGTCCTGCGCAACGGCGGGCGCGACACGTTCGTCGAGGTCCGGCACCTGCCCACGATGAGCCGGCAGGAGACCTTCTCCTGGCTGGCCATGATCCTGGGCTGGCTGGAGAACATCGAGCAGTGCGAGAAGCTCTTTCACCCTTGGACCCTCGCCCGGTCGCGTGCGGCCATGCCTCAGGTCCAGACCCAGGGGTGGGGGGCCGAAGTGGCCGGCGCCCCGATCGGCCAGTGGGCGCGACAGGCGTTCGTCGTCGCGGACGAAGGGCTCCGGCGAGGTAAGGCCGCACCGGTCGAGGAGCTGGAACCGCTGGCCAGGCGGCTGCGGGACAGGACGAACCCCGCCTCGGATGCCGTCGCGTGTCTGCGTGCCGAGGGAATCGAGGCGTTGGTCGAGACTCTGAGGATGTGATGACGTGACCGAGCAGTCCCCGATATCCGCCACGCCGCCCCGGCACGCGTACAACTTCTGCGCCGGGCCGGCGACCCTGCCCCGCCCAGTGGCGACGCGGATACGCGAGGAGTTCCTGGCACATGCGGAGGACGGAGCCTCGGTCGTCGAGATCAGCCACAAGGGCCCACGGTTCGCGGGCATCCTGGAGACCGTCGAAACCCTCTTCCGCCGGCTGTGCGCACTTCCCGAGAACCACCATCTGTTCTTCATGCACGGCGGTGCACGTATGCAGTGCTCCGCCGTGCCGCTCAACCTGATCGGCCGGTCCACCACCCGCACCGCCGGCTACGTGGAAACGGGACTCTTCGCCCAGCAGGCGTCTCGTGAGGGGGCGCGCTACGGCACCGCGAAGACGGTCGCCAGCAGCGTGGCCACCGCATTCGACCGCATTCCGTCCGTACGGGAGCGGGATTGCCCTCAGGACGCCGCGTTCATCCACCTGACCAGTAACAACACGGTCTACGGGACGCGTTGGAACACCTTTCCGCGGGACCTGCCGGCGCCGCTGGTGGCCGACGCAACGAGCGACATCCTGTCCCGCAGCATCGATCACACGCAGTTCGGTGTGGTGTACGCGGGATTCCAGAAGAACCTGGGGCCCTCCAGCATGGCTCTGGTCACCGT
This sequence comes from Streptomyces boluensis, assembly GCF_009908195.1. Lineage (GTDB taxonomy): Bacteria > Actinomycetota > Actinomycetes > Streptomycetales > Streptomycetaceae > Streptomyces > Streptomyces boluensis. The sequence goes on along the minus strand of NZ_JAAAHS010000131.1, from coordinate 5,321 downwards.
CCGGGACGACCTGATCGGGCAGGCCCTGCCCCGCACGCCGAGGCTGCTCGACTATGCCGTCCAGGCGGAGACGCGCTCACTCGACAACACACCGAACACCTTCGCCGTGTTCGTCCTGTCCCTGGTCCTGGAGTGGATCCGGGACCAGGGCGGTCTGGCCTCGGTCGAGCGAAGCAACGAAGCCAAGGCCGGTCTCCTCTACGGGGAACTCGACCGGTCGTCCTTCTACCGCCCCACGGCCCATCCGGAGCACCGCTCCATCACCAACATCGTCTTCCGCCTCGCCGACGACTCCCTGACGGGCGAGTTCGTGGCGCTGGCCGAGTCCGAAGGCCTCTTCGGCCTGGCCGGTCACCGGACGGTCGGCGGCGTACGCGCCTCGGTCTACAACGGCATGCCCGAGGACGGGGTCCGGGCACTGGCCGGCTTTCTGCGCGAATTCGAGCGCCTGCGCGGCTGAACACCCCAGCAGTGCGCCCGCCCGCCCGCGCGCGGCAGCGGTGGCCGGCCAGGCGATCGGTCGGCCACCGCTCCCGGTCAGCGTCCGGGTGGCTTACGCAGGCGGCCTACGCAGAGTGAAGGCGTACCTGCCCAGGCTGAAGAAGTAGTTGCCCGCCGCGGCCAGGCCACGCAGTTCGTCGCTCCAGGCCCGGGTCTGTTCCGTACGCGCCCTGGGGTGGTCGGCGAGGAACGCCTCGATGAACCCGACCTGCCAGTAGCTGTATCGGCTCGGGTCGAGCTCCCGGTCGACGAAGGTCAGTGTGGTCAGGGGCTCCTCCTGGAATCCGGCCCTGCGCAGCAGAGGTCCAAGGTGCTGCGGCAGGCGCGGATGGGCGACGTGGTCCTCCCAGAGTTCCAGGACGTCCCGCATCCGCTCGCGATCGGCCGAGCGCCACACCAGCGAGTCCCAGTCGGTGTCCAGGATCACCGCACGGCCACCGGGCCGCAGCACCCGGAAGAGTTCGTCCAGAGCACGCTCGATGTCCTCGACGTACTCATAGACCTGCACCGCGACGGCCACGTCGAACGTCGCGTCCGGGAAGGGGAGTTGCTCCGCGCGCCCGGTGCGCAGGTCGACAGCTCCCGGCGCGGAGTCGGTGGCACACCGTTCCCGGGCCAGTTCCAGCATGGACTCGCTGATGTCGATGCCGTAGATCCGCCCCGTGGGGCCGAGGTCGCGGCGAAGCTCGGACAGCAGGTAGCCGGGCCCGCATCCGATGTCCAGGACCCGGTGTCCGGGCCGGACGCCGAGCTGGCGGCGCAGGTGCGCGCGCTGGGCGACCATGTCGGGGGCGTGGGCTTCCGTGTCGGCCTCGGTCGCCCGGTCCCCGTCGAAGCGCAGCAGCCCCGTCATGCGTGCGCCCCCTTCGGAACTCCGGTGCCCGGCGGCTGTGTTCGCGACGGCTGTGTTCGCGACGGTTGCGTGGATGCCAGCCACTTCTGCGCCCGGTCCACCGAAAGGTCGGTCAGCTCCCGTGATTCGCCCAGATAACGCGAGGGGTCCAGAAGGTCGTCCACTTCGGCGGCGGACAACTGCGCGGTGACGGTGGCGTCGGCCAGAAGGCAGTCGCGCAGCCGTTTGCCCGTGCTCTGGGCTCGCTGGCTCAGCTCGTACACGAGGACGTGCGCGCTCTGCCGGCCGATCGAGGGAGCCAGGGCCAGCATCACCGCTTCCGTGCACAGGGATTCGGCCGCGGTCCACGCGTTCGCCGCCATCCGCCCGCTGTCGACCTGCAGGCCCGACAGCACGTCGTTCAGTATGTCCAGCGCGGCCAGCGTGTAGTGCGAGACGTCGGCCACCGCGACCCACTCCATCCGCAGGCCGCGCGAATCCCGCTCGTGTTCCTGCACCATGCTCTCGATCCCGAGGGCGGCATTGGAGCGGGCGAGACGGGCCAGCAGCACCACTTGGGCCGAACGTTCCGGATTGCGTTTGTGCGGCATCGTGCTGCTGCCGACCCGGCCGTACTGCCACCCTTCGGACACCTCACCGACCTCGGGCCGCGACAGCACACGTATCTCGTCGGCGATACGGGCCAGCGTTCCCGTGAGCATGGCCGACGCGGCCCCGAACTCGGCCACCCGGTCCCGGGCGGCATGCCAGCCGACCTCGGGCACACTCAGCTCCAGGTCCCTGGCGAACATGTCGAGCAGCTCGCGCCCTCGTCCGTCGAACCCCGCCATGGTGCCGACACCACCGGACAGTTGGGCCGTCAGGACCCGCGGGCGTAACTGCTCAAGGCGTTCCGCGTGCCGCAGGAGTTCGTCCAGCCAGCCGGCGACCTTGAGCCCGAACGTGGTCGGCAGCGCCGGCTGCCCGTGTGTGCGCCCCGGCATCAGACTGTTCCGGTGCCGCACCGCGAGGTCGGCCAGGGTCACCGTCATGGTCCGCATCCCGGCGTCCACTTCCGCGAGTACCTCGCGAACCTCCAGGGACTGTGCCGTGTCCTGAATGTCCTGGGTGGTCGCCCCGAGATGCACCATCTCTCCCGAGGCGCCCTCGCACGCCGCTTCCAGGCCGCGCAGCAGCGGTACCAGCGAGTGACCGGTGCGGCGGAACTCGGGTGCCAGGGCGGCCAGGTCGATGCGGCCCGGCTCGCACGCGCGGGCCAGCTGTGCGGCGGTGCCCGGGGCGACGATCCCCAGCCGCTCCTGGCACGACGCCAGCGCCGCTTCGACCCAGAGCCAGCGCTGCAGCCGGCACTGGTCGCAGAAGATCCGCCGGCTCGCCGCGGTGGCGTAACCCCCGCCGTGGAAACGGGAGTCAGTGATGTGAGCACGCTGATGGTCACACGGCTCGGCCTGCTCGGGTGCTGTGGAGTATCTGTTCTCCGGACAGTCTTCCGGCGGGTCATCCGCGCGGGACGTGCCGGTCTTGAGGTGCGGGTTGGAAACAGTCATGAAGCCTCGTATCCCCAGAGGTCGCTGGCTTTCTCGTCCGAACCGCTCGACGTCAGCATGTCCATCTCAGAAGCGAGCCAACGGGCTGGTCTCGGCCAGATTGCCGCGCCGGCCCCCTTTCAGGCCGATAACGGGCAGCAGGCCCGCACGCCGCGCCGCTCCCTGCCGGGGTCTTCTCCATGTTTTCCTGCCTCTCCTCTGGGAGCCGGTGTGCGGCACCGGCTCTGCCGGGCGGTGAACGCGACCGGAAACTGGTGTTCGCGGGGCATGGCGAGGCGTTCGGTGACGGTGGTGCGGCCGACTCGTTCGATCAGCCCGGCGCGTTCGTAGTGGCGCAGGGTGAGAGCGTCATCGCGGCGCCGAGCATCCGGCCCCCTCGCGGGGTCTCGCCCTGCTGGCCGACGCGGGCGACGCTGGCCCTGCTGCCGCTTGTTTGGCTAGCGGTGCTAGGGTCCGATTCATGTCGGTACAGGAACGCAAGGAACGTGAACGGGCGGCCCGCGAGCGGCTCATCGTGGAGACCGCACGTGAACTCGCCGAGCAGCAGGGCTGGGACGCGGTCACCACCCGCCGGCTCGCCGAGCGCATCGAGTACAGCCAGCCCGTCCTCTACAGCCACTTCCGCGGCAAGCGCGAGATCATCGGCGCCGTCGCCCTTCAGGGCGCCACCGAGATGGCCGTGGCGATGCGGGCCGCGACCGCCGCCGCGGACGGCCCGCGCGGCCGGGTCGCCGCCCTCGCCCGCGCCTACCTCGACTTCGCTGAGCGCAACCCCGCGGTCTACGACGCCCTGTTCCAGCTCGACGGCGGTCTGGCCTACGCGCAGGAGGACACTCCGGAGCCGCTGAAGGACGCCTTCGCCGCGCTCCTTGAGTGCCTGGGCGAGGTCGCCGGGGACGGTGTCGACCAGGCGCTGTTCACCGAGACGTTCTGGGCCGCCCTGCACGGGCTCGCCACCCTGACCCGAGCGGGACGGCTGCCGCGGGAGGACGCCGAGTGGAGGGTGGAGCTGCTGGTGGAGCGGCTCGCTGTGGTCTGACGGGCCGCGTGGGCGGCGGCCGAGTCGGGTGCTCGGTGCCGGGTTCGGTGCCTACGTGTGTGTGCCCGGCAGATTTTCAACGCATGGTCGGCTTGCATCCCAGTGCTCCAACGTGGTCGCGGAGAAAGTGCGACCAACTCGGCCTGTCGGTGGTAGCCGTACGTCGCTACGCGGGCTTACGGTCCTGCTCGCCTCCATGCGCGCCAACGGTTAAGCGTGGGTTGCTGCCATTGGATTGCATCGGCCCGGTCGTGTCCGCGTCGGGGACGGCAACTCGGGTGGGGCGCTTCTGTCAGTGAACTCGGCGGCTTGCAGGGTGAGTTGTCTTAGAGCCGTCGGTAGGTCGCCTGGATGGTATCGACTGATGGCCGTCTTGATGAGTGTGTAGTGCGAGCTGGGCCCGCTGCATGCGCGTGCAACTCTGTCGACCAGTCCGTCTTCTGCGCGTCGACTGGTTCAGTGTCAGGTCACTTTACCGGTGCTGCAGGTAGAGGTGACGCCTGTTCGGATAGATGGGAAGGAGTCCGAATTGAAGATCGGCTCAAACGAACCCGCTCGAACTGCCCTCGAGATGCTGGAGATTGGGCAGGTGTGTACCGGGACCGTCACGGCGGTTGCCGATTTCGGGGCATTCGTCGATGTCGACGGCGCTCCTGGCGTGATCACGGCTCCCAATCTGTCGTGGGACTACTTCGAGCATCCATCTCAAGTGGTGCGAGAGGGGCAGAAGGTAACCGTTCAAGTCCTCGACGTTGATCTGAACCGCAGGCAGGCGTCTGTCTCGGTCAAAGATCTGTACCCTGACCCATTTCTCGATTTTGCGCGCACGCAACTGGGGGAGTGCATCACGGGTACGGTGTCCAAAGCTGCGCCGATGGGGGTTTTCGTGCGCTTTCCCCAAAACGTATTGGGGCTCATCCCGGTCGCAATGGTCAAGGAAAGTGGGCGAGCGTTCGAGGTCGGAGAATCGGTCGAAGTGGAGGTGGTGCTCATTAATGCTGCCCAGCGCAGGGTCATCCTGTCGCTAACGTCTAAGAATTGACTCAGGATTCCGTGCGGGTGTATCCGCTGGTCATGTTTCCGATTGCGCTGGTGAAGTATTCGGGTGCACAGCCGGGGAGGCGCCACGGTTCCACGGACCGGACCCCTTCGAGACTGCCTCGATGTGGTGACGCTGGAGGCCGGGCGCTACTGAGCCGCCGGAGAGCTCGCCGGAGGAGCGGACGAGGGCGGGGCGGCGCTGCTCGGTGGGGGTTGTGACGGTGGCGAGGGCTCCGAAGGGGGCGGCTCGGAGGTCGGCGGTGTCGAACTCGGCGCGCATGGCGTGGACTTGTCGCCGCAGGAGGACTTTCCGGTGGGCGTCGGCGTGCTGGTGCTCGGG